>CAYSHC010000035.1:0-33002 GCA_964430855.1 uncultured Vicinamibacteraceae bacterium
GCACGGGCGTCGAGCTCTGGGGCGGGAGCGGGATCCTCGATCGGGACCGGCGTGCGGCCCTCCGTGCGGATGCGGAACAGGCCGCGCAGCGTTGCCCGCTGGCGCGACTGGTCGTCGACCTTCGAGGTGTACTCCCTGAAGATCTCGAAGCGGCGCGTCCGCGTGGCGTGCTGGAGCTTGAACACCGTCTCCGGGTTGAAGAGGTGCAGCTCGCCGTCGCGGCGCCACTGGTACTGCCCGCCGGGCTCGAGCCCGTCGGCCTCGGCGGCCGTTGCAGCGGCCTTCCGCCAGCCGGAGGCGTGCCGCGCGAGGGCCTCGGCGGCGATCTCGGTGATGCCGATGCCGCCGATGCGTGACGGGGTGTTGGTGAAGTACTTGTCGACCAGCGTCTTCGACAGGCCCACCGCCTCGAAGATCTGCGCGCCGCGATAGCTGGCGATCGTCGAGATGCCCATCTTGGACATCACCTTCACGACGCCCTTCTCGATCGCCTTCAGGAACGCCTTGCGCAGCTGGTCGTCGCTCACCGACGCGTCGACGAGGCCGTACTCGCGCAGCATCGGCAGCGCGTCGAGCGCCAGCCAGGGATTCACCGCGCTCGCGCCGTAGCCGATGAGCGTCGCGAAGTGGTGTACCTCGCGGGCCTCGCCCGTCTCGACGATGAGCGTCACGCGCGTCCGGGTGCGCTCGCGCACCAGATGGTTCTGAAGCCCGGCCACGGCCAGCAGCGCGGGAATCGGGCAGTGGTCGGCATCCGCCGCGCGGTCCGACAGCACGAGCACCTTCGCGCCGTTGGCGATGGCCGTGTCGGCCTTGGCAAACATCGCCTTGAGCGCGGGCTCGAGGCCGTCAGGCCCCTCCGCAACGGGGAAGACCATGTCGAGCACCGTGACGTAGAAGGGCTGGTCACGCTGCCCCGACACGGTCTGGAGCCGGCCCGACCTGTCGTAGCGCTGGAGCGCCTTGAAGCGCATCATCTGCGCGTTGGTCAGGAACGGCGACTCGCACAGCACCATGCGGCAGCTCTCGGGCTCCGGCAGCAGCAGGTTCCGCTCCGGCCCGATGGCCGTCGTCACCGACGTGACGAGCTTCTCGCGGATGGCGTCGAGCGGCGGGTTGGTGACCTGCGCGAACAGCTGCTGGAAGTAGTCGGCCAGCGGGCGCGGCTTGTCGCTGAGCACCGCCAGCGCGGCGTCGTTGCCCATCGAGCCGACGGCCTCCTCCCCGCGCAGCGCCATCGGCGCCATGAGCAGCTTGAAGTCCTCCTGCGTGTAGCCGAACGCGCGCAGCTGCGTCTGGAGCGTCTCGCCGGTCAGCCGGGGCGGGATCTCGGCCTCCTGGAGCGCCTCGAGCGGCACCAGGTGCTCGCGCACCCAGTCGACGTAGGGCTGCTCGGTCGCGATGCGGTGCTTGATCTCCTCGTCGGCGACGATGCGCTGCTCGTCGAGGTCGACGAGGAACATCTTGCCGGGCTGCAGCCGTCCCTTCTCGACCACGCGGTCGGCGGGCACGTCGAGGACGCCCACCTCGGAGGCGAGGATGACGAGGTCGTCGGCCGTCACCCAGTAGCGCGCGGGACGCAGCCCGTTGCGGTCGAGCACCGCGCCCACCTGCCGCCCGTCGGTGAAGACGACACACGCCGGCCCGTCCCACGGCTCGACGAGGCAGGAGTGGTAGGCATAAAACGCCTTCTTCTCCGCGCTCATCGTCTCGTGGTGCTCCCAGGCCTCGGGCACCAGCATCATCACCGCGTGCGGCAGCGAGCGGCCGCCCTGCACCAGCAGCTCGAGGACGCTGTCGAGACAGGCCGAGTCGCTCAGCCCCTCGCGCACGATGGGCAGGATCTTCCTGATGTCGTCGCCGAAGAGCGGCGAGGCCAGCATGGCCTCCCGGGCGCGCATCCAGTTGATGTTGCCGCGCAGCGTGTTGATCTCGCCGTTGTGCGCGATGAGGTGGTAGGGGTGCGCCAGCTCCCAGCTCGGGAACGTGTTGGTGCTGAACCGCGAGTGGAACAGGCACAGCGCGCTCTCGGTGCGCGGGTCGTCGAGGTCGGCGAAGTACTCGCGCAGCTGGAGCGGCGTGAGCATCCCCTTGTAGGTGATGGTGCGCGACGACAGGCTCGGCACGTGGAAGTACTGCCGGTCGTCGATGCCGCTGGTCCTGATGGTCGACTGGAAGCGCTTGCGGATGACGTACAGCTTGCGCTCGAAGGTCGCCTCGTCCTCGACGTGCTCGCCGGGCGTGATGAACACGTGGTCCATCACCGGCTCCACCGAGCGCGCCGTCTCCCCGAGGCTGCGGTTGTCTGTCGGCACGCGCCGCCAGCCGATGAGGTTCTGCCCCTCCTGGCGCACGATCATCGCGAAGATGAGCTTGGCGAGCGCCGAGGCCTGCGCGTCGGGCGAGCTGAAGAAGACGCCGACGGCGTACCGCCCCGCCGGCGGCAGGCTCGCCAGCGCCTTGCCGTCTTCCGGGTTGACGATCCGGCCGAGCGAGCATTCGCGCTCGAACAGCTTGTGCGGAATCTGGAGGAGGATGCCGGCGCCATCGCCCGTGTTGGCCTCTGCCCCGGTGGCGCCGCGGTGCTCGAGCCGCTCGAGGGCCTGGAGCGCGCGATCGACGAGGTCGTGCGACGCGTGGCCCTTGAGGTGGGCCAGGAACCCGACGCCGCAGGCATCGTGTTCGAAGGAAGGATCGTAAAGGCCGCCTTGCGGCCGCATCGGCACGTGTTGGTTGTCCATCGGGAACCCCGGGATGTCGCACTCGACGGCACGGCCCGGGGAGGGGGACCACGCCTGAGTGGAACGTGCAAGAAGTGTATGCGCTCCCTCGGAAGCATGCGTACAACTCATGGAAGAAATGCGTGCAGCGGGCGATTGCCACGGCGTCCGGTCGCCGCGACGCGGCTCAGGGACGGCCTTCCGGCGCCCTCAGCACCTCGAGGGCCGTCATCGACCACCAGGCTGTCGGGTGTCCGGCGGTGGTCAGCCGGACACGGCGGCCCGCCAGCGGATTCCACCGGATCGTGACGCGTGCCTCGCCGGGCGAGGCGACGACCGCCTGAAGGGCCAGGCCCGTCGTGGGGCCCGTCCAGACGGCCTGCCATTCGGCGCCGTCCGGCGACGTCCCCGTGTCGACCTCCACGGTCAGCAGGCGCGGGTAGTCGGTGATGAACGGCCCGAGCGAGAAGGCGAGGCCGGTGATGTCGGCAGGCTCCGCGAGGCCGATCACGATGCCGTCCCCCGCCTGCTGCGGCCCGTCCGTGTGCCAGCGGCTCGCGGGATCCCCGTCGACCAGCGCGTCCACGGATGCGGGACTGGCGCGCAGGGCCTCGAGCCGCAGCACCTGCGCTGGCGCCGCGGCCGGGGCTGCGGGCTCCGCCGGTGGCGGGTCGACGAGGTAGATGCTCCGCTGCCCGTCCGACGCGATGGGCTGTCCGCCGGCTTGCCGCACCCACTCGACAAGGTCGGCGGCCTGGGGCGACGTCATGTCCACGCGCACGACGAGGCCGGTCGGACGGGCCAGGCCGGTCAGCACGTCGGGATCGCGTTCGCTCGCCGCACGCTCCAGCAGCATGTAGTGCGGCGGCACGTGACCGCTGTAGCCGTTCACGACGGGCGCGCCATGGAGCATCCCGCGGTACATCGCCGCGGTGTCGCGCTCCGGGTCGTGCATGGGCAACTCGATCACACGCCTGCCCTCGCCCGCCAGGCGGATGACCGCCTCGTGGGGCGGCGCCGGCAACTCGGCCAGCGGGAACTCGCGGGGCCAGCCGTCGGCCACGGCCAGGATGGCCACGCCAGCCGCCAGCGCCGTCGCCGCACGTGACGACCTCGCGGCGACCCGGGCGAGCCCGAGCCCGGCCACCACCGACAGGAGGCACACGGTCCACAGCCACATCCGCGCGGGGACGCGCAGCGCGTCGCCGCCGGGCAGGGCCATCAGCCAGCTGTAGGGCGCATACGCCCACAGCCGGACGTCGCCGAACCTGACCGTCGGCCCGAACGCCAGGACCAGCGTGCCCGCGGCCGCCAGCGCATAGAACGGCGCGATCGCGCGACGGCGGCGGGCGGCGACCACGGGGCCGCTGGTGAGGGCGGCCAGCAGCGCGGCGGCCGCCGCGATGCCTCCCGACTTCGACGGGCTGCTCATCGAGATACGCTGCCCGGCCAGCTCGGTGTCGATGGGCATCCACGCCGCGACGACCGCCAGGAGCAGCGCCACGAGCGCGACCACGCGCGCCACGCGGCTGGTCAGGCGGGCGACGTCCAGGCGCCGCGTCGGGCGGACCGGACGCGCCGGCTCCAGGTGGCGGCGCGTCACGAACGCCACCGACGCGATGACAAGCCCCGCGATGAGGCCGGCGCCCGGGAACAGGGCGGCTTCCGGCAGCCGGACGTCGCCTTCGCGCCCCCACAGCAGCGACAGGGCCGGCGCACGGGCCAGATCGTCCACGCCGGCACTGAATGCCTCAATCTCGGAAGGCATCCGGCTGAGCGACTGCTCGGCATGCACGCGGTGATAGCCGATGAGCGGCAGCGCCACCACGACCATGGCGAGCGCCCAGGCGATGGCGAGCGGACGCCATCGCCGGACCGTGGCTCCAGCCAGGAACCAGGCCGCCCAGGCGGCCACGACGATCGAGAAGTACAGCAGGTGATAGCCGGAGGTGAGCGACAGCAGCGCGAAGGCCGCGGCTGAAAGGATCGCCCATCGCCAGCGCGGCTCGTGCAGGTAGCGATGCAGGCCGAGCAGCACGAGCGGGGCCCATCCCACATACAGCGTCTGCACGTGGGCGAGATGTGCCAGGCGGTAGGGCGCGAACGCGAACAGGCAGCCCGCGGCGAGGCCCACGTCCAGCCGGCCGGCGAGGTGGCGCACGAGCCATGTCATCGAGAAGCCGGCCAGCGGCACCGACAGCAGGACGAGCGCGTTGGCCACGGCGACCGGCGAGGCCCCGAGCCATTGCGGGGGCGCGGCCATCCACAGCAGGCCAAGCAGGTGCTCGGACAGCGCGAGCGCGCCGGTCATCGGCGCAAAGGCCGGCGGCGACCACCAGGCCGGCGACCACGGCGGCACGCGCGCGCCGTGCCACAGCAGCCACGCGTTGAGCAGCGGGTCGATGGGGTCGTTGGCGATGCGCGACGAGAGGACGCGCAGCAGCGGCCAGCTCTGCGCCGCGGCGAGGCCGGCAAAGCCGAGGAAGACCGCTGTCGCTGTCGTCGGTCGCACTCCTGTACGATACGTCCGGCACCCATGAAGTCGCGCTACGACGTCGTCATTGCCGGTGGCGGACTCGCCGGCCTCACCCTGGCCCGGCAGCTTCGCCGCGAGGCGCCGGACATCCGGCTGCTCGTCGTCGAGAAGCAGCACCACCCGTTTGCCGAGGCCGCGTTCAAGGTCGGCGAGTCGAGCGTGGAGATCGGGGCCCACTACTTCTCGCACGTGCTCGGCCTCGACGCGCACCTGCTCGAGCGCCAGCTGCCGAAGCTGGGCCTGCGCTACTTCTTCACGCGCGACGGCAACAGGCGCGTGGAGGACCGCGCGGAGGCCGGCCCCCGCGTCTTTCCGCGCGTGCCGTCGTTCCAGCTCGATCGCGGCCGCTTCGAGAACTACCTCGTCGAGGCGAATCGCGCATCGGGCATCGACGTCGTCACCGACGCGCGCGTGGAGGACATCCGGCTGTACGACGACGACCACGAGACCGACGTGCTCGTGGACGGCGCCGTGCACACGGTGCGCAGCCGCTGGGTGGTGGACGCCACCGGACGCCACGGCCTGCTGCGGCGCAAGCTGGGACTCCGCAAGGAGGCCCCGCACCATGCCAACGCCGTGTGGTTCCGCGTGGGACGGGCGCTGAAGGTGGATGACTGGAGCAGCGCCGCGGGCTGGCGCGCCGAGGTGCCGAGCGGTGAGCGCTGGCTAAGCACGGTCCACTTCCTCGGCCACGGCTACTGGACCTGGTTCATCCCGCTTGGCTCCGGCTGCACGAGCGTCGGCATCGTCGCCGACGGCGAGCTGCATCCCTACGGCACGCTGAACCGCCACGCCAAGGCGATGGCGTGGCTTCACCGGCACGAGCCGCAGTGCGCCGAGGTGCTCGAGGCGCATCGAGACGAGGTCGAGGACTTCCTCGGCCTGCACCACTACGCGCACGGGTGCACCCGGATGTACGGCGCCAACAGGTGGGCGCTCATCGGCGAGGCCGGGCCGTTCACCGACCCGTTCTACTCGCCCGGCTCCGACTTCATCGCCATCGGCAACGACCTGACGACCGAACTGATCGTGCGCGACAGGCACGGCCTGCCGATCGACGAGCACGCCAGGTACTTCAGCCGGATGTACCTGCGCGTCTTCGACGCCTTCCTGCGGCTCTACAGCGGGCAGTATCCGCTGATGGGCCATGCGCAGGTGATGACGGCGAAGGTCGCCTGGGACAACGCCTGCTACTGGGGCGTCTCGGCGCCGCTGTACTTCCAGCGCAAGTACCGCGACCTCGCGTACATGCGCTCGCTCGAGCCGCTGCTCTACCGGTTCTTCCTGGTGCACGCCCGCATGCAGCGGCGGCTGCGCGACTGGTACGAGGCGGAAACGTCCGACGGCGCCGGCCCCGGCTACGTGAACTTCATGGACGTGCCATGGCTCCAGCAGCTCCAGCGCGACCTCGCCGAGCCGCTGGACGACGCGGCGCTGACGTCACGGCTGGAGGCGACGGTGGCCAGGCTCGAGACGTTCGCGGACGTGCTGCTCCGGATGACGGGCGGCGGCGTCCTCGCGCGCGACGAGGGCGGGTTCGACAACGTGGGCGCGCTGCAGCTGCCGCGCGTCGGGATGGCGCAGGTGGCCGGCTAGGGCCGGCCGGTTCGAGGGAGACGCACGCGTATGGGGATCTTCGATTTCATCAAGGGCGAGCTCATCGAGGTCATCGAGTGGACCGACGACTCGCGCGACACCATCTCCTACCGCTTTCCTGACGACGACAAGGCGATCAAGAACGGCGCGCAGCTCATCGTGCGCGAGTCGCAGGCGGTGCAGTTTGTCTACCTCGGCGAGTTCGGCGACCTGTTCGGCCCGGGCAAGCACACGCTCACGACCGACAACATCCCGATCCTCACGCGCCTGAAGTCGTGGCGCTACGGGTTCAACTCGCCGTTCAAGGCGGACGTGTACTTCGTGAACACGCGCGTGTTCACGGGGAACAAGTGGGGCACGAGCAACCCGATCATGCTGCGCGACCAGGACTTCGGCATCGTCAGGGCGCGCGCCTTCGGCACCTACGACTTCAAGGTCGTCGACGTACCGCTCTTTCTCAGGGAAGTGGCAGGCTCCGACCACAACTTCCGGGTCGACGAGTTCGCCGACACGATGCGGTCGCGGATCGTGTCGGTGTTCAGCGACGCGCTGGCGTCGTCGCAGGTGCCGGTGCTGGACGTCGCGACGCGCTACACCGAGCTCGGCGAGGCGCTGCTGCCGCTCATCAACCCCGTGATGGCGGCAAAGTACGGCCTGCAGATCTCGTCGTTCATCGTCGAGAACGTGTCGGTGCCGCCGGAGGTCGAGGCCGCCATCGACAAGCGGTCGAGCATGGCCGCCATCGGCAACCTGAACGACTTCGTGAAGTACCAGATGGCGAAGGGCTTCGAGCAGGGCCAGGGTGGCGCCGGCGCCGCGGGGACCGCGTCGGAGCTGGCCGTCGGCTTTGCCATCGCGCAGCAGATGATGCAGCAGTCGGGCGTCGTGACGGGCCAGCCCGCCGCCGTCGTGCCGGGCCTGGCCGGCGGGACGACCGGGGCGGCTGCCCCCGGAGCGGGCGCGGCAGTGGCCGGCACCGGGACGCCGGCGGCGGCGCCGCAGCTGCTCACGCCGGCCGACGTGGCGCAGGTGCTCGGCGTCAGCGAGAACGACGTCGTCTCGGTGCTGGAGAGCGGCGAGCTGAAGGGCAAGAAGATCGGCTCGGCGTGGCGCGTGACGCGCCAGGCGCTCGACGCCTACCTCGCGGAGTAGTCCGGCAGGTACGTGGCAGGGACGGCTCTCCGAGCCGTCCTCTGTGATCGCATGACCCACCAGATCTCCGCCCTCGACAAGGTGCCCTGCCAGGCGTGTGGCGCGCAGGCCGAGTGGAACGCCGAGCGCCAGCTGCTGGTCTGCCCGTACTGCGGCACCGAGGCGCCCTATACGTTTGCGGCGGACGCGACCGCCGTCCAGGAGATCGACCTCGCGGCGACGCTCGAGGCCCTGCCCGACGAGCTGCGCGGGTGGCAGGCGACGACGCGCAGCGTCCAGTGCCGGAGCTGCCGGGCGGTGATGGTCTACGACGCCACGCGCGTCGGCCAGAACTGCGAGTTCTGCGGCTCGGCGGCGCTGGTCAGCTACGACGAGGTCAGGCCGCCCATCCGGCCGCAGAGCCTGCTGCCGTTCCGCGTCAGCACGGCGCAGGTGCGCGAGACCATCCGCCACTGGTACGCCAGCAAGTGGCTCGCACCGAACGCGTTCAAGCGCAAGGCGCTGGTCGACACGCTGCACGGGCTGTACATCCCGTACTGGACGTTCGACGCGCGCGTGCGCTGCCCCTGGAGCGCGCAGGCCGGCTACTACTATTACGTCAGGCAGGGGAAGAACCGTGTCCGGCGCATCCGGTGGGAGCGCGTGTCAGGCGTCGTCGACCACGTGTTCGACGATGTGCTGATTCCGGGGACCCGCGGCGTGCCCCGCGCGCTGCTGGCGCAGGTCGAGCCGTTCCCGACCGGTGGGCTCGTCCCTTACGACACGGGGTACCTGGCCGGCTACGTCGTCGAGCACTACCAGGTGGCGCTCGGTGAGGCGGCCACCCAGTCGCTGCGCGACATGGAGGCGGAGCTGCGCGAGCGCTGCGCCGCGGAGATTCCGGGCGACACCTACCGCGACCTCCGCATCGCCCCGCAGTGGTCGGGGCGCACCTTCAAGCACATCCTGGTGCCCATCTACCTGCTCAACTACACCTATCGCGGCCGGACGTACATGGCGGTGGTCAACGGCGTCACCGGCCGGATGGGCGGCACCTACCCGGTAAGCTGGATCAAGGTGACGCTGATCGTGATCGCCGTGCTCGTGGTGCTGGCGATCGTCGCGTCCATGCAGTGACCTGGCGGCCGACACGGAACCCCGTGACCGGCGCGCCGGAGGACGTGTCTGGAGGCTGCCGATGAAGTGGTCGACGAAAGTCGGCACGTTTGCAGGCATCGACGTCTACGTGCACACCACCTTCCTGATGCTGGTGGCGTGGGTGGGCTTCGTGCACTGGCAGGAAGGTCGCAGCGCAGCAGCGGCGCTGGCCGGCATGGCCTTCGTGCTGGCGCTCTTCCTGTGCGTGCTGCTGCACGAGTTCGGCCACGCGCTCACGGCGCAGCGCTTCGGCATCAGCACGCGCAACATCACGCTGCTGCCCATCGGCGGCCTTGCGCAGCTCGAACGGATGCCCGACAACCCGGTCGAAGAGCTCTGGGTGGCGCTTGCCGGACCCGCCGTCAACGTCGTCATCGCAGCGGTGCTGGGCGCGGTGTGGTTCGTGACCGAGGGGCCGGGCGCGACCGGCGCGGTGACGCTGGCCGGCGGGTCGATCGTCGAGCGGCTGATGGTCGTCAACGTCGTGCTCGTGCTCTTCAACCTGCTGCCGGCGTTCCCGATGGACGGCGGCCGGGTGCTGCGCGCGCTGCTCGCCATGCGGATGCCTTACGCCGAGGCCACGCGCGTGGCGGCGAACGTCGGCCAGGGCATGGCGCTGTTTTTCGGCCTCGTCGGGCTCTTCTTCAACCCGTTCCTGATCTTCATCGCGCTGTTTGTCTGGATTGGCGCCGGCCAGGAGGCCGCGCAGTCGGAGATCCGGTCCGTCCTCGGCGGCGTGCCGCTCGAGCAGGCGATGCTCACCGACTTCCGCACGCTGGCGCCGGACGACACGCTGGCGCGCGCGGTGGAGCTGCTGCTGGCCGGCACGCAGCAGGACTTCCCCGTCGTCGACGAGCGCGGCGACGTGCACGGCATCCTGACGCGGGCCGACCTGCTCACCGCGCTCGCGAGGCAGGAGCAGCACGCCCCCGTGGCAGGCGTCATGCGACGCGACTTCATGATTGCCGACGCGGCCGACGACCTCGACGACGTGCTCCAGGCGCTGCAGGCGCGCGCATGCCATACCGTGCCCATCATGAGCGAGGGACGGCTGGTGGGCCTGCTCACGATGGACAACGTCGGCGAGTTCCTGAGCGTCCAGGCGGCGCTGCGCGGCCAGCGCCGTCCGGCGACGCGCCCGTTCTGACGCGGGGCCGGCAGGACTGCGGACCGCAGGCGGACGGGCGAGGGAGCGGCCGCGCGGGGGCTGTCAGGTCGTCGCGCCTCAGACGGCGCACATCACGAGCGCGGAGTCGTTGCCGCCGAAGGCCAGCGACGTTGACACGACGCAGCGGACGCGCGCCTCGCGCGCCTCGTTGGCCACGACGTCCACGTCGCACTCCGGGTCGGGCGTCTCGTGATGGATGGTCGGGGGAATCACGCCGCGGTCGATGGTCATGGCGACGGCGGCCGCCTCGAGCGCGCCGGCAGCGCCCAGGCAGTGGCCGATCATCGCCTTGATGGACGTGACCGGCAGGCGACGCGCGCGGTCGCCGAAGACCACGTGCAGGCCGCGCGACTCGGCGCGGTCGTTCTGGGGCGTCGCCGTGCCGTGGGCGTTGACGTGGTCCACCGCGCCGGCATCGATGCCGGCGTCCTTCAGGGCCGAGGCGATGGTCTGGCCGATGGCCCTGCCTTCCGGCTCCGGCGCCGTGGGGTGATAGGCCTCGCAGGTGAAGCTGCAGCCGGCAATCTCGGCGTAGATGTGCGCGCCGCGGGCGCGGGCGCGCGCCATCTCCTCCAGCACGAGAATCGCGGCGCCCTCGCCGATGTTCATGCCGTTGCGTCCCTTGTCGAAGGGGCGGCACGGCTCGGGGTCCATCAGCCGCAGCGCGTTGAAGCCGGCAAAGGTGAGGCGCGCCAGCGCGTCGGTACCGCCGGCGAAGGCCGCGTCGAGCCGGCCGGCGCGGATGGCGTCCACGCCCTGCTGAATGGCGATGGTGCTCGACGAGCACGCGGCCACCAGGCAGTTGCGCATGCCCTCGACGCCGAGGTGCGACGCCACGACGTCGACGGGCGTGCTCGCGAAGTGGTTGTGGATCCAGCTCGGGCGCGCCCTGTCGATGCCCTTCTGACGCATCGTGAAGTAGTAGGCCTCGTTGCGCACGAGGTCGCCCGTCCCCGCGCCCAGGAGCACACCGACGCGCCGCCGGTCGATGCCGCTGTCGAGCAGGCCGGCGTCCTGCTCCGCTTCCGTCGCGGCGAGCACCGCCATCATGTCGCTGCGCGACCAGCGCCGGCGCTGGAAGGGCGTCGCGTCGGCCCAGGCGTCGCTCAGGTCGACCTCGGCGGCCACGCCGCTGCGGTAGCCCTCCGTGTCGAACTGCGAAACGGGACGGATGCCGCAGGCGCCGTCGAGCATGTGGCGCCAGACGGCCTCGCGGGTGGGGCCGAGGGCGCAGATGAGGCCGATGCCGGTGATCGCGATGCGACGTTCGGACACCGTGACAGTCTACCGCCCGCCAGGACGCTCGTCCGACAGGTGGACGGACGGAGACGGAGCGAGGCCCCGGACGCAACCGGCTGAGTCTGGGCACGTAGAGGCGATGCCTCCCCCTATCGGCGTACGTCCGACAGGCGCGCCGTCAGCGCCGGCGCTGACGCCAACGGCGCGCAGGGAAACCGGGAGTGCGTTGCCGCCGCATGGATAGGGGGTCTGACAGCCCAGCCGTACGGTGCGCCGGGCGGTCAGCGGCAGGCGGCTGGCGGCAAGCGGCCAGCGGTTCGCGGCAAGCGGCAAGCGGTGAGCAATGCGCGGTCCGCGGCTGCCTATTTCATCGGCCTGAGCAGCATCACCTGCACGACCGTCGATCCGATCCTGCGGTAGCGATCCGGAAGGAAGCTCTTACCGATGTCCGCGCGCAGGATCAGGTTGCGCCGCGGGATCCGGAAGTTCACCGCCATCCCCACGCCCGTCAGCCCTTCCCAGGGAACGTGCACCTCACGCGTGCGCCCCCACGCGCGGTCGAGGAACAGGTCGAGCCGGTACTGCTCGAACACATTGAACGAGTACTGCCCGCGCGCCATGGCGAGCTCGCCGTAGCGGACGCCAGACGACGGCACGCCGTGAATGCGCGTCTCGTCGAACAGGCCGAACTGGTAGCGGCTGAAGCGATCGAGGCGGCGGCCCGTGAACCACGCGCCGTTGACGACGACCTTGCTGAAGGGCCCGAAGTAGAACGTCTTGGTCGCGTTGAGCGCGTACTTCTCGTAGTCGCGTGACGAGTGCTCGAGCGCGCCGGCCCTGCCCCACGGCCGCCACGACGCCCGCCGCGAGAACACGCCGCTCGCCGTGACGCTGTAACCCGCGCGCCGGTATTCGTAGAGCGCCCCCAGTCCCGCCGTGACCGTGCTGCTCGGCGTCACGTAGTCCCCGGCCGTCGTGCGGTCGCGGACGAAGCCGTCGAAGCGGCCGTGCAGCTGCGCGGTGACCTTCTGGTAGCTCGTCGCCTGGAAGCCCAGGTTGACGCCCGTCGTCAGCGGCCACGTGAGCAGGCGCACGTCCTCGTGCTCGCCGGTCTCGTCGTAGAAGCGATCGGAGCCCGGCGCGGCGATCGCAAAGAAGTCGACGTTGAGGTCGACGCGTCGTCCCGCCACCTGCGGACGCTGGATGTTGCCGGCCGCGAGCACGCCGCCGAACAGCAGCGCCAGCTGGGTGTCCTTCCGCCCGAGGAACTCGAAGTTCAGGTAGTTGATGCCGAACATCGGCAGCGGGAAGGCGTAGCTCGGGTCGATGGTCACGCCGATGGCCTGCGCCTTGGCCATCCGCGTCCCCTCGTCGCTGACAACGCGGGCCCCGGTGTCGTCCTTGACGAAGTAGCGGACGCCCCTGTCGGTCTCCACGTACATGACGCGGTCGCTGCGCCGGGCAGCCTCCCGGCGCGCTTCGAAGTCGTCCGGCTCGATCACGTAGCGCGTGAACGCCATCCGCCGCTCGACGAGCAGGTTGCGGCCGGCGATGAGCAGCAGCTGCTGCGTATAGGAGTGCACCGGCAGGAACGCCTCGCCGCCGCCCGGCAGCGGCACGGGCGCAAAGGTCTGGGTCTCGTCGTTCGAGATGACAGGCGCCACGAGGTTGGTCTGGACGACCTGCTGCTTCACGCGCGCGAAGGTCCGCGTGTCGATCCACACGCTGCCGCTGTAGAGGCTCGCCTCCGTGTCGACGGGATCGAACCGGACGACATAGCAGTCGCGGCCGTCGACGCGCTCCGTCCCCGCGAGGCGGTACCGGTAGCGCTGGTCGAGCTCGACGACCAGCGGGGGCGACAGCACCTTCTCGGGCTGGAGGAGCGGAAACGGCGGCCGGTTCTCGTCCCAGCGCGCGCCGTTGACCGAGAACGACAGCTCCTCCCATTCGACGCGGTCGCCCTCGACGTAGTAGCGGTTCTCCGTGAAGACGTCGAAGCCCGGATCGGTGACCGTCGGCCGGAAGTACTGCTGCATCGTCCCGTCGGCGATGTAGCGGCCGGCGGCGCGGCGCGTGGCCGCCTGCCGCAGCTGGTGCCGCGCGATGATCTCGTCGACCGTCAGCTGGCGCGTGGCCGAGACGTCCTCGCGCTGCACGAACGAGGCGTCGGCTTCGCGGTGCATGTCGATCAGCCACCGTCCTGGGGACGGCAACGCGACTTCGACTTCACTCGCCTGCCGCGGCTGGTCGCGCACGACCGGCAACGGGATCTCGCGTGCCCGCGCGGGATCGAGCAGCGCCGCGCTGCCGGCCACGGGCAGCACCAGCCGCAGCGTCGCCGCGAGCGGCGCGCCTTCGGGGACGTCCACGACGACGTAGGTGGCCAGGGAATCGGTGCCGAAGAGCACACGCGTCCGCCAGAGATCGCTCACGTCGCGGCCGGCGCTGGTCAGGCGGATATCGGCGTCGATGACGGCCAGCGGCTGCGACACCGGACGCGCCAGCGTGCGCACCGCGGCCAGCAGCGACGCGCCGGCCGCCTCGGATCCTGGCAGCACGTAGCCCGCGATGTCCGGATGCGCCCCCAGACGTCCGATTTCGCGCGCCGCCAGGTCCTGCGCACTCTCGCCCGGCGCCTGCGCGAGCACGGCCGTGCGGAGCGTCAGGCCGTGCTCCGCGATGAGCCGCGCAGCGGCAGCGGCCACGTCCGCGTCGGGCAGCACCACGACGTCGAGCAACGGGACGACGCCTTCGGCGCGCAGCCGCTCGACGTCCGCCGCCGACGCGACGGCTCGCGCGATGCCCACGGTCTCGCTGCCGCTCTTGAGGGTGACCGACAGGCGTCGCGTGAGAAAGTCGACGACCCGGTCGTCGTCGTCGCCACGGCGCGCCGGGGCAATCTCGACGACCCGGACGTCACCGCGAGCCTCCGCGAACCGCCGCACCGTCTCGACGAGCGCCGGCACGTCCTCGGCGGCGAGCGCGTGTAGGCGGAGCGTCAGCCAGAGCGGGGTCAGGTCTCGCGGTGCGCTGTTTGGGGTCAGGTCTCGGAATTCGCTTTGCGCGACGGAGCGACGCGCGTTCGCGTCCACGTCGTGCACGAGCCGCCACGCCGCCGGGGCGATGTCACCGTCAATCGGCCACACGCCCGACGACTCGACGACGAGCGACGGCACCTCCGCCGCCTGCTGCGCGCGGACGTCAGACGCGCCGGGTCCGACGCCGACGAGCAGCGCGACCGCAAGGCTGACGCACGGCGGCACGGCCCTCCGCACGAGTCGGCGGACGTTCACCGTGCCATCTTACGTTGCGGGGATCGGGCGGAACGGGAGGCCGGCCAGCACGGTGCGCAGCCGCTCGCGAAAGCCCGACAACCGGAAGTAGTGCCCGAAGTGCAGATGCGCCGGCAGCCGCACGCGAGGGGGGTCGGGGTCGATCTCCCATGGGTGCACCATCAGCACCGCGGGATCGCCAGCGCGGTTGCGCGCCTCGACCGCCTTGATCACCGCCTCCGGTGTCGCCGCACGCAGTGCCCACCCCCAGCCGAGCGGCCACGACCAGCGTCCGCGGGTCACCACGAACGGCGGATACTCCATGATCGGGCCGGACGGTGTCGCGATGGGGTACGGACGGCGCGGATAGCGCGCGTCGCCGACGACGGGCACGGGCGCGCGGCTGGCGTCGACGGTGAAGCCCTGCCGCGCAAGGACGTCGAGCGCCCACGGCGCGCGGCCGTTTGCCGACCATTCCGGCGCGCGGTACGCGCGCACCTTGTCGCAGCCCGCCGACCGCAGCGCCGCGACGTTGGCCTCGAGGTCGTCGGCAAACGCCTCGGGCGTCAGTTCGTAGGCGCGGCGGTGCCAGAAGCCGTGCGCCGCCACCTCGTGGCCCGCGGCCGCAATCTCCTGCACCAGGGACGGATGCCGCTCGGCCACCCAGCCGACGACGAAGAACGTGGCCGGCACCCGGGCCCTGTCGAGGTCCTCGAGCAGCCAGCGCGTCGTGTCCACGACGCGGCTCGGCAACGTCGGCCACGCCTCGCGCGGCAGGCGGTCGTCCACCCCGCAGACGTGGAACCACTCCTCGACGTCGACGGTGAAGACGTTCACGCCGTCTTGCGCTGCTCCTCGATGAAGGCGGCGATGCTGTCGACGGACCGCAGCACGCGGCCGCCGGTCTCCTCGTCGCCGATGACCACGCCGAAGGTGCGCTCGATCTCGAGGACGAGCTCGAGGGCGTCGATCGAGTCGAGGCCCAGGCCGTCGCCAAACAGCGGCGCGGCGTCGTCGATGTCTTCCGGCTGCATCGGCAGCTTCAGCGCGCGGACGATGGCCTGCTTGATCTCGGTGCGAAGGGTGTCCATAGTTCGAGACGTTCCGTTCAGACCAGGCCGCCGTCCACGCCGATGACCTGTCCGGTGATGTAGGAGGCCGCGTCCGACGCGAGGAACGCGGTCAGCTCGGCGACCTCGTGGGGCGTGCCGAGCCGACCGACCGGCACGCTGGCCAGGTGTGCCTCGCGCTGGGCGTCGGGAATGGCGGCGGTCATCTCCGTGTCGATCAGCCCCGGCATCACGGCATTCACGAGCACGCCCCGAGGCGACAGCTCGCGCGAGAGTGCCCGCGTCAGGCCGATGACGCCGGCTTTCGACGCCGCGTAGTTGGCCTGGCCGGGCAAGCCGGCCACGGCGCTCGGCGACGTCATGTTCACGATGCGTCCCCAGCGACGCATCAGCATGCCGCGGACAACGGCCCGCGTGCAATGGAAGGCGCCGTCGAGGTTGGTGCGCATCACGGCGTCCCACCGCGTGCGGTCCATCATCATGAAATAGCCGTCCCGCGTGATTCCGGCGTTGTTGACGAGGATGTCGACGGGACCCAGCTGCTCGACGGCCGCGGCGACGGCCGCCTGCACCTGCGCCTCGTCGGCGACGTCCGCCTGCAACGCCGCGACGTCATGTCCGCGTGACCGCAGCAGTTCCACCACGTCGCGCGCCGCGTCCTCGCGCGTCTGGTAGGTGAAGGCCACGGCGGCCCCCCGGCTGGCCAGCCGCTCGACGATGGCGCGTCCGATGCCGCGCGAGCCTCCGGTCACCAGGGCCACGCGCCCGTTCAGCGACAACGCCTCGAATGCCACACTCGGTTCTCCTGCAGCCCCAATCCGGGCATGCGGAAACGCGCAAGTATAGCAAACGGCCGATGCCCGGGCCGGCAGCGCCGCCCGCGGGAAACGTGGCCGCGCGCCCGCCGGGCCGCCGACAGACTCGTCAGTTCGGATGCCGGGGCGACGGGCCGCCCGAAGGCCGTGCCGGTGACACGGAGAGCACGACGCTGTAGAGCGTGCCCCCGCTCGCGAAGCCGTTGACCATGACGAACGGCGACGGCAGCGGACGCGGCGCGTCCCGCACGAGATCGAGCGGTGGCAGCGCCGGGTCGGGGACGGACAGCCCGGCCACGGGCGGGATCACGCCCTCTGCGCCGCACAGCAGGGCGGCCACGACGCTGGCGGCACCCGCCATGCCACCCTCGCCGGTGATGGCCTTGATGGACGTGACGGGCACGCCGCCCTCGCCGAACACCGCGGCGAGCGCACGCGCCTCGACAGCATCGAGCACCGTCGTTCCGTTGGCCGACGCGTACACGGCGCCGACGTCGCCGGGCGCAATGCCCGCATCGCGCAAGGCTTCACGCATGCACCAGGCCAGCGGGTCCGGCTCGACGGGCCACGCGTTGACGGCCGTCGCGCTGCCTGCCGCGGCGGTTCCGACGACCTCCGCCATCGCACGCGCGCCGCGGGCCGCTGCCGATGCGGCCGACTCGAACACCGCGAGGTACGCGCCCTCGCCCATCACGAACCCGTTGCGCGTGACGTCGAACGGGCGCGCGCCTTCCGGATGCTCACCGGCGCGCGACAGCACGCCGAACCAGTCGTGCACCTGGTAGTAGAGGTCGTAGATGTCCTCGGCACCGCCCGTCACGAACGCGTCGGCCTTGCCCGCGCGCAGCAGGTCGGCAGCCATCGCCATCGCCGCCAGGCCGGAGGCTTCCTTGTAGCTGATCGTGGTGTTCGGTCCGCGCAGCCTGTGCTCGAGGCCGACGAGTCCTGCGGCCGCGTTGCCCACGGTGTTGCTGAACAGGAGGGCCGGCGCGCCGGTGGGGCCGAGTTCCTGGAGGCGGTCGAGGAACTCGCCGGTGGCATGGACGCCGCACGTGCACGTGCCCAGCACGACGCCGAGCTGGTCGTAGCCGTCCTCGCGTTCGGGCCACCCGGCGGCATCGAGGGCGAGGCGTGCGCCGGCAACGGCAAGCCGGCTGACGTCGTCCATGCGCCGCAGCTTCATCGGCGGGATGAAGGCCGCAGGGTCGAAGTCGCGCAACTCGGCCGCCTGCAGGGCCGTCGTGTCGCTCGTGGAAAAGGTCCGGATCGCGCCGTGGAGGGGCACGCCGGCGAGCAGCGCCGCGCGGAACGCCTCGACCGTCACACCCGCGGGCGAGAAGGCTGCCACGCCGGTGACCACGGTCCGTCTCCGCACGGCCGGTACGTTACCATTTCGATTCATGGCCTCTCAATCCGGCCGACGCCTGTTGCTGTCCACCGCGCTCGCCATCTGCCTTGCGGCCCTCGCGCCGCAGCCCACCCCGCGCGCGGCTGACCTGTTCGACGAGATCTACCGTCGCGGGGCCCCTCTCGAGGCGCGGCTGACGAGCATCTCCGCCAGCTTCGTCGAGACCACCACGTCCACGCTTCTCACCGAGCCCGTCGTGGCACGCGGACACGTCGTCGCACGGCGGCCGGCGGACGTGCTCCTCACCTACGAGGCCCCCGATCGCCGAGTGGTCAGGATCGTCGATGGCCGGATGACCGTCCAGTGGCCCGCACGGCAGCTCGACGAGACACGCGACGTTCGCGGCTCGCTGCGCCGTGCCGAGCGGATGTTCATCGGCAAGTCGCCCGACGAGCTGCGCAAGCTCTTCGACATCACCGCGGCGGAACACGACGCCACGACATGGAAGGTGACCTTCGTCCCGCGCCGGCGGCAGCTGCGCGAGGGCGTCGAGCGGCTGCATCTGTGGATCGATCGGCAGTCGCTCCTGCTCGAAGCGCTCGAGATGGAGCTTGCCGGCGGCGACCGCCGCCGCATGGAGTTCAGCGACGTCGTCGTGAACCCCGAGATCGGGCCCGACACCTTCTCCGCAGCGGCCCCCTGATCTGCAGTGACCCGCGCAATCCAGGCCCTCATGCGCGCCTCGCGCGCGCACCGTGCGGTCGTGTTCGCGATCTGCGGTGTGCTGGCGCTCGCGTGCATCGTCCCGCTGACACGTCTGCGCTTCGACGCCGACGTGCTGCACCTGATGCCGCGCGACACCGGGCCGGTCCGCGCGTTCGAGCGGTACCTCGGCGCGTTCGGCAGCCTTGACGCCCTCTACCTCGTCGTCGAGGCCCCGGATGGGTACGCTGTCGCAGACTACCGTGACCTTGTCGACGCCCTCGTCGAGGAGCTCGACGCACTGCCGCAGGTGGCACGGGTCGACGCCGGCCCGCGCGACAGTGACAAGGACTGGAGCTACCTCGCCGATCGTCAGCTGCTGCTGCTGGACGAGGTGCGCCTCGAGGAAGCGCTGAGCCGCCTGCGACCGGAGGAGGCGCGGGCGCGCGTGGCCGCCTCGCGGGACCTCGTCGCGGTCGGCACGCCGGAGGTGAAGGCGCTCGTGCAGCGCGATCCGCTCGGATGGTTCGAGCTGCTGCGCCCCGCCGTCGGTGGCGCCACGCCGATCTTCGGCATCGACCCCTCGCAACTCGACGGCTACGTCACGCCCGACGGGCGTGCCCGCCTGCTGCTGGTCTACCCGACGGAGCCCCCCTTCGACACGACGTTCGCGCGCAGCGTCCTCGACGCGATCGACGGCGCACGCGCGCGCGCGCTGGCCACGGTGGCCGACGTGCTGGCGGTCGACGAGCTGCCGCCGCCACGCATCGACGTGGCTGGCGGCCATCGCACGGCCATCGAGACCGAGGCGCTCGTGAGGAGCGAGGCCATGTCGAACACCGCGCTGTCGACGGCCGGCATCCTGGGGGTGCTCTTCCTGGCGTTCCGCAACTGGTGGGTCGTGCTGGTCGGCGGCCTGCCGATCCTGCTGTCGACCATGCTGACGCTCGCCGCGCACCAGGTGTGGGGCGTCGAGCTGGCAGCTGCGGCGGCCGGGTCGTCCGCGATGCTGTTCGGCCTCGGCGACGACGGGCTCGTGCTCCTGTTTGTGGCATACAGGGCGGCGCTGGCGCGCGGCCTCTCGCCACTCGAAGCCGTGTCGTCGCTCGGCGGCACGGGCGTGAGCATCATGCTGGGCGCCGTCACGACCACGGCCACGTTCCTCGCGCTCTGGTTCATGAGCTTCCCGAGCCTCCAGCAGCTCGGCGTCATCGTCGGCGTCGGCATCCTGCTCTCGGCGCTGCTGACGCTCACGCTTCTGGTCGCGGCGCTGCCGGGCGCGGCCTGGGCGTCGCAGGCGCGAGACCTGACCCTCCCCTCGCTCGCGCGGTTCGTGACGCGGCACCGCGGCCCGATTCTCGTCGGGTCGCTGCTGCTGACCGTCGCGCTCGGCAGCGGCGTGACCCGCCTGTCCGTGGATCCGTCGCTCGAGCGCCTGCGTCCACGCGGCGACGGCTTCGCGCTGGAGCAGGAGCTCATCGAGCGGTTCGGCCTGCCCCGCAACCTGCTGCTCGTCGTCAGCGAGGGGCCAGCGCTCGACGCGCAACTGCAGGCGCACGCGCGGCTGGCCTCGGTCGCGGCCGGCGTGCCTGACGCGGGGCTGACCAGCGCGACGATGCTGCTCCCCGACGCCGCGACGCAGGCCCGCCGCGCCGCCGCGCTGGCGGCCGCCCGCGACGCGATCCCCGAGGCCATCGAGGCCGTCAACGCCGCGGGACGCGAGGCGGGCTTCGTGGCGGGCACGTTCGCGCCGTTTGCCGAGCGCCTCGCCACGGTGCTCGACCCCGCCGCGCGGGTGACGCGCGAGGGCTACGAAGCGCACGGGCTCGGCGACATCGTCGGGCGCTTCGTCGCCGACGGGCCCGACGGCCCGATCGTCGTGTCGTACGCCACGCCAGCGTCGCCGGAGGCCCGCGACGCGCTGGCCGCGGCGGTGGCCGCCGAGCCGTCGCTCGTGCTGACCGGCATCCCGGTCGTCAACGCGACGCTTGCGGAACGATTTCCCCGCGAGCTGGGCTGGGGCCTCGGCGCCGGTGCGATTGTGGTACTCCTGCTCATCTGGATGGAGTTCCGAGCGATCGTGCCCACGCTTCACGCCCTCGTGCCGACGGTGCTCGGCCTGCTCTGGGGCCTCGGCGCGCTCGGCTGGGCAGGCGTGCAGCTGGACCTGTTCAGCATCTTCGCCGTGCTGATGTTCCTCGGCATCGGCGTCGACTACGGCATCCATCTCGTGCACCCCACGCTGCGCGCGCAGGATGCGCGGTCGGCTCGCCACGCGATCGCCATCGTCGGGCCCGCCATGCTGCTGGCGGGCGTGACGACGCTCGTCGGGTTCGGCACCCTGATCCGCTCGGACTACGCGCCGCTGTACTCCCTGGGCCTGGCCTCGTCGGCGACGATAGGGGCGTCGCTCGTCGCGGCGCTGCTCACGCTGCCGGCGCTGCTCGTCGCGCGGGAGGGCACGCGCCCATGAAGGTGGCCGTCCTCATCCCGGCCTTCAACGAAGCCGAGGCCATCGGCCAGGTCGTACAGGGCGCCCTGGCCGAGGTGACGCGCGTGCTCGTCGTGGACGACGGATCGACGGACGGCACGGGTGACATCGCCGCGCGGGCTGGCGCGGAGGTGCTGCGGCTGCCGCGCAACACCGGCAAGGGCGCGGCGATCAGGGCCGGCCTCGAACGCCTCTCGCAGGGCGACACGACGCACGTCCTCTTCATGGACGGCGACCTGCAGCATCGCGCCGACGAGATCCCCCGGCTGATCGACGCCGCGCGGCGTACGGGCGCGGCGCTCGTCATCGGCGAGCGCGTCTTCCGCCGCGAGGCGATGCCGCCCTCGCGCTATTGGGCGAACGTGATTGGCAGCTGGGCGCTCTCGACGTTCATGGGCGTCCGCCTGGCCGACACTCAATCGGGCTTCCGCCTCGTCGCCCTCGAGGCCATCAGGGACATACCGCTGACGGCCCGCGGTTACGAGTTCGAGACCGAGCTGATCGTGAAGCTGACCAGGCGCGGCGCGACGGTCGTCGGCGTGCCCGTGTCGGCCGTCTACAACGGGGCGCGCAGCAAGCTGCGGCCCGTGCGTGACACCACCCGCAACGTCGTGCTGGCCATCGTCTACCGCTTCACGCCGGAGCCGCGCCACCGATGACCACGCCGGCGACTTCGTGGCGCCGCGAGCCCGTGCGCTGGATCTCGCATGGCTTCAACAACGGGCTGGTGTTCACGCTGGCGCTGTACGGCTCGGCATGGGCGCCGTGGTGGTTCGTCAGGCCGGTCGTGGAGATCGGCGCGCGCATCCTGCGGCGCGCGCTGCGGCCGGCGACGGAAGGGCTCATCGCCAACCTCGGCGTCGTGTTCCCGGGCGAGTCGCGGGCGCAGCTGTATCGTCGTGCGCTCGAGACCTATCGCAGCTATGCGTACGACTACGTGGAGTTCGTGAAGGCGCTGTCCTGGTCGCGAGACGAGGTGCTCGAGCGGTTCACCTACAGGGAGGGCGAGTGGCTGGAGCGGGCGATGGCCGCGGGACGCGGCGTCATCCTCGTCACCGGGCACTTCGGCACGTGGGAAGCGGGGGCCATCCTCATGCGCGCGCTCGGCGTTCCGCTGACCGTCGTGGCGATGGCCGAGCCCGACCCGCACGTGAACGCGTACCGGCTTCGCATCCGCGAGTCGCTCGGCGTGGACACGCTCGAGGTGCGCCAGTCCATCGAGACGCCCCTGCTCATCCGCCGCAAGCTGGCCGAGCAGCGGGTGGTGGCCCTGCTCGCCGACAGGCACGTCGATCGCGATCGCGTGCCGGTCACGTTCTTCGGACGGCGCGTGGAGTTCCTCGGCACCCCGGTGCTGCTCGCGTACATGACGGGCGCGCCGATCGTGCCGATTACCCTGGTGCGCGAGGGACGCGGGCGCTTCCGCGTGACTCCCGCCGAGCCAATCATCGTGGACCACAACGCGCCGCGCACCGCGGAGGTGCAGCGGGCCGCGCAGGCCGTGGCCGACGTGCTCGAGGCCCAGGTGCGCGCGCGGCCCGAATGCTGGTACCAGTTCTACCCGTACTTCGGCGCGCAGGGCCCCGCCGCCCCGGCGCGCAAGGCGCCCGAAGGCTGACACGCGATGGACCCGGTTTCCCACCTGCTCTTCGCCCGGATGCTCTCGGCGCTTCGCGAGGAGGCGCGGACCGCACGGGCTGTCGTCGCGGCGACCACACTCGGCGGCATCGCGCCGGACGTGGACGCGCTGCTGATGTCACGCGGGTGGGACGTGTACCTGCGCTATCACGAGGGCGGCACGCACGCGCTCGTCGGGACGTTCCTCACGGCCGTGCTGACGGCGGCCGTCGTCCGACGCGTGGCGCGGGAGGCGCCATGGGGCCCGCTGATCGCCGGCGCCTGGATCGGCACGCTCAGCCACGTGTTCTTCGACCTCGTGTCGGGCGCGAGCGTGCAGCCGTTCTGGCCGCTGTCAACCACGAGGGTGACTGCGCCACTCGTCGCGATGGCCGACCCGCTGGCCATCGCGTGCCTGCTCGTCGGGGCGGTCGCGCTCTACGTGTGGCCGCGCGTGCCGCGCGCGGCAGGCGTCCTCACGCTGGCGCTGCTTGCCACGGTCTTCGGCGTCAAGCTCATGACGCGGACGGCCGCGACCGCGGCCTACCAGGACGCCGTGCGCGAGGGGGCGCGCGTCATCGACACGACCGTCGAGGCGACGTGGGGCTCGTGGCGCGAGTGGCGTGTGTTCGATCGTACCGAGACACGCGAGGTGCGCGCGTGGGACGTGGACGGCTGGACGCGCGACGTGCGGCTGCGGTTCGCGCATCCGGACGCGCGCGAGACGGCGTTTGCCCGCGAGTCGGTGCAGCAGTTTGCGACGGCCCGCAACTTCGCCGACGTGCATACGTACGCATTCGCCACGCTCTCGGCCCGGCCGAACGGCCACGTGGTCTTCTGGTCCGATGCGCGCTTCTGCTGGACGCCCGGTGAGGCCGCCGACCCGCAGGACGGCGTCCCGCACCAGGACGTGCGCCCGCCGGCGTCGCCCCTGCGCTGTGCGATGTGGTTCGGCGGCTCGCTCGACGGGAGCGGCGACCCGGTCGAGGCGCTCGTCTGGCTGGGCGGTCACCTCCAGCGGCGTCAGCCCTGATCCGGCGTCGCGACGAGCAGCACGTTGCCGAACGGCGTACCGTGGCTCATCGGGCGCACCTCCGCGCGGAAGCCGGCGGCCTCGAGCGCGGCTACCCACGCATCGGCCGTGCGGAACGCGAAACGTGGCATGAGCTGCCCGTTGAACATCGCCTTCAGCCTGTTGCCCAGGCGGACCGTGGCAAACCGCCAGCGCGCGGCGGCATCCGCGTCGCGGACGTAGAGGCGGCCGTGCGGCGGCAGGATCGCGCGGATCTGGCGGAGCAGGACGTCCTGCTCGGCGATCGGCAGCATGTGCAGCACGTCGAAGATCACGACGACGTCGGCGGGCGGCAGGCCCGTGTCGCGCACGTCGCCCGTGAGGATCTCGGCCTCGCCTTCGAGCGCCCGGGCGCCGTTGCGTGCGACGCGTTGTCGCAGCTCGATCCCGATGAGTCGCGAGAACCGCGGCGGCGCACCGTGTGACGCCGGCCACGTGCCGGCCTTCGCCATGTCCTGTGCCTCGGCCACCAGCGCCAGCAGCAGCCCCTGGCCGCAGCCGATATCCAGCAGCGTCCCCTCGCGGCCACCGAGCTCCGCGAGCAGCGCGTGGCGATAGACGGGGTCGCCCGTGAGCTTGCCCCGCGCGAATTCCCACGGCGTGATGCCCGACTGAAGGAACCTGTCGGCTGCGCGCCTGGTGAGGTGCCTGAAGAACGGGTCCGCGACCGGACGCCGCGACACGTACGTCACGATCGCGACGGCCATGCCGAGGACCACGCCGACGGCGAAGCTGCCGACGATGAGGTCGCCCGCGAAGCCCCAGGCGGTGGCCGAGTCGAACGTGCTGCGCGACAGTGCATGCGTCTCGCCCCGCTGGAGCCAGGCCCCCGCCTGGATCTCCGCGTAGAGCAGCGGCGGCAGCACGAGGGGGTTGATGAGGTGCGCGGCGAAATACACCTTCAGGCGGTTGAGGCGGAACAGCCAGCCGGCGCCCCAGCACAGGAAGAAATGCGTGCCCCAGAACGGGAGGCAGCCGATCGCCACGCCCGTTCCAATCGCCGCCGCCTCGCGCGTCCGGGAGTCGCCCTCCGACCGAAGGCCGTGGATGACCCGCCGCAGACGTGACGCCCGTGCGACGGCGCGCTCTGCCGGGGGGACCTGGGCCGTCGACATCTTCGGGGTATTATGACGATTCGCCGTGCCGGTGGGCATGGTCTCCGAGCCCGCATGACCGATCGCCCGACGACGCCTGCCCACGCCCTGCCCGTCCTGACGCCCGACCCTCCCGCCTGGTTGTCGTCGCTTGTCGAGCCCGCCCGCCTCGAGGCCCACGTGCCCGAGCCCGGCGTCGCCGTGCGCACGAGCACGGGCGACCACTTCACGCACGTCCATGTCGAGGTAGCCGAGGCCGACGGCATGCCGCCCGACGAGCTGAGCGACCAGGTGCGCCGCGTGTACCTCCGCATCGCCGACACGCTGGCGCAGCAGCGCCGTCACCCGGTGCGGTTCTGGAACTTCGTGCCCCACCTGCACACGCCGAGCGGCGACGGCGTGGACCGGTACATGGTGTTCAACAGCGGCCGGTTCGCCGCGTGCGAGCAGTGGCACGGGTCGGCGCGCGACTTCGACCATGCGCTGGCCGCCGCCTCCGGCGTGGGCATCACCGGCTCGACGCTCGCCGTGCATTGCCTCGCGGCCGACTCGCCCGGGCGTCCCGTCGAGAACCCGCGTCAGGTGCCGGCGTACAAGTACTCGAAGCGGTACGGGCCGCGTCCGCCGTGCTTCGCGCGCGCGACACGCGTCACGCGCAAGATCGACGAGGCGTGGTGGCTGCTGGTGGCAGGGACGGCCAGCATCAGGGGCGAAGACACGGCCTTTGTCGGCGACCTCGAGGGACAGATCACCGAGACGTTCGCCAACCTCGACGCGCTGCTCGACGCCGCGGAGTCCGCGCACGCGCGCGACAGTTCCGTCGACGCGCGCGAGCCGGCCCGATTCACCTCCCTGCGCGTGTACGTCGTCAACGAGCGCGACATGCCGACGGTGCGCGAGTTCGTCGCCGCCCGGTATCCCGACGTGCGCGACATCGAGTACCTCCAGGCCGACCTGTGCCGTGACGACCTGCTCGTCGAGATCGAGGGCGTCGCGGAGCTCTAGCCGTCGACCTCCGCGAGCGTCAGCGATCCCGCGGCCACGCGGACGCCGTCGGCCAGCACCTCGCCTTCGATCTTCCACAACCGGCCCATCCGGCCCGCGACGCGCGCGGTCGTCTCGAGCGTCACGCCCGCGCCGCACCCGGCGGGGAACTTGAAGCTCCCAATCGCTGCCACGCGCATGCCGCGCGGGTGGCCTGCGTCGCCGCGAGCGGGCGCCCCTGCGGCGAGGCCACCCGTCTGGGCGACGAGTTCCACCAGCACGACGGCCGGCACGACGGGGTTCCCCGGGAAGTGGCCCTGGAAGTAGAAGTCGCCCGGGTCCGTCGTCCGGCGCGTCACTGCGATGGAACGGGGCTCGACGCGTACGACCTCGTCCACGAGGCGCATCGGCGGCGCATGCGGCAGCAGCCGGAGGTAGTCGGGGGCGTCCATCGGGCTGGTATTGTACTGACCGCGCCGGCATGCTTCCGGTCGCACGCAGCGCGATGACGAGCGTGTTTCTCGAGCAATTCAGCCGCGTGGCTCGCGAACGGCCGGAGGAGGTGCTCCTGTATGCCACGCAGGAAGGACGTGCGTGGCGCGCGCGAGACCTGCTGGCATGCAGTGACGCGCTGCGCGCGACGCTCTCGGGCCTGGGCGTCCGGCGCGGCGACGCCGTGCTCTCGACGCTCGGCAACCAGGCGGCCTTCGTGGCGCTGGCGCTGGCCTGCTTCGCCGAAGGCTGGCCACTGCTGGCCGCCGACCGGTCAGTGCCGGTCAACGAGGTGCAGGACCTCGTCGCGCGCTGGGGCCCGACGGCGCTCGTCTGCGCACGGGAGGGCGCCGTCGCCACGGCGCTGGCCATCGACGCTCCTCTGCCTCCACTGCCCGAGGCGGCACGACTCGAGCGGCATGCCGACGCGCGCGTGCAGCCGCTGCCGCGGCAGCGCCCGCCGGGACGCTTCGGCGACGCGGTGCTGCTCAAGCTGACGTCGGGATCGACGGGCGTCCCGAAGGTGACGCTCACGGCCGAGCGCCACCTGCAGGCCGACGTCACGCAACTGGCCGAGGCCATGGACATCCGTCCCGACACGCGCCAGCTCGGCGTCATCCCGCTTTCCCACTCGTACGGCTTCTCGAACCTGCTGCTGCCGCTGCTCTGGCAGGGCTCGCCGCTCCTGCTGCTCACGGCGTTCTCGGCCGCGGCCGTGGCCGAGGAGGCCAGGCGCTTCAGCGTCGAGACATGGGCGGGCGTGCCCTTCATGTTCGACCACGTCGCGCGGCACGGGACGTCGCCGTTCCCGCCGACCATCCGGACCGTCATCTCCGCCGGCGCTCCGCTGTCGTTCGAGACGGTGCAGGCCTTCCATGCGGCCACGGGTCGCAAGGTGCACTCGTTCTACGGATCGAGCGAGACGGGGGGCATCTGCTACGACGACTCCGACGTCATCGACCCCGACGTCCCCGTCGGCCGACCGCTCGGCGCGACCGAGGTGACGCTGGTCCATGACGACGATGCGCCGGAGGGGGCGGGCCGTGTCACCGTGCGTGGGCCGGGCGTCGTCGCGGGCTATGCGGACGGCGAGGAGCCGGAGGCGTTTGCCGACGGCAGCTTCATCACCGGCGACTTCGGCAGGTGGCGGGCCGACGGCGCGCTGCTGCTCACCGGCCGCGCGTCGGCCGTTGTCAACATCGCCGGGCGCAAGGTGTGGCCGTTCGAGGTGGAAGCGGCGCTCCGGGCCGTGCCGGGCGTGGAGGACGCCGTGGTGATGGGCGTGCACGACGCGCGGCGCGGGCAGACGCTCGGCGCGTGCGTCGTCGCCAGGCGGCGCTTCACGCCCGTCGAGTTGCGCACCGCGCTCGCGAGCACGCTGGCGCCGCACAAGCTGCCGCGCGTGATCGTGCAGGTGGAACGACTGCCACGCACCGACAGGGGCAAACCCGACAGACGCGCCATCGCCGAGCGGCTGTCGGCGGCTGCGCCGCGCGAGTGACGCCACCGCGCGGCGGCGTACGGCCTGTCGGGCGCATCGCGTGCGCCTTCAGTCGGCTGGCGCGGCCGTGACGGTCACGCCTTCCTTGAGCATCCGCGACACCGGGCAGCGGTCGGCAATCTCGTGCAGGCGTGCGCGCTGCACGTCGTCCAGGGGCCCATGGAGCGTCACGTGGCGCGTGATGGACGGCAACCGGCCCGCGCCCATCTCGATGCGCACATCCACGCCTTCGAGGGGCCACGCCTTGCGGTCGGCGTACATCCGCAGCGTGATGGCGGTGCAGGAGGCCAGCGCCGCCATCAGGAACTCGTAAGGATTCGCCGACACGTCAGTGCCGCCGATCTCCAGCGGCTCGTCGGCCACGAGCGTGTGGCCGCGCGTGGACATGACCGTGGCATAGCCCTTGCGGCCGAGCGTTGCCGTCAGCGTCCGCCGGCTCATGCGTCCTCCGCCGCGCCAACCGCCCGCCGCAGCAGCGCAATCTGCCCGCCGTGGTAGGCGAGGTGCTGAATGAGGCCGAGCACCAGCTGCGCGTGCGTGACTGGCGTCGTACCAGGCTGCCGGGCGTCGGCAACGGGCACGTCCCACTTCGCGGGCGGCAACGTGGCAATCGCGCGCTCCAGCCGTGCGATGGCCCTGGCGAACTCGAGCGTCATCGCGGCCCAGCCTTCCGACGTGGAAGCCCGCGACTCCGGCCAGTCGCCCTCGGGCGGCGCGCCGGCCGGCTGGCCGCCGAGGCGCCGCGCCACTTCATCGGTCCAGGCGGCCAGGTGCGCGGTGATCTCGGCGATGGTGTGCACGCCCGGGACGGGCCGCGCCTCGGCCTGCGGGGCGGCAATCGATCGGAGCAGCTCGCAGATGGACGGCCCATGCCAGGGCTCGCCGTCGAAGGCGCGGTGCAGCTGGTCGATCAGTTCGGACGTGCGTGACCGCATGCTGACCCCTCCTCTACCTCGGAAGCGGCGTGGAGACGAGCGTCGGCGACGCGAGGTCGACGACGGACGCATGATGCGAGCGCCGGGGCTCCACGCCGGCCTCCAGCACGCCCGCGTCAGGGTCGAGCGCGATGGCAGCCGCGTAGCCGTAGCGCAGCTCGCCCTTGCGCCCGATCTTCCAGAACCGATGCCCGCGCCCTGCCAGCGTGTCGAGCAGCGGCGCCGGGAAGCGGTCCTCGATCAGGACCCGTGCCCGCCGCCCCGCCGGGTCCGAAGGATCGCGCGAGACGAGGAACCGCGGGGCCTCGATGGCGGCCTGGGCGCCGAGCCCGCCGTCGACGTGCGCGAGCAGGATGCCGTAGACCGACGCGGCGATCCACGCGTTGCCGGCTGCGCCCACCACGAAACGCGCACGCGGGCGCCCGTTCACCACGTCGCACAGCATCGTCGGCGCGCTGCTGCTCGACGACCGCATCAGCGGCAGCAGCTGCCCGTAGGCGCCGCGCGTCGTCCGGTACCCGCGGAGGTGGTTGTTGTAGAGGAACCCGAGGCCCTTCGACACGTAGAAGCTGCCGCCCCACGTCGAAAGCGTCTGCGTCACGACGATGGCATTGCCGCGCGCGTCGGCGATCGCAAACGCGGTGGTGCCGCGCCCCATGCGGTCGCCCTGCCCCGGGATCGTCTCGGCGCCTTCGGGGAACTGGCCCGCCGTCCCCGCGTCGATGGCGCCGAACAGCTCTTCGGCGTGAGCCGGGTCGAGATGTGTCGAGACGTCCACGGGCCACAGCGCCGGGTCGGCGACCCGGCGCAGCGGGTCGCGCGCCTTCCAGGCCTCGACGGCGTGGTGCAGGAAGTCGGCGTCGCGATGCACGAGGCCGGAGGAGGGCGGCAGGTAATGGCCGAGGATCTGGAGCGTCTCGATCAACGCCGTCCCGGTCGGCACGGGGGGCGGCGCCCCGAACACGCGCCACTGCCGGTACCGGCCCGTCACCGGCGCCCGTTCGACGACGTGGTACTGCGCCAGATCGTCGAGGCCGATGAGGCCGCCGTTGGCGGCCATGTCGTCGGCGATGCGCCGCGCGATGTCGCCGCGGTAGAACGCGTCGGCGCCGCCAGTCGCTATCGCCCTGAGCGTGGCGCCGAGGTCGCGGTTGACAAAGCGGTCGCCAGGGCGCGGCACACGCCCCTCTGGCAGGAACACCCGGCGGGCCTCGGGATAGCGCTCAAACAGCGCGCGTCCCTCGCGGATGGTGGACGGCAGGCTGTCGTCGAGCACGAAGCCGTCCTCGGCGATGCGGGCGGCGGGCTCGACGAGGCGGCGCCACGGGACGCGCTTCGACCCGTATGTCCGGTGCAGGTAGTCCATGCCCGCGACGACGCCCGGGATGTTCGCGGCCCCCGGACCGTCGCTCACCAGCCGGCCCTCGCGGAAGATGGCCGGGTTGTTGAGCGTCGCGTGGATGGGCGACTGGTCCTTGAAGTCGATGACGACGGGCGCGTCCATGCCCTCGAGCAGCAGGAGCGCCATGCCGTCGCCGCCGATGCCCGAGGCGTCGGGTTCCACGACGCCGAGCGCGAACGAGACCGCCACCGCCGCATCGACGACGTTGCCGCCCTCGGCGAGGACGTCGCGTCCGATCTCGCTCGCCAGGCGATGCCCGGAGACCACGACGGCACGCGACGAGGTGACGGGTGCGTGGACGAGCGGCTGCGCCGCGATCAGGTCATCCACCGCCCGCTCGAACTCCGCCGCGGACGTCGCGGCCACCGCGCGCTGGCGGTGGATGACGCGCAAGGCCTCCCAGGTGTCGGCCGACGGTCCCGACCTGTAGTACAGCGAACGCAGCACGCCCCACGTGCGGTCGAACGCGAGCCCCCACTGCGAGGGGGTCAGCCGCGCATCGGCTTCGAGCAGGTGCTCGCCGGCATCCGGCGGAAGGGGCGCCGGCAGCGTGCGCAGGCGATATGCCTCGCCGCGCGCAAAGAGCGGCGGCATGGCGGCAGGCACGCGGTGCGGTGCGCCGTTGTAGCCCGCGTCGCGATCGGCCAGGTCCGCGAGCAGCAGCGTTCGCCCGTCGGGCGACCACGCGACGGCGGCGGCCTGCCGCGACACGAGCACGGGCGCGGCCCCGGGGTCGGGGTCGCCCCGTCGCGACGTGTCGCCGTCGATCTCGGGCAGCGGCGTCACCCACACCGAGCCGTAGCCGTCGTGCCGCGACGCGTATGCCAGCCGGCGGCCGTCGGGGCTCCACGCGGGGTGGCTTTCGCGCCCGGGCGTGGACGTCACCCGCACGGCGCGGCCGGGCGCATCGTGCCCGGCCTCGAGATCGCCGTCGCGGCCGTCGAACGGCGCCGCGATGCCGCCGAGCGGCCGCACCCACAGGTCGTCGCGCCCGTCCGCGTCCTGCCGCGATGACGCGTACGCGACGAGCACGCCGTCGGGCGACACCGCCGGATACCGCTCGTCGTCCCTGGTGCGCGTGAGGTAGTGCACGGCAGGCGGGGCGGTGTCGGGCATGCCATCGACGTTGATGACCGCCAGGTCCCACTGGTCGGCGGAGTGATGGGCGAAGACGATGCGGCCGTCGGGCGTCCACGAGGGCGACCGCTCGTCGCCGGCCAGCACCGTCAGGCGCCTGGGGATGCCGCCCGTCGCGTCGACGAGATAGAGGTCGTAGCCGTCCCCCCTGTCAGCGGCAAACGCCAGGCGACGGCCGTCGTGGGCCCAGGCCGGGTCGCGTTCGACGGCTGTCACGCCTTCGGGCCACGCGACGACGGCGCGCGCGCCGGAGCCGTCGGCCGCCATCACGTAGACGCGGTCGAGGATCGTGACGGCCACCGACGCGCCGCCGGGCGCCCACGCGGGATCGCGGAGGCCCTCAGCGGCGGCCGCTGCGCCTGCCGTGCCCGGATGCAGCGCCGACACGCTCGCGCCCGCCGCGACCAGCGCCGCGGCGAGCACCAGACGTCGGGGATGGCGCGTGACGCGGAACAACACGGTCTCGCAGTCTCGCTGCCGGAAGCGTCAGCGTTCGCCGACGAGTCGGCGGATCGTCCGGGCGATGGCGTTGGCCGAGAGACCGTTGGCCTCGAGCAGCTGCTCCGGCGTGCCGCTGCGCGGGACGCCCCGCACCGCGACCCGCACCACGCGCAGGCCCTCGGGCGACACCGCCTCGCAGACGGCATCGCCGATGCCGCCCGCGGCATAGTGGTCTTCCACGGTCAGCAGCAGGCCGGTCTCGCGGCCGGCCGCAAGCAGCGTCTCCCTGTCGATCGGCGCGACGCTGTAGAGGTCGATCACGCGGACGGCGATGCCCTCGCCGGCCAGCGCGTCGGCGGCCTTGAGCGCCTCGTGCAGCGTGACGCCCGCCGTCACCACCGTCAGCGCGTCGTCGTCGCCGCGACGCAGCACCTTGCAGCCGCCGATGGGGAAGGTCTCGTCGACGCCGTACAGGATGGGCGTCTTGGGCCGGCTGGTGCGGATGTAGGCCATGCCGGGCCGGTACGCGGCTTCGACGACGAGCCGCTCGGTGCTGACGGCGTCGGCGGGATAGAGGACGGCGCACCCCGGTACGGCGCGCATCATCGCGAGGTCCTCGAGCGCCATCTGCGACGGGCCGTCCTCGCCGATCGACACGCCGACGTGGCTGCCCGCGAACTTGACGTCCAGCTGGCTGATGCCGGCCATCCGGATGAAGTCGGCGCCGCGCGTGAGGAAGGCGGCAAACGTGGACGGGAACGCTATCGCGCCGCGCGCGGTGAGACCCATCGCCATGCCGATCATCGCCTGCTCGGCGATGAAAGCCTGGTAGAAACGCTCGGGATGGCGCGCCTCGAAGCGGTCGCTGAAGGTCGAGTTCTTCACGTCGCCGTCGAGCGCCACGACACGCGCATCGGCGTCGCCAAGCTTCGCGAGCGCGGTGCCGAAGGCCTCGCGCGTTGCCACCTGATCGTCGGGACCGTACTCCGGTGGCGCCACGGTGCCGCGGAACTCCGGATCAGGATCGGGCCGCTCGATGACGCCGTCAGGCATCGGGATGGCGGGCCGTCCGTTGCCGTCC
>CAYSHC010000036.1:0-32236 GCA_964430855.1 uncultured Vicinamibacteraceae bacterium
CGGTGGCCGAGGCGTGTTCCCGCCATGCCGGGATCGACCTTCTGGCGACCCTTGGCCCGGACGGCGCGCCCGACGCCGGGGCGCTGGCGGCGCAGATGGCGCCCGCCGGCCTGACCGCGCGGGACGGCGACACCTGGTCGGCACCGATGAAGTCCACGAGCACGTGCTCGTGTACGAGCACGACGCCGAGCTCATCCGCCGTGACAGGTCCGCGAACCGTCATCACGCTGCCCGGCGCCTGCGGGGCCGACGTCCGGACCTGCGCCCATCCGCCGACGACAGACACCACGGGCGCGAGAGCGGCGGACCTTCCGACGGCATGGACGAACTGGCGTCGCGACAGGACGTGCATCCCGCCCAGCATAGATCGCCGGTGCCCGCGGCGGCCCGGCGCGGGTGACGGGCAGGCTGATCCATGCGGCCGGCGGCGGTCGATAATGTGCGGATGGCCGAGACGTCGTTTGTCGTCCCCGCAACCGGGGTGGACCTGCCCGCGCGCCACTACGCCGCGGACAGGCCGAAAGCCACGCTGGTCTTCGCGCCCGGCGCCGGCGCAGGTCACGACCACCCCTGGATGCGCGCCCGCGCCGCCGACCTCCGGGCGCGGGGCGTCAGCGTCGTGACGTTCGACTTCCCTTACAAGGCCCGGCAGCGGCGCGCACCGGACAAGGCGCCGGTGCTCGTCGAGGCGTTCAGGGCCGTCATGAACGCCGTGGCGCGCCGCGTCCCGGGGCCGCTGCTCGCGGGTGGCAAGTCGATGGGCGGCCGGATGGCGACGATGCTCGCCGCCGAGCCGCCGCTGCCGGAACGGCTCGTCGGCGTCGTGGCCCTCGGGTATCCGCTGCACCCCCCGGGCAAGCCGGAGCAGCTTCGCGTCGCGCACCTGCCGCGGATGGCCGTGCCCGTGCTCGTCGTGCAGGGGACGCGCGATCCGTTCGGCGGCCCGGACGCCATCGCCGCCGAATGGCGGCGGGCTGGCGCCGAGCCGACGGTCGTGGCGATCGAGGACGGCGGCCACGGGTTCGAGGTGCCGAGGCGCACGCGCGACCAGGCCGAGACGTACGCGAAGGTCGCCGATTCGGTGACGAACTGGCTTGATACACTGCTGTCCGCTTCCGGACAGTGAGGAGTTGACGCGTGCTGCACAGGACGTTCGTCTCGTCGATCGCAGTCGCCTGCGCCGCCTTCGGCATGACGGCGTCGGCCCAGACCGCGCGCGTCGCCGCCGGTGCCCCGAACGCGACGGCGCTCGATGCCTACGTCGCCGAGCCCGACCCGGCCTACACCTGGTCGGTCGTCCGCACGCACCAGCAGGGGGATCTCACCGTCACGCTGATCGACATGACGTCGCAGCGCTGGCGCGCCGCCGGCGAGGTGAACCGCCAGGAGTGGCGGCACTGGCTGACGGTGATTCGTCCGGCCGAGGTGCGGAGTGACGTGGGCCTGCTGTTCATCTCCGGCGGTGACAACGAGCGCACCGGCCCGCCGCGCCTCGACGGGATGCTTGCCTCGTTCGCGCAGCAGACGGGAACCGTGGTGGCGGAGCTGCGCATGGTGCCCAACCAGCCAATCGCCTTCGCCGACGGCGTCCCGCGCAAGGAAGACGACCTCATCGCCTACACGTGGGACAAGTACCTGAAGGGCGGCGACGACAGGTGGCCCGCGCGCCTGCCGATGACCAAGGCGGCCGTGCGCGCGATGGACACCGTGCAGGCCTTTGCGCAGTCGCCCGAGGGCGGCCGCCGCGCCATCACGCGGTTCGTCGTCTCGGGTGCGTCCAAGCGGGGATGGACCGCCTGGACGACGGCCAGCGTCGACAGCCGCGTCGTGTCGGTGATTCCGCTGGTGATCGACCTGCTGAACGTCGAGCCGTCGTTCGTGCACCACTACCGGGCATACGGCGACTGGGCGCCGGCGGTGAACGACTACGTGCGCTTCGGCATCATGGACTGGATGGGCTCCCCCAGGTTCGTCGAGCTGATGCGCATGGTGGAGCCGTACCACTACCGCGACCGGCTGACGCTGCCCAAGTACATCGTCAACGCGGCGGGCGACCAGTTCTTCCTGCCCGACTCGTCGCAGTTCTACTTCGCCGACCTGCGCGGCGAGAAGTACCTCCGGTACGTGCCCAACGCCGATCACTCGCTCCGGGACAGCGACGCGCCCCGGAACGTCCTGGCGTTCTACGACGCGATCGTCAGGGGCGCGCCGCGCCCGTCGTTCTCCTGGACGATGGGCGCCGACGGCAGCATCACGGTGACGACGGAGACGGCACCGGCGAAGGTCCTGCTGTGGCAGGCCACCAACCCGAAGGCGCGCGACTTCCGCCTCGAGACGATTGGGCCGGCCTGGACGTCGCGGCCGCTGACGGCGGGGCCGGACGGGACGTTCGTCGGGCGCGTCGATCCGCCCGCCGAGGGCTGGACGGCCTTCTTCGTCGAGCTGACGTTCCCCGGCCCCGGGGCCGAACCGTTCGTCTTCACGACCGACGTGCGCGTCGTGCCCGATACCTATCCCTTCGCGGCTCCGACGCCGGCGCGCGGCCGCACGGCGGCCGGGCGGCCCTGACCAGGCCCCGATGCCGGCTACCACCAGTCACCCGACGTCGGCCCTCAGGCTCGGGCTCGTGGCGCTCGGCGTGTGGCTGGTGCTGCTCGTCGTCGGCTACACGTACCTGAGCGGCAGGCAGGGCACCGACGAGAACATCTTCCTGACGCCCTGGTCGCGGGCCTACGTGACGGCCACCGTCGAGGGCAGCCCTGGCAGTGCGCGCACGCTGGAGATCGCCGGCCCGTACATGCCCCAGGAGGTCGCGGCTGCCGACGAGGTGCGACCGGGCGACCTGGTGCTGGCCGTCAACGGCACGCGCGTGCGGACGCTCTCGCAGGCGCGCCGCGAGCTGGACACCAGGGTGACCGCCGACGTGCACGTCTACCGCCCGGGCGCGCCGCACATCCTCAGCGTCCGGGTGCCGTCGACGGTGCTGTCGGACGTGCTCCGGTCGATCGAGAACACGGTGCTGGTCGTCGACGTGACGCCCGGGGGCGCCTCCGATCGCGCCGGCATGCTCGTGGGCGACGTCATCACGCGCATCAACGGGCAGGGCTTTTCGAGCGCGTACGAGGCCGACGAGGTGATGCGCCAGTCGGGCATCGACCGCGAGACCGTCTACGACATCCTGCGCGGCGGCGAGGCCCTGAGCCTGAACGTCCGCCTGGCGGCATTCGGCGTCACACTCGGACGGGTCCTGCTCGTGCTGGTGGGGCTTGTCTACATCATCACGGGGCTCGCGCTGGCTTCGCTGCGGGCCCACATCAAGGCCGCGCGGTACCTCGGCCTGGCGTGGATGGGCATCGGCGTCCTCGTGGCGCTGCTGTTCAGCGGCACGCGACGCGGCATGGCGCCGTGGGTGCAGGTCGTCACCGACGTGTTCGTGCTCGGCGGCGGCCTGTTCGGCCTCGCGGTGTGGCTGCACGCGCTGCACTACTTCCCGCGCGAACGCACGGCGCTGGTGGCGCGCCGGTGGGTGCGGCCCACGGCCTACGCCCTCGCGGCCCTGGGTCTGGCCGTCACGCTGGCCGACGTCTGGCGCGGCGACGGCTTCCTCCAGATGCCGGTGTTCGCCCTCTACCTGCTCTTCATCATCGGGGCGACGTGGGGATCGAGCGAGAGCTACGGGGCCGAGGAGCGCCAGATGCTCCGCCCGCTGCGCCGCAGCGTGTGGGGCGGGCTGGCCGCCGTGGTGGCGCTGCTCGTGCTCGGCGTGGCCCTCAGCCGCGGCGGCCAGCTCGGGCTGTTCACGCTCGCCGGAGTCGCGGCGGCGTTTCTCGTCATCCTGTGCGCCCACATCTACGTGATCGGGCGGTACCGGCTGCTCGAGGCCGACCTGCGGCTGCGCCGCAACGTGCAGTACCTGCTCATCAGCTCGGCGTGGACCATCGTGGTGCTCGGGGCCGGGCTGTGGCTGTGGTGGACGCTCGTCCACACGCCGCTCCCGATCCCCAACGTCCGCCTCGCCGGCGAGACGATCGAGATCCTGCCGACGGCCATCGCGCCTGAACGCCGGGCGGTGATCGAGAAGGCCGTCCTCATCGCGGCGGCCGTCCTCTTCGCGTTCGTCTTCCGGGCGGTGCTCAAGCGCGGGCACCGCTTCCTCGCCGAGCAGTACTACCGGGAAGGCTACGACTACAGAAAGGCCTCGCAGGAGCTGACCGAGGTCATGGGCACGCGGCTCGACCTCGAGGGGCTCGCCGACGGCCTCCTGACGGTCATCGACCGCCTCATGCCCGTGAAGAAGGCCGGCGTGGCGTTCGTGCAGGGGCCACGCGTGTTCTCGGCGCGCCGGTCGACGGGCTTCGAGCCCGACGAGTGGGACGCCTTCTGCCAGTCGTGCGTCGGCGAGGCGATCGCCGTGCTGCGCGACGCCTCCGGCGAGTTCGACGCCGAGTACGCCCCGCCGCGGCTGCGCCTGGCGCTCCGCCGGTCGGAGGTGCACTACATGTACCCGCTGCGCGGTCACAACGAGCTGCGCGGCGTGCTCTTCATCGGCGAGAAGCTGTCCGAGTCGGCGTACACGGCCGACGACTTCAGCTTCCTGCACGTGATCGCCTCGCAAGCCTCGCTGCTCGTCGAGAACGCGTTCCTCTACGAGAACCTCGCACAGCAGGAACGGGCGCGGCAGGAGCTGGCCATCGCCCGCCGCATCCAGCTGGAGTCGCTGCCGCAGGCCGCGCCACGCATGGAAGGGCTCGACGTCGCGGGCATGTCGATGCCCGCGCAGGAGGTCGGCGGTGACTACTTCGACTACCTGTGCGGCGTGCCCGGCACGCTCGGCGTCATGGTGGGCGACGTCAGCGGCAAGGGCACCTCGGCGGCGCTCTACATGTCGAAGCTCCAGGGTATCGTCCGGTCGCTGCACGCCTTCCAGGTAACACCCCGGGAGCTGTTCATCCGCACGAACGAGCTGCTCGGGCGCGACATGGAGCGGCGATCGTTTGTGACCGCCCTCGGGGCGTTCTTCGACGTGGCCGCGCGCCGCGTGACCGTGGCCAGGGCGGGGCACCTGCCCCTGCTGCGCTACGAGGCGGCAAGCGGCTGCGTACGCCGCGTGGCGCCCCCCGGGCTCGGCCTGGGGCTCGTCCCGGGCCCCCAGTTCGAGGCGTCGCTCGAGGAAGAGCAGCTGCCCTACGCCACCGGCGACGTCTTCCTGTTCGTGACCGACGGCATCAGCGAGAGCCACTCGGCGGCGGGCGACGACTACGGCGGCGAGCGCCTCGTGGACGTGCTGCGGGAGGCCGCCCGCGCGCAGTGCGGGGCCGCCGAGATCATGTCGCGCGTGAAGGCCTCGGTCGACGCCTTCACCGCCGGAACCGAGCAGCAGGACGACCAGACGATCGTCGTGGTGCGCGCCGTCTGAGGCAGGACCGTCGCGACCCCCGTTAACCGATCGCCCGGCGGGACGTTGAACCATGCAGAAGGAGTTGCCTCGCATGGATCTCACGTCGATGGTCGCGATCATCTCGGTGTTCGGCTCGTTCAGCTTCCTGGTCTGGGTCGTCACCGACACGCTCAGGCGCAGGCGGCAGCTGCAGGTGGCCGCCGACTTCCACACGAAGCTGCTCGACAAGATGCAGTCGTCCCGCGAGCTGAGCGAGTTTCTCGACTCGCCGGGCGGCGCGCGGTTCATCGACTCGGTGGCCATGGAGCGCAGCCATCCGGCGCACCGGATCCTGCGAGCCGTCCAGGTGGGCATCGTCCTCCTCGCCGCCGGCATCGGGTGCCGCCTCGTCGGCGGACAGGCCGTGCTGCACCCGGAGGCCGTCGAGGGCTTCACGGTGCTCGGCATCCTGCTGATGAGCGTCGGGATCGGGTACCTGTTCTCGGCAGGCATCTCCTACGGCCTGTCACGGTCGTTCGGCCTGTTCGACGAGCCGTCCCGCGAGGCGCGATAGGAGCAGCCACCCTTGCCGTGTGGCTGCGGGGCGTGTCACCGTGCAGGCGAGCCATGAGGTCACGGCAGGAGCCGCGATGAGCGTGCGCGCCGGCGTCGCGCATGCGGACGAGGCCGAGTTCCGTCGCTTCTACGAGGAAGCGGCGCGTCCGCTGCGCGCCTGGCTCCGCCGCGCGGCAGGCGCCGACAACGTGGACGACCTCGCGCAGGAGACCTACCTGCGGTTCCTGCGCGCGCAGGTGGACGACCTGCCCGACGATGAACGGCGCGCGTATCTGTACCGGATCGCGATGAATCTCGTGCGCGACGGGTGGCGCGCCGAACGCCGCCGCGGGCCGGCCACCGTGCTCGGCGACGTCGAGGCGCCGGCGCCGCCGAACGCGGAGACAATCGACGTGCAGCGCGCGATGGGCCGGCTGCGGCTCAGGGAGCGGACCCTACTGTGGCTGGCCTACGTGGAGCGCGCGTCCCATCGGGAGATCGCGACGGCGCTCGACGTCAAGGAAGGCAGCGTCCGCGTGATGCTGTCGCGAGCGCGGCAGAAGCTGGTTGGGGCATTGGCGCAGGGCAGGAGGGGGAAGCCGTGAGCCGGGACGCATGTGCCCGCGAGGGCGACGTGGCGACGGCGGTCGGCAGCGCGACCTGGACCGACGAGCTGAGGGCACACGTGCGCGACTGCGCGACGTGCCGCGAGGTGGAGCTCGTCACGTCGGCGATGATGGCGGCGATGCGCGAGGAAGCGGAGGAGCCGCTGCCGGATGCGGGACGTCTGTGGTGGCGTGCGCAGCTCGAGGCGCGGGGCGCGGCCCGCCGGCGCTCGATGCGTCCGCTCGACGTGGCAGAGTGGGTCGAGCCGCTCGTCGCCGTCGCGGTAGCCCTGCTCCTCCTCCAGCTCAGCGGTGACCGCGTCGTCGGCGTGCTCGCGCGGCTGCTCCCGGGCGAGGCGACGAGCGACGTCGTGCAGCTGGCGCTGCCCGCGCCCGTGCTGACGGCGCTCGTGGCGGGTGTGCTGCTCACCGGCGTGATGCTGTTTGTCGGACTTGGCGCGGCGTTCGCGCGCGATCGATGAGCCGGCTGCCGCTCGAGCGTGTCGCTGTGGCGCTCGGCCTGGCGTGCTGGGCGGGCGTGCTTTCGTGCGCGGACGCCCAGCCTGGGGCGGGGGATCGAGCGCCGGCGAACACGCGCGGCGATCTCCGGGCACGTTACGTCAAGCAGGAGCACGCCGTGCCGATGCGCGATGGCGTCAGGTTGCACACGGCCGTGTATGCGCCGCGAACCTGCGCCGAGGGCGGCGCCCCGATCATGCTGACGCGGACTCCCTACGGCGTGGGTCCTTACGGGCCCGACGCCTACCCCGCCCGCCTCGGTCCGTCCGAGCGGTTCGAGCAGGCCGGCTTCATCTTCGTCTACCAGGACGTGCGCGGGCGCTTCCTCTCGGAAGGCGAGTGGGAAGAGGTGCGGCCGCACGTGCCCGCCGCCAGGCTCGGCGCCGGCGAGGCAACCGAGTCGTCGGACGCGTACGACACCATCGAATGGTTGCTGAGGCACGTGCCGTGCCACAACGGGCGCGTCGGCATGTGGGGTATCTCCTACCCCGGCTTCTACACGTCGAGCGCGATGATCGAGGCCCATCCGGCGCTGCGGGCGGTGTCGCCCCAGGGTCCGGTCACCGACTACTTCCTGAACGACGACTCGTTCCACAACGGCGCCTTCCTGCTCGCACACAACTTCAGCTTCTACGTGGACTTCTTCCCGCGCGGCCCGGTGCCTGGCCCGCCGGCGCCGACTCGCGGGACGTTCGACTTCGGCACGAGCGACCACTACGCGTTCTACCTGGGTCTCGGCTCGCTCGCCGAGGCGTCGCGGCGCCATGGGCTCGACGCCAATCCGTACTGGATGGCCAACCTCGAGCACACGACGCTCGACGAGTTCTGGAAGGCGCGCGGCATCTGGCGTCACTTCCGCGACGTGACACCCGCGGTGCTGACGGTCGGCGGCTGGTACGACGCCGAGAACCTGCACGGTGCGCTCAGGACCCATGCCGCGCTGCGCGCGGGCAGCCCCGGAACCGAGGCGCACCTCGTGATGGGCCCGTGGACGCACGGCGGCTGGGCGCGCGGCAGGGGCGACCGCGTGGGCGACCTCGCGTTCGGGGCGGACACGGCCCGCCGCTTCCGCGACGAGATCGAGTTCCCCTTCTTCGCCAGGCACCTGACGGATGCCCCGTCAGGCCGCCTCCCCGCGGTCACCGTCTTCGACACGGGCAGCCACGTATGGCACGACCTGCCGGAATGGCCGCCATCCGGGACGCGGACCGTGACCTTCCACCTGGGCCCCCGCGGCACGCTCGCCACGGCGCCTCCTGCCGGGCCCGGTCACGACACGTACGTGAGCGACCCGGCGGCGCCCGTGCCGGTCGTCGAGGCCCCGTCCGAGGGCATGCCTGGCGATTACATGGCACGAGACCAGCGCCACACCGCGGGACGGGACGACGTGCTGGTGTACGTGTCGGAGCCACTCGACGAAGATATGACCGTGCTCGGCGCCGTGCGCGTGGACCTTCAGGTGGCGACGAGCGGCACCGACAGCGACTTCGTGGTGAAGCTGATCGACGTGCACCCTGGGCGGGCGCTCCAGCAGCTCGTGCGCGGGGAGCCGTTCCGTGGCAAGTACCGTGACAGCTTCGAGCGGCCGGTGCCCTTCGAACCGGGTACGCCCACGCGGCTGACGTTCACGCTGGGCGAGGTGGCGCACACGTTCCGCCGCGGGCATCGCGTGATGCTGCACGTGCAGGGGTCGTGGTTCCCGCTGATCGACAGGAACCCGCAGACATTCACGCACATCCCCGACGCGCGGCCGGATCAGTTCGTGAAGGCGACGCACACGGTCTTCCACGGCGGCCCGGCCCCGAGCGTCGTCACCCTGCCAGCCAGGTAGGGACGGCTCTCCGAGCCGTCCTTGTGTCAGCCGTCATCCGGCCGTCTGCTCCATCGCTGTCGGGTCGACGCTCACCCTCATGAACTGAAGCCGTGGCCGTGTGGACTGTCCGCGGAAGGCGCAGAGGGCTGAGCCTGCTGGCCGAACTCGTCGTACAGGTAGGCCGAAGCGAGCACGCCGTTGTGGAAGTTCGAGAGATCGAGCCACTCGTTCGGCGCGTGCGCGTTCTCGCCGGGCAGGCCGATCCCGAACAGCACGCTCGGCAGCCCGAGCGCCTCCTGGAACGTCGACACCACCGGGATCGAGCCGCCCTCGCGCACGAAGACCGGTTGGCGGCCGAAGCCCTTCTCGATGGCGCGACCGGCGGCCTGCACCCAGACGTTGTCGAGGCCGGTCGTCCACGGGCGCCCGCCGTGCATGTGGGTGACCTTCACCTCGACGGTCTTCGGCGTGATTTTCCGGACGTAGTCCTCGAACAGCTTCCCGATGACCTCGGGATCCTGGTTCGGCACGAGCCGCATGCTGACCTTGGCCATCGCGACGGCAGGAATCACGGTCTTGGCGCCCTCGCCCGTGAAGCCCGCGAGCAGCCCGTTCACCTCGAACGTGGGCCGTGCCCATTTCCGCTCGAGCGTCGTGTAGCCGCTCTCGCCGAAGGGCTTCGGCACGCCGATCTCCTTCGCCCATCGCTTCTCGTTGAAGGGCAGCTTCGCGAACTCGGCCTTCTCCTCGGGCGTCAGCTCCACGACCGCGTCGTAGAACCCGGGAATCTTGATGCGGCCGCTCCTGTCCTTCATCTGGGCGAGCACCTGCGCCAGCACCATCGCCGGATTGGCAACGGCGCCGCCGTACGACCCGGAGTGCAGGTCGGTGCTGCTGCCGCGCATGTCGATCTGGAAGTACGCCAGGCCTCGCAGGCCGTAGCAGATCGACGGCACGTCCCTGTCGAACATCGGCGAGTCGGAGATCACCACGACGTCGGCCTTCAGCATGTCGCGGTGCGCGGCGATGAACGCGTCGAGGTTGGCGCTGCCGACCTCCTCTTCGCCCTCGAGCAGCACCTTGACGTTGACGGGCAGCGACCCGCCGGCCGAGAGGTGCGCCTCGATGGCCTTGAAGTGCATGAAGATCTGGCCCTTGTCGTCGGCCGCACCGCGCGCGTAGATGGCGCCTTCGCGCACGGACGGCTCGAAGGGCGGCGTCTCCCACAGATCGAGCGGGTCGACCGGCTGCACGTCGTAGTGCCCGTAGAACAGCAGCGTCGGCTTCCCCGGCGCGCCGAGCCACTCGCCGTAGACGACGGGGTGGCCGGGAGTCTCGTGCAGGCCGACGTTCTGCAGGCCGATGGCCTGCATCTCGGCGGCGCACCACTCGGCGCAGCGGCGGACGTCCGCGGCGTGCTCGGGCAGCGCGCTGATGCTGGGGATCGCGAGGAAGTCGCGGAGCCGCTCGACGTAGTCGTCGCGGCGGCTGTTGATGTGATCGAGTACGGCGTTCATGTGTCCCTTCCGGCCGCGCGCCACGCGCCCGGCCTGCAGCACGGTGCGGCCCCGCGTCAGTCAGACGCCGGGCCAGGGGGCGCGGCGGGGATCTCGACGGGAAGGTCGAGTCTGTCGCCCCACTCCTTCCACGAGCCGACGTAGGTCCGCACGCGCGGATACCCGAGCAGCCGCAGCGCGAGGTAGCTGTGCGCCGCGCGGTAACCGCCCTGGCAATAGGTAAGCACTTCCTTGTCCGGGGTGACGCCGGCAGCCTCGTACATGGCCCGCAGCTCCGTCGCGGGCTTGAACGTGCCGTCGGCGGCCAGGTTGTCGGTCCACTCGATGTGGACGGCGCCGGGTACGCAGCCGCCGCGCGCCGCGCGCACCGTCGTCCCGTGGTACTCGCCCGGCGTCCGGGTGTCGAGCACCACGGCGTCGTCGGAGCCCAGGCGGTCGGCGACGTCGCGCCAGGTGGCGAGGCGCTCGTCGACCCGTGCCCCCGTCCACGTCGCGGGCGTCGGCGGTGCAGGCGTGGTCGACACGGGATGGCCGCCGGCTTCCCAGGCGCCGAACCCGCCATCGAGCAGCTGCGTCCGCTCGTGCCCGAAGTACTCGAGCGCCCAGAAGGCGCGGGCCGCACGCATGCCGGAGCGCTCGTCGTACACGACGACGGGCCGCGAGGCGCTGACCCCGCGCGAGGCCAGCAGGTGCTCGAGCACCCACAGGAAGGCCCGGAGCGGCGCCGGATCGGTGTCGATGAGACTCACGCCGAAGAGGTCGAGGTGGACGGCGCCGGGGATGTGGCCCGCCGCGAAGGCGTCGGCCGGGCGCAGGTCGATGACCAGGGGCGGCTCGCCGCCGGCCAGGCGCGCGGCCAGCCCGGCGGGGGTCTCGAGCAGGTGCGGATTGACGTAGCCTTTCGGGTTGTCCGCCATCACCCGCCATTGTACGAGCGGACCGCTGAGCGTACCATGCAGGCTATTGTCGCGCTCCAGCCGGAGGTTGCCCGCATGACCGACCGCGTCCGAGGCCACGACGAGTTGCCCATCGGCCGACTCCGAGGGTGGCGCCCCCGCGTCCGGCCGGGTGACTCGCACGACGACCCGGCATCCCCCCTGAACCTCGACAAGCTGATTCACGAGCGGCTCCGCCTCGGCATCGTCGCCGCGCTGGCCGTGCACGAGAAGCTGTCGTTCAACGACCTGAAGGCGCTGCTCCGCACGACGGACGGCAACCTCAGCGTCCATGCGCGCAAGCTCGAGGACGCCGGCTACCTCCAGTGCACGAAGTCGTTCGAGGGGCGGATGCCACGCAGCGAGTACTCGCTGACGCGGGCGGGGCGGGTGGCGCTCGAGAAGTACCTCGGCCACATGGAGGCGATCATCAGGTCGGCCCGCGGCGGCGCGGCCGCAGCCACGGCCGGCGGTTCCGCGGGCGAACCGGCCGAGGCGGCGGGCTCACCTGCGGTCCCGGCCGAGGGCCCCGCGCCGGCTACAGCACCACGTTCGTGAGCGTGCCGATCGGGTCGATCGTGATGCGCACCTCGTCGCCCGACGCCAGCGAGAAGTCGTCCGGCGGCACGATGCCCGTGCCCGTGAACAGGTAGCAACCCGTGGGGAACGACAGCTCGCGCCGCAGGTAGCCCACCAGGTCGTCGAAGGTGCGCTTGATCTGGCCCACCGATGTCTCGCCGTCGAAGACGACGTGCCCGCCGCGCGTGATCTCGAGCCGGATCGCCGTGGACGGCGGCGGCGGCGACGGCGTCACCCACAGCGCCGGCCCGATGGCGCAGCTTCCCTCGTACACCTTCGCCTGCGGCAGGTAGAGCGGGTTTTCGCCCTCGATGTCGCGCGCGCTGACGTCGTTGCCGACGGTATAGCCGACGATGTGGCCCGAGACGTTCACGGCGAGGACGAGTTCCGGCTCCGGCACCGACCATCGCGAGTCGCGCCGCACGCGGATGGGCGCGCCGGGGCCGACCACCCGGTGCGGCAGCGCCTTGAAGAACAGCTCCGGGCGATCGGCGTCGTACACGCGGTCGTAGAAGGACGCGCCGCCTGACGCGCGCGACTCCTCCATCCGCGCATCGCGCGAGCGGTAGTACGTCACGCCCGCGGCCCAGACTTCCTGGCTGCCTATGGGCGCGAGCAGCGACACGGGATCGGACGGCTCGAAGGCCGGAGCCTCGTCCACGAGGCGGCGGAGTGTCGCGTAGGGCGACGCGTCGTTCACCAGCGCGTCCCATGGATGGTCGTCGAGCAGCGCCGATCGGTCGCCGAAGCGCGCGACGGGGCCGCGAGGCGTCATGAAGAGGAGCAGGGGCGTGTCGACGGTCATGGAAGCGTCACCAGTCAGCGCGCGGCGAGGGCCCACGAACCGCCCGACCGGGTGATCAGGCCGTCCTCGCAGAGCTTGGCCAGGTGCGCGACGACGTTCTCGCGCGCTGCCCTGGCAAGTGCCGGCGAGATGTCAGGATACAGCCGGCCGACAATGGCGTCCTCGTCGGTGACGCCGTCGGCGACCGCGTCGAGCACCTGGCGCTCGCGCTGGAGCCGGTGCGCGATGTACCCGCGCAGCAACGACGCGGGCTGGAGGACGTCTGGCCCGTGCGACGGGTGCAGCCGGCGCGGCGCGAGGTCGAGCACCTTCCTCAGCGACTGGATGTACGTGCGCATGTGTCCGCCGTCCGAGGCAGGCACGGTCACCGTGCCGCCGTTGATGACGAGATCCCCCGAGAACATCGCGCTCTCCGCGACGGCCAGGAAGCACAGGTGGTCGGGCGCATGGCCCGGCGTCTCGACGGCCCAGAGCCGCGAGTCGCCCGCATCCACCACCGGCTCGCCCTCCAGTGGCTCCCAGGTAACGCCCGTCGAGGCGTCGCGCGCGGGCCACGGCTTCTTGGCGCGGCGTGCCTCCGGCCAGCGGGCCGCGACGGCTGCGGCGCCGGCAACGTGGTCGGGGTGCGCGTGCGTGGCGAGCAGTTGGCGCAGCGGGCCGTCCCCTGCCTGCGCCAGCGCGGCCTCGACCTGCGCGACAAACGACGGCTGCGCGCTCGGGGCGTCGATGAGCGTGGGCACGGCGCCGTGGACGAGGAAGGCATTGACGGCACCGCCCGTGGACGGGACGTCGGAGGCGACCGTCAGTCTGGTGACGCGCATGGCCACCATTGTCGCCGAGCCCGGCGGGTGGTGCATTGACGCTCGGCCGTGTCGCGGAGGTCGAGAAGGGGCCAGAAACACCAAAGGACGGCGCGAGCCGTCCTGAAGGGAAAAGAGCTGAAGGGGAAGCAGTGTGAAAGAGGGATATAGAACTGAGGAACTGAATGACCAGGCGGGCCTTTGATCGCAGGCTCACCAACCCTGAAGAAAGAGGTCGCTTCCAACAGGGCTTGAAGGTAGATGAACGGGCTGCTTCCTTCCTTCAGCTTCGCGGCATTATGTGAAAACTTTCACAAGACTGTCAACAACAAAATTTCGACGGCCTCGCGGCCGCCTTCGGACGGGTCGGCGGTGCCCGTTCTTGCTGCTATCCTGCCCCCATGAGCGACATGCCCCAGCCTGGACTCGTCGGATGGGTCGACCTCACCGTGGACAACGCTCCGGAGATCCGCGACTTCTACCGGGCCGTCGTCGGGTGGGAGTACAGCGAGGTGCCGATGGAGGACGGGGCGTACTCCGACTACTCCATGGTCTCGCCGGAAGGCCAGCCCGTCACGGGCATCTGCCACAACCGCGGGTTCAACGAGGGCCTGCCGCCGGTCTGGCTGGTGTACTTCACCGTGGAGAACCTCGACCTCGCCGTGAGCGAGGCGCAGGCCCGGGGCGGCACGCTGCTGCGGGCGCCGTTCGAGATGGAGGCCGGCAGCTACGCCGTCATTCGCGATCCGGCGGGCGCGATCTGCGCCCTGTTCCAGGCTCGGGCGTGAGCGCGGCCCCCTCGTAGGCCTCCACGCGCTCGCGGAACACGGGGTCGACAGGCACGGGCCTGCCGGCCGCGTAATCGAAGAACACCTGCACGGACTGCGCCCGCGCCACCACGGTGCCATCCGCCTTCCGGATTTCGTACCCGACGGCAAAGCTCGTCGTGCCCATCCTGACGACGCCGGCAAAGACGTCGAGCGCCTCGTTGGGGAAGGCCTGCGCGCGGTAGTCGATCTCGACCCGCGCGAGGATCATGCCGGGGAAGGGCACGTCGTGGAGTACCTCGTGCCAGTAGGCGAATCGGGCCTGCTCGAGGTACGTGAGGTAGACGGCGTTGTTGACGTGACCGAAGGGGTCGCAGTCGCTCCAGCGCACGACGATGCGCGTGCTGAAGCGGAAGGGCGGCTGGTCAGCCATGCACGGCGACGGCACCGGGCGCGGGACGCAGGCTGCGCTGCTGCTCCATCTGCCACCGGTACGCCTGCCAGCCCGAGAAGTTGTTGAACGGGCCGATGGCGTCGGCCGCCATCGCCGCGTGCTCGAACGGCGACCAGTGACCGGCCGCGAGCAGGCGGTCGTGCAGCGTGATGTCGGCGTCGATGTCGCGCTTGCCCTGATGGTTGAGGTAGCTCACACGTGCGGCGCGCGCCACGGCGACCTTCTTCTGCACGTCGAGCGGCAGGGCGAGATCCTCGGGCCCCTGGACAAACGGCAGGTGCCACTCGCCCGCGGCGCGCGGGGTCGGCGTGGAGGCGGCGTACGCGGCGCGCATCAGGTCGGCCACCTGCTTGATCTCGGGCTGGGCGTCGGGGTGGCACCTGAGCGCGAAGAAATTGTCGTAGGTCGTCGACGAGACGATGACGCTCGCCCACATCCACGGCTCGAGGAGGCGGTTGACGACCTGCTTGTGGACGCCGAGCGCACGCAGCCGCTCGGCGTGGTGCAGCGCCGACTCGCGCGCCTCGTGCCAGACCGAGGCGGCGGCGCGCGCCTCCGCCTCGGCCAGTTCCTCGCGCGCCTGCATGCCGGCCTGGTTGCGTCCCCACGACACGGGTTCCACCGGATCGTCCCGCAGCTGCTGCATCAGCCTTGTCGTCGGGATGGCGCGCGAACTCGACGCGTTGCGCGAGAACATGCGGTGCGTGTTGAACTCGGACAGGACGAACCGCGGGAAGCGGAGCACGAACGTCGTGAGCCGCTGCCCCGTCGGCCCGACGCTGTCGAGCAGCACCTCGGCCTGGTACGGCACTACTCCTCCTCGCCTTCCCCGTCGCCCGACGCCGGACGCCGGTGGTAGCGGCTGAACTCCTCGAGGAACGAAAGCGACTCGAAGCTGGTCATCCTGTCGAAGAAGAGCACGCCGTCGAGGTGGTCGGTCTCGTGCTGCACGACACGCGCGGCAAAGTCCTCGAGCTCGAGTTCGAAGGGCTTGCCCTTGCGGTCGAGGGCAGCGATCCGCACCTTCCGGAAGCGCGGCACCCGCCCCCGGATGTCGGGGATGCTGAGGCACCCTTCCCAGTCCTCGACCTGCTCGTCGGCGAGCGGCGTCACCACCGGGTTGATGAACGGCAGGACATCCATGCGGCCGCCGTCGCCCTCGATGGCGGCGACAAACAGCCGGATGCCTTCGTGAACCTGGGGTGCCGCAAGGCCCACGCCTTCGTACTCGATCATCGTGTCGACCATGTCGTCGATGAGCTTCTGGAAGGCCGCGCCGCGCACCTCGACGGGGTCGAGGGCGCGGGCGCGCTTGCGAAGGACGGGATGGCCCATGCGGGCGACTTTCAGAAGGGACATGCCTTGAACTGGCGTTCCTCTCGGGTGTGACCGGCCGGCAGGCGCGTCACGCGATGGTGATCGCGTCGTCGAGGTACACGTCCTGGAGCAGGTTCAGCAGCTTCACGCCCTCGGACATGGGACGCTGGAACGCCTTGCGGCCGAGGATGAGGCCCATGCCGCCGGCGCGCTTGTTGATCACGGCCGTGCGGACGGCATCCGCGAAGTCGTTGTCGCCGCTGGCGCCGCCCGAGTTGATGAGGCCGATGCGGCCCATGTAGCAGTTGGCCAGCTGGTAGCGCGTCATCTCGATCGGGTGCTCGTCGGGCACGAGGTCGGAGTACACCTTCGGGTGCGTCTTGCCGTACTTGAGCGCCGTGTAGCCCCCGTTGTTCTCGGGCATCTTCTGCTTGATGATGTCGGCCCCGATTGTCACGCCGAGGTGGTTGGCCTGGCCGCTCAGGTCGGCCGACACGTGGTAGTCCTTCTCCTTCGTCTTGAAGGCCTGGTTGCGGGTGTAGCACCAGAGGACCGTCACCATCCCCAGCTCGTGCGCGCGCGCGAACGCCTCGGACACCTCCTGGATCTGCCGCGTCGACTCCTCCGACCCGAAGTACACGGTCGCCCCGACCGCCACGGCGCCCATCTCGAACGCCTGCTCGACGCTGGCGAACATCACCTGGTCGTAGCGGTTCGGGTAGCTGAGGAACTCGTTGTGATTCAGCTTCACCATGAAGGGGATCTTGTGCGCCCACTTGCGCGCCACCGACGCGAGCACGCCGAGCGTCGAGGTGACGCAGTTGCAGCCCCCCTCGTAGGCGAGCTTCACGATGTTCTCGGGGTCGAAGTAGATCGGGTTCGGGGCGAAGCTCGCGCCTGCCGAGTGCTCGACGCCCTGGTCCACCGGGAAGATCGACAGGTAGCCGGTGCCGGCGAGCCGGCCGGAGTTCAGGATGTGCTGGTAGTTGCGCAGTACCGTCGGCGGCCGATCCGACTGGCTGAACACGCGGTCGATGTAGTCGGGGCCGGGCAGGTACAGGTCGGCCTTGTTGAAGCCGCGCGCCTGGTACGACAGGAGCGCATCGGCCTCGTCGCCAAGCAGCGAGCGGATTTCGGAGTGTGAAGCAGTCATGAGCTCTGGGACGATCGTGGATTGGGGGGCACGGAAGAATGCCCGGGGAATTGTACCGCCCACCCCCCGCCTCCTGGTAGGGACGGCCCTCCGGGCCGTCCTAACCTTCCCTCCGGGCCGTCCTCACACGCCCTCCGAGCCGTCCTCAGATCCCGCGGCGCACGGCCTCGGCGGCCCGGTGCCCCGACAGGATCGCTCCCTCTATGGTCGCCGGCAGGCCCGTGTCCGTCCAGTCGCCGGCCAGCCACAGGTTGCGGACCGGCGTGGCGTTGCCGGGGCGCGGCGGCTCGCCGGGGGCGAGCGAGAACGTCGCGTTGGGCTCCCGCACGACGCGCACGTGCAGGACGCGGGCCCGCTTCAGCTCCGGCAGCGCGTCCCAGGCCTCCTCGAGCGCGAGGGCCGCGAGCTCCTCGTTGGTCAGCCGCAGGACGTGGTCGGCGGCGCTCGCGACCAGCGTCATGTGGGTGGCCGCGCCGTCGAAGACGCTCCGCTTGTCGAAGATCCACTGGAACGCGCGGCCGGGCAGGCCGACAAACGGCGCCGGCAGCGCCGCGCGCTCCAGCCAGACGTGCACCGAGACGATCGAGGCGGATCGGCGGCGCTGCTCCGACTCGAGGAGACCCGCGAGAGCTCCGCCCTCCGAGCCGCGCAGTGCACCCGTCAGGCCGTGCCACGGCGTCGCGAGGACGAACGCACCCGCCCGCACGGACGTACCGCGCGCGTCCACGTAGCCCACCCTGTCGCCAGCGAGCACGACGCGCGCGAGGGCATCGGTGCGCACGTGCCCGCCCCGCGCCTCGAGGTAGGCTCTGGCCGGCTCGCCGAACACCTCGTCGAGGGGACGCGCGGGCAGGCCGATCCCGGCGTCGGCGGGATCGTCGGTGAACACGTGCCCGAGGATGCGGACGAAGGGCGCGGCGTCGGCGACGTCTATCGGCTGGTTCATCGCGGCGACCGCGAGCGGCTCCCAGAGCAGCTCGATGAGCCGTCGCGACTGGCCGTGGCGGGTCAGCCACCGCAGCACCGTCTCGCCGGCGACGCAGGGCAGCGGCGTCCCGTCAGCGACGGCGCGGCGTGCCGACCTGAGCGCACCGGCTATGCCGAGGGCCGACCGCCTGTCGCGCCAGCCGAGCGCCTTCCAGCGCAGCAGCCCGCCGACCAGGTGCAGCGGCGGCCGCCATGGCGGGCACGCGAGCGTGCTCGTCCTGCCGTCGCGATCCACGCAGGTGAACGACAGGCGCGGCTGGAACGCGACCAGGTGCTCGACGTCGAGCCGGCGCAGGTACGTGCGCGTCTCGCGGTAGCACCCGAGCAGCACGTGCTGCCCGTTGTCGACCCGCTCGCCGCTCTCCCTGTGATCGAATGCCGTCGTGCGGCCGCCCAGGTGGCGTCGTGCCTCGAGCACCACGACACGCGCGCCCCCTTCGGCCAGTGCCGTCGCCGCGGCAAGGCCCGCGCAGCCGGCGCCGATGACGATGACGTCGGGATGTGTCATTTGGCGGCGCGGAGCATGCGGGAGGCGCCAGGCGCGACGAGCGACCGCACCCACATCGTGGCGGCGATCCAGGCCTTCTGCCACGTGGGCACGCGCACCCGCCTGCTGAAGACGTCGTAGTCGCGCGCGGCGATGCGCGTGAGCAGCTGGTAGTAGATCGCGCCCATGATGCGCGCGGCGAGCAGCGCGCCGGCATCCTCGGGCGGCAGTACGGCCTCGGCACGCTGGAAGTACTCCCGCGCGCGCGTCGCCTGGCGCTCGAGCAGCGCCGTCACCGCGGGCGTGAGCTCGCCGCGGCGCAGGTCGTCCTCCGTGACGCCGTGCGCCGCCAGCTCGTCGACCGGCAGGTAGAGGCGGCCGCGAGCCAGGTCGCTTCCGACGTCGCGCAGCACGTTTGTCAGCTGCAGGGCGATGCCGAGCTCCTCGGCGTAGCGGCGCGTCGCCGGGTTGCGGTAGCCGAAGATCTCGATGCAGATGAGGCCGACCGTCGAGGCCACGTGGTGGCAGTACCGTCGCAGGTCAGAGAACGTCTGGTACCGCGTCTGGCCGATGTCCATCGCGCAGCCATCGATCAGCGCCTCGAACGCGTTGCGCGGCAGGCCGAAGCGCGTCACGTGGGGCGCGAGCGCACGTCCCTGCGGCGTGGCCGGCGTCCCGTCGCCGTAGCAGGCGGCCACCTCGCGGCGCCACATGTCCAGGCCCGCACGGCGCTCGTCAGGCGTACGCCCCTCGCCCTCGTCCACTTCGTCGTCAACGGCACGGCAGAAGTCCCACACCGCCGTGATGGCCTCGCGCTTCGCCGCCGGCAGGACGAGGAACGAATAGGCAAAGCTCGTGTCGCGGGGCATGGGAGACGGGCGCGGGGACAGCAGGACCGGCCGTCCCGATTCTATCGCCACAGGATCGCGTCGCGGGCAATCCTGAGCGCGTCGACTCCCGTGAGCGTGGGCCTGGCGTCGAACGACGACTGCCTGATCTCGGCCGTGCGCCGGCGGATGAGCGAGCCGCCCAGCCACGTCGCGCGCAGCTCGTAGCGCAGGCGTCCCCGCACGTGGCTGGCCACGTCGCGGCCAGCCTCGAAGAACGCCGCCGTGCGGGCATCGACGTCGCGGAACACCGCCTGCCAGGCGGCGGGCATGGGGCAGGTGCCGATGCCGGCTTCGTCGGCGCCATGCATCGCGAGGACATCCTGCGGCACGTAGAGACGTCCGGCGCGCCAGTCGCGGCCGAAGTCCTGCCAGAAGTTGGTGAGCTGCAGCGCCGTGCAGGTGGCATCCGACTGCGCGAGCGCCTCGGGGCTGGCGGCGCCCGCGAGCGCCAGGACCAGCCGCCCCACGGGGTTGGCCGACCGCCGGCAGTAATCGATCACGTCGTCCCAGCGCGCGTAACGCGTCACCGTGACGTCCTGCGCGAAGGCATCCAGCAGGTCGTCAAGCAGCCGCACGTCGAGGCCGAAGCGCCGCCTGGTGTCGTCGAGCGCCGTGAATATCGCGTCGGCATCCGGGTGGACGTGGGCGGCCGCGGCCGTGTCGCCGTGCAGGCGTGCGCGCCAGGCGGCAAGCTGCGCCAGCCGGCACTCCTGCGGCGTGTGGCCCTCGTCGGCGATGTCGTCGGCGACGCGGGCAAACGCGTAGATGGCCGCGACGTGCGGCCGCAGTCCGCGCGGCACCAGCCACGAGGCGACGGGGAAGTTCTCGTAGTGTGCGCGGGCGAGCCGCAGGCACTGGCGGTAGGCGGCCTCGACGTCGGGGCCCGGCTTCGATGCTGGCGCCATCAGCGCCAAGGGTATACTCCGCGCCGTGCGGCGCCCTTCCCGGCCTCCCCTGCCCCTCCCGGACAGCCGCGCCCGTCGCTGGTTCCGGACGACGCTGCTGGCGTGGTACCGGAAGCAGGGGCGCGACCTGCCGTGGCGAAAGACGGCAGACCCGTACCACATCCTCGTGTCCGAGGTGATGCTCCAGCAGACGCAGGTGGACCGCGTGCTGCCGAAGTACCTCGAGTGGCTCGAGAAGTACCCGTCGCTCCACGCCCTGGCCGAGGCCTCCGAGGAGGACGTCGTCGAGACCTGGCGGCCGCTCGGCTACAACATCCGCCCCAGGCGGCTGCACGCGATCGCGAGAGAGGCCGTGACCAACTACGGCGGCCAGCTGCCGTCCGACGAAGCGACGCTGAGGTCGTTCAAGGGCATCGGCCCGTACACGGCAGGCGCCGTGCTCAGCTTCGCGTTCGGCCGGCGCGCGGCAATCCTCGACACCAACGTCGCGCGCGTGCTGCACCGGGTGTTTGTCGGCCACGGCGACCCGAAGTCGCACGCGGCGCAGCGTCACCTGTGGGAGATCTCGCGGGCGGTGCTGCCCGTCAGGCACGTCTTCGACTTCAACCAGGCGCTGATGGACCTCGGCGCGCTCGTCTGCACCGCGCGCAAGCCCAGGTGCCTGACCTGCCCCATGCTCCGCCGCTGCGCGGGGTCAGGTCTCGCAACGGGCTGATACGGGGTCAGGTCTCGATTCTCGCGACTCCGGGGTCAGGTCTGGTCGCCCGGATGCTGCAGAAATTGCAGAGATTGCTCGCGGGACTGCACGACAGCTGCGAAGCAGGCCGCCCCCTCGGAGGAGGGCGCTCGGCGCACGACGTCGGAGCAGGGCGGCGGACGAAGTCGACTCGGAGCAGGTCGGCTTGGGTCAGGACGGCTCGGGGCAGGGCGGCTCGGACGAGGTTCGGACAAGGACGGCTCGGAAGTTCGGAAGGACGGCTCGGAAGTTCGGACAAGGACGGCTCGGGAAGTTCGGAAGGACGGCTCGGAGAGCCGTCCCTACCAGCAGAATCGGAACTTGTTTCAATTTGCGCGCGCGGGAGCTTGACACGCGAAACGCCGGTGGGCTGTACTGCCGCTCACAGGAGAGCCCCATGCGACTGACGCCCGCCCTGGCGCTGCTGGCCATCGCCGCAGCCCCGCTGACCATCCACGCCCAGCGACAACCCCGCTCCGCTCAGCACGTCGTGGTCTACAACGAGCCGGGACGCTACGGCGGCTGGCCCGCCAACCACGGCATCTGGCAGTGGGGTGACGAAATCCTCGTCGGCTTCGAATCGGGATGGTTCAAGCCGAGCGAGCGCGGCCACTCCATCGACTACAGCCGCCCCGCCGAGCACCTGCTCGCCCGCAGCCTCGACGGCGGGGCGACGTGGTCCGTCGAGCGGCCGAAGGGCCTCGAGCCGCCGCCCGGCACGCTCGTCGCCGGTGTCCCGGCCGCCACCGGCGGACGCCCCGTCACGCCCAGCCCCGGCGGCATCGACTTCACCGCCCCCGGCTTCGTCTTCACCGCCCGGATGGCGAGCATCCACACGGGCCCGTCACGCTTCTACTACTCGCTGGACAAGGGACACACGTGGCACGGGCCGCACGCGCTGCCCGACTTCGGCACGCCAGGCATCGCCGCGCGCACCGACTACATCGTCGACGGCCCGTCCACGATGACCATCATGCTGACGGCCGCAAAGTCGAACGAGCGCGAAGGACGCGTCTTCGCCGCGCGAACGACGGACGGCGGCAAGACATGGACGCGGCTCGGCTGGGTCCACCCCGAGCCTGCCGACAACGACTACGGCATCATGCCGTCGACGGTACGCCTGTCGCCACGGTCGCTCTTCACGACCGTCCGCTTCCGCCGCTGGATCGAGGGCTACCGCTCGGACGACAACGGCACCACGTGGAGCCACGTCACCCGCGTCGTCCCCGACACGGGACGCGGCAACCCGCCCAGCCTCGTCAAGCTGAAGGACGGCCGCCTCGTCGTCACCTACGGCTACCGGGCCGAGCCCTACGGCATCCGCGCGCGCGTGAGCAGCGACGAAGGCCGCACCTGGAGCGACGACATCGTGCTGCGCAGCGACGCGGGCAGCTGGGACCTGGGCTACACCCGCACCGTGCAGCGCACGGACGGCAAGCTCGTGACGGTGTACTACTACAACCTCGGCGACGCCGAGCGCTTCATCGGCGCGACGATCTGGGAGCCGTAGGCCGTGGCGGGCCCCTCGCCTGCCGTCACCGGCGGCCCGGGGCCGCGAGACGACGCACGACCAGCGCGTGATACACGAAATGGCCGACTCCGGTGAGCGCGTAGACGCCGCCGGAGACGGCCATCGCCGTTGGCCCCCGGCCGAACGCCGCCGTCAGCACCGACACCAGGCCGACGACCACGTAGACGAGCGAGGCTCCCAGCGCGATGCGGATGTCGCGCAGGCGCGACCCGTCGGCCCCCGCCCGCCGGTGACACACGAGAGCACGCACGTACATCGCCGCCAGCACCGAGAAGAGCAGGACGAAGCCGAGGCCGTACATCACCATCAGCGACGGGACGTCGCTGTCGCGGATGCCCTGCGGCAGGCGGCCGAAGAACAGGCCGTCCGGCCCGACCAGCAGGTTCATCAGGAACTTGAGGGGATAGACGTACGAGAGCACGACGAACAGCAGCGCCCCGTTGAGCCACAGCAGCACGCCGTCGTCGATGCCGGCCCGCCGGTAGAAGGCGCGGTGCTCCTGCCACACGAGCAGCAGCAGCGCGAACGACGCCGCAAACGCCGGCAGCATGCGCATGGCGATGCGCATCTCGTCGAACGTGCGCGGCACCTCCAGCGAGACGACCAGCAGGGTGACGGCAAAGCCGAAGACCGCGTCGCTGAAAGTCTCGACGCGCGTCGTGTCGTGGCTCGGGACGTTGACCGTGGACGCCATGCGGGCGGACCTCCGGGTGAATCCGACACCTGACCCTCGCGCCGCACGCGGGAGCCTTCTGCGCGCGGTCGAGCGCCGGACGCGCAGGTTCGCGATTACGCGTCGGGCGAACGTGGGGCAGCGCCTGCCACCAGCAGCTCCACGAGCTCCCGATCGGCCTCGGGAAGGTCAAGGTCGCGAAGCGCGTGCCGCGGGACCCAGCGCATCGCCTGGCCGTCCTGCGGCACCGGTTCCCCGAGCAGCCGGCACGCGAAGAAGTGCAGCGTGACCTTCCGCTCCGGGTACAGGTGCGACGTCGAGACGAGGCACTCCCCCACCTCGACGGCGCACGCCAGCTCCTCGCGCACCTCCCGCACGAGGCACGCCTCGAGCGTCTCGTCCGGCATCTGCTTGCCGCCGGGAAACTCCCAGCGGCCGGCCAGGTGCGTCCCTTCCAGACGGCGCGTCACGAGGAACGCGCCGTCCCGCTCCACGACAGCCGCGGCAACGACGATCGACTCGACAGGGCCGGCCATCACGCGCCGGCCTGGACGCCGGACAGCGCCTCGACCTTCGCGCGCGTCCACGGCTCGGGCGCGTCCACCTCGACGTCCGTCCCGTCGGTCATCGCATCGCGGCCGAGCATGGCCAGCGCGACGAAGCGACCCCGGCCCGCCGAGAACGCGGCCGACGTGATACGCCCGACGACCTTGCCGTCCCTGCGGACCTCCGAGCCGCGCGGCCACGGCACTGTCGGCTCGTCGCCGCCGTGCACGTCGGCGCCACCCTCCGAGACCAGGCGGCAGATTCGGCGCGCCACGCGTCCCTTGCCGCGGTGCACGACGCGGATGATGATCTCCTGCCCCACGTAGCAGCCCTTGCTGAAGCTGATGGCGCGCGGCTCGATGCCGGCCTCGAGCGGGATCGTGTCCTCGTCCATGTCCACGCCGAAGCGCGGACGGCCCGCCTCGATGCGTGCCGCGTCGGCCACCTGCGGGTGCAGGTCGCCGAAGCCCAGCGCGCGCAGCCTGCCAAGCAACGACGAGGCGGCAGGCGGGGGCAGGTAGACCTCGTAGCCGTCGACGCCGAGATCGCGCGTGGCGACAATGAGGCCGTCGTGGCCGTCGACGCTGACCGGATGGTGGTGGTACTCGGCGAGCGACGAAAGGGTCTCGCCCACCATGCCAAGCTGCGCCGCCAGCCGCCGTGCAGAGGCGGGTCCCGCGACACCCACGCAGCCGAGCTCGTCGGACGCATCGGTGAGCGTGACGTCCTCCATGATGATGTACTGGTCGAGGCGGCTCAGCAGCGACTCGCGCGCCGGGGCCTCGACGTCGAGCAGCACGTCGTCGGTGCGCACCAGCACCCGCATGTCGCCGATCATCCGGCCCTGCGGCGTCAGGTACGCCGCGTAGCAGCCTTCGCCGGCGCCAAGCGCCGCGATGTCGTTGGTCAGCAGTCCCTGGAGCCACTCGATGCGGTCCGGGCCCGACACGCGCAGCCGCGCGCCCGACCTGCTGCGATCGAAGGCGACGGCATCGTCGGTCAGGGCGAGGAATGAGGCGGCGAACGACTGGGCTATTCTGGGACTCATGCGTGTGTCCGCCCGCTATTCTACGTGGTTTGCCGCGCTCGCCTTCGCGACGTCGGCGCTGGCGCAGGAGGCCCCGCCGGCCGAGCCGCAAGCGTCGGATGGCACGACGTCCGCGGTCTTCCGCATCGTCATCCAGGGACGTCCCGTCGGCACGGAGGACGTGAGCGTCATCTCGCTCGACGGGCGGACGGTCATCCGTTCGACGGGCGGCCTCGAGGGCGGCAACTTCAGCCTGCGCTCGGCCGAGATCGTCTACGGCCCCGACCTTGCGCCGCAGCGGCTCTTCATGGAGGCGGTCGTCCGCGGTCAGGTCGAGTCGGTCGAGACGGAGTTTGCGGGCACCACGGCCACGAGCCGCATCACGCGCGGCGAGGACGTCCAGCAGAAGACCGACACCGTGTCGCCGACCACGCTGATCTTCCCGAACAACGTGTTCGGCGCCGTCGAGGGCCTTGCCCGCAGGCTCGTGACGATGCAGGCAGGCGAGTCGCTGCCCGTCTACGTGGCCCCCCAGGCCGAGGTGCAGGCGCGCCTTACCGCCGTGGACACCGAGCGCGTGCAGACGGCGGCGGGCACGTTCGACGTCCGCCGTCACACGGTGGACGTCTCCAACCCCGGTGGGCCGCTCGCGGTGCTGGTGTGGGCCGAAGCCTCGACGGGACGCCTGGTCCGCTACAGCATCCCCGCGGCCGGCATCGACGTCGTCCGGGAGGACATCACGTCGGTGTTCACACGGTCGGTGCGCGAGCCGCGCGACAACGACGAGCAGGAGATGATCCCGGCCAACGGGTTCAACCTCGCCGCCACGATCTCGCGTCCTGCCGGTGCCACGCCGCCCGACGCGAAGGCGAAGGACGTGCCGCGCCTGCCTGCGCTGGTCCTCGTCGCCGGCTCGGGCGACCTCGATCGCGACGGCGTCGCCTTCGGGGTGCCAATCCTTGCGCAGCTGGCTGGCGCCCTCGCCGACGCGGGCTACATCGTCGTGCGCTACGACAAGCGCGGCGTCGGGCAGAGCGGCGGCCGCGCCGAGTCGGCCACGCTCGATGACTACGCCGAGGACGTCAGGTCCGTCGTCCGGTACCTGCGCAGGCGGAAGGACGTCGACAGGAATCGCATCGCTGTCGTCGGGCACAGCGAGGGCGGAGCCGTCGCCCTGCTGGCTGCGGCCCGCACGAACGACATCGCCGCCGTCGTCTCGATCAACGGCCCCGGCGTTACCGGCAGCGAGCTCATCCTCGCGCAGCAGCGCCATGCCCTCGCGGGCCTCTCGCTGCCCGAGGAGGAGAAGCAGAAGCGGATGGCGCTCCAGGCCCAGATCATGAACGCCGTGCTCACCGGCGACGGCTGGGACGGCGTGCCCGAGCACCTGCGCAAGCAGGCCGATACGCCGTGGTTCCGGAGCCTGCTCGCCTACGACCCCGCCGAGCCGCTCAAGCGTGCGAACCAGCCGCTGCTCATCGTCCACGCCGAGCTCGACAGGCAGGTCGAGCCGTCGAATGCCGACGCGCTCCTGGCGCTCGCGCAGGCGCGCAGGAAGGGCAAGGGCGCCGACGTGGTGAGGATTCCAGGCATCAACCACCTGCTGGTGCCGGCAAGGACGGGCGAGATCGGCGAGTACGGATCACTCGAGGACAGGACGGTGAGCCCCGCCGTCGCCGAGGCCGTCGCGCAGTGGCTGGCGACGACGCTCGCCGCCAGCCGCTGAGCGGTCAGGGCGTCCCGGCTGCGCTATTCGTAGCGCAGCGACTCGATGGGGTCGAGGCGTGACGCCCGGATGGCGGGGAGCAGTCCCGCCGCGATGCCCACCACCATCAGGATCGCCGTGCAGATCCCGAGGAGCTCGAGCGACATCACCAGGTGGATGTCGGTGCGCCGCGTCATGTCGTCGAACAGCTCGGCGAGGAACGGCCGCGGGCTGAAGACGCGCACGAGCGCGAACGACACCGCGACGCCGACGAGGCCGCCGAGGAAGGTGATCACCAGCCCCTCGATGAGGAACTGCAGGAGGATCTCGCGCCGCCGCGCGCCGAGCGCCTTCCGTATGCCTATCTCGCGCGTCCGCTCGGTCACCGACACGAACATGATGTTCATGATGCCGACGCCGCCGATGGCGAGCGTGAGCACGCCGATGAACGTCAGCACCACCTTCAGGCCGCCGGTGATGCCACCGATGAGGCGCGTGTTCTCGACCGAGTCGTTGATGACCACGGCACGCTCGTCGGCCGGGTTGAACCGGTGTTTGCGGGCGAGCGCCTCGCGCACCTGCCTGAGCGTGCGCTCCTGCTGGAGCGGATCGACGGTCTGGATGACGAGCGTCGCCAGGTAGGTCGTGTCCTGGAGCTCGCTCATCGTCGTGTAGGGGATGAAGACGCAGTACTTGTCGGGCGCGAAGTACGCCGACATCTGTACCTTGTCCTCCATGACGCCGATGACCTCGAACGGGCGCGAGCCGATCCGGATCGTCTGTCCCACCGCCGGTCGCGAACCGAACAGCTTGCGCGCCACCTCGTAGCCGAGGAAGGCCACGCGCCGGCGTTCGGCGACGTCGTCAACGGTCAGCCAGCGGCCCTGCCCCTTGCCCGGGCGCTCGTGGCGCATCGTGCCGTAGATGGCGTCCACGCCGCGGATGGCCTCGGTGACGGTCTTGTCGCCGAAGACGATCGGCAGGCGCGCGACGTACTCCGGGCTCGCGAACTTGATCGCCGGCAGCTCGGCCAGCATCGTGACGTCATCGGGCTTGAGGCGGATGCGCCGGCCAGCGCGCTGGCCACCGGCCTGCATGCTGGTCTGGCCGGGCCACAGCACCGCCGTCCCTTCGCCGAACGCGTTCCTGAAGCCGACCATCAGCGCGTCCTGGAACCCGTTGCCGTAGGCGAGCAGCATCACGACGGAGACGATGCCCCACGAGATGCCGAGCATCGACAGCCCGGCGCGCAGACGGTTCCGCGCCACGCCGTAGAGCGCCTCGCGCGTCACCTCGCGCAGCATGTGGCGCACGCCGCCGCGCGAGCGTCGCCGTGCCGACGAGGCAGGGATGGCGATGTCGATCGTGGCTGTCTCGGGCGGTGTCATGGCACGTCCCCTCGCCTACATCTCGTAGCGGAGCGCCTCGGTCGGCGGCAGCTGCGCGGCGCGTCGCGCGGGCAGCGTCGAGGCAATCACGCCGATGACGAGCAGCGCGAAGACGGCCAGCAGGGCGTTCGGCCAGGTGATGATCATCCCGGCGAAGCGGATGGGCAGCGTGGCGAAGGTGTTCACCGCCAGGCAGAGCGCCATGCCGAGCAGCAGCCCCGCGCCGCCGCTGATCAGCGTGAGGAACAGGCCCTCCAGGAAGAACTGCCGCTGGATCTGCGCCGTCGTCGCGCCGAGCGCCTTGCGCACGCCGATCTCGCGGGTGCGGTCGCGGACGGCAATCAGCATGACGTTCATCACGCCAATGCCGCCGAGGGCGAGCGTGACGATGCCCACGAGCCGGAAGAAGCTGGCCATCGCGCCGATCATCCGCCCGAAGAACATCGTGCTGAGCGACGTGTCCCACACGTTGATGGCCTCGCGGTCGTCGGGGTCGAAGCCCTTGCGCCGCGCGAGGATATGGCGGATCTCGCGCTCGAGCGGCCAGTCGATGTCGGCCACGCGTCCCGTGCGCCGCGACACGATGCCGTCGAGCTGCTCGACCACCTCGGGCCGGGGCAGGACGATCATCTGGTTGATCGCCCCGGGCGGCTGGTCGGCGCGCGGCATGTTGCGGGCCATCACCGCGAACGGGATGAAGATCTTGTTGTTGTCGGGTCCGCTGTAGCTGCTGTCCTGATCCTTGCGCCGGATGCGGCCGACGACCGTGTAGGGCAGCCCGTTGATCTGCACCGTCTCGCCGACGGGATCACGGTCGCCGAACAGCTGCTTGGACATCTCCCAGCCGATCACGCAGACCTGCGAGGCGTTGCGCTCGTCGCTCCAGTTGAGCTGACGGCCGCGGTCCACCTCGATCGTCCGCATGAACATGTACGGCGGCTCGACGCCGTGGACGGTCACCGAGGCCTGGTTGTAGGCGCTCTTGACGGTCGTGCCGCGCTGGAGCTCCGGGCTGACATCGGCGACGAGCCGGCCCTGCTCGCGTACCGCGCGCACGTCGTCCACCGTCAGGATGATGGGCCGGCCCGCGCGCTCGCCGCCGGCCTGCATCCCCGTCCGCGCGCCCCAGACGATGCTCATGTTGCGCCCGAACTCGCGCAGCACCGCGTCGTTGCCCTGCCGGAAGCCCTCGCCGAGCGCCGACAGCACCACGATCGACACGATGCCCCACATGATGCCGAACATCGTGAGGAAGCTCCGGAGCTTGTTGGCCCGGAGGTTGTCGATGGCCTGACGGAACGATTCGCCCATGGCAGCTGGCCGGCGTCCTCAGGACGGCAGGATGACCTTGTCGCCTTCCGAGAGGCCCTCGAGGACCTGCGCACGCGTGCCGTCGCTCACGCCGACGGTCACGGGCACGCGGCGGCGGCCCGTCGGCTCCTCGGGCGCGAACACGTCCACGTGAGCCTGCCTGTCGGCGTCGTAGCTGACGGCGGCCTCGGGAATGATGAGCGAGTCGGGGAACTCCTCGAGCACGATCTCGGCGTTGGCGGTCATGTTCGCCTTCAGCTCGTTTCCCGGGTTGTCAATCGAGACGCGCACCTCGAAGGTCGTCACGTTGTCCTTCTCGGTGCCCATGGGCGAGATCAGCGTCACGCGGCCGTCGAACTGGCGGTCCTTGAACGTCTCGACGCTGATGCGCGCCGGCTGCCCGAGCCGCACGAACCCGATGTCCGACTCGTCGACGTTGCCGCGCACGAACACCTCGCCGATGTCGCCAAGCGTCATGACCGGCGTGCCGTTGGCGCCCAGGTTCAGGATGGACGACACGGGGCTGCCGACCTCGACGTCGCGCGTGAGCACCATCCCGGCGATCGGCGCACGGATCGTGGCGTTGCGGAGGTCCTCCTGCGCGCGCTCGAGCGCCGCCCGCGCCTGCGCCACCTGCGCCTCGGTCTCGGCGACCTTCGCCCGCGAGACGACGAGCTGCCCCTGCGCGGCGCGCTGCCTGTTGACGGCCTGCTCGTAGGCGCTGCGCGCCTGGTCCAGTTCGGACTGCGGCATGAGCTGCTGCGCGAAGAGCTCCTCGGCGCGCTTCGCGGCGCGCCGGGCGAACTCGACGTCGGGGCCCTCGGCCTCGATCCTGTTCTTCTCGAGCTGCGCGCGCGCGCCCTCCAGCCCCGCCTCGGCTGCCTGGAGGTTCGCCTGCGCCTCGCGGACGCGGGCGTTGAGCTCCTCCTTGTCCAGCTCCACGAGGATGTCGCCCTCGGCCACGATGTCGCCGACCTCCACGTGCACGCGCTCGATGATGCCGTTGGCCTTCGACTTGATCTCGACCTTCGCGATCGGCTCCACCTTGCCCGTCGCGACGACGGACTTGACCATCGTCGAGCGCTCGACGGTCGCCAGGCGCGACGGGTCGAAGCTGGCACTGGCCGTGCCAAAGCCGCCGAAGAGGTACGCCGCGCCGGCCAGGACGGCCACGCCGACGCCCGCGCCCGCCACTCGCTTGCTCGTCTTCGTCATCGATCTCTCCAGGACCGCAGCCGTCGCCGCCGGGGGCGGTGCCACTGCGGCTGCGGGGGACATGGGCTTGGACGGAAGGGCTTCCTGCCGGGTTCACTCACGTTACAATGCCGGGGCCATGGTCATCGGCGTCCCCAGAGAAACCCTTCCCGGTGAACATCGCGTCGCGCTGGTGCCCGCCAGCGTGCCCGCCCTCGTCAAGGCGGGTGCCGAGGTGCTCATCGAGGCCGGCGCGGGGGCCGCGGCCGGCTTTCCGGATGCCGAATACGCCGCGAAAGGCGCGACGATCGCCGGTCGGGACGACGTCTACGCCAGGGCGACGCTCATCCTCCAGGTACGGACACCGGGGGCGGGCGGGGTGCAGGGGCAGGCCGACATCGCGCGCCTCGGACCGCAGCACGTCGTCATCGGCTTTGCCGACCCGCTGACGGCCGGCGAAGCGACGAGCGCGGTGGCCGCGCGCGGTGCGTCACTCCTCGCGATGGAGCTGATCCCCCGGATCACGCGGGCGCAGAGCATGGACGCGCTGTCGTCGATGGCCAACATCGCCGGCTACAAGGCCGTGATCCTGGCCGCCGACACGCTGCCGCGCCTGTTCCCGATGATGATGACGGCCGCCGGCACGATCACCGCCGCGCGCGTGTTCGTCATCGGCGCCGGCGTCGCCGGCCTCCAGGCCATCGCGACGGCCAGGCGGCTCGGCGCGCGCGTCGAAGCCTACGACGTGCGCCCCGCCGTGAAGGAACAGATCGAGAGCCTGGGCGCCAAGTTCATCGAGCTGCCGCTCGAGACGGCCGGCGCCGAAGACAAGGGCGGCTATGCGACGGCCCAGGACGAGTCGTTCTACCGCCGCCAGCGCGAAACGATGGCAAAGGTCGTCGCCCAGAGCGACGTCGTCATCACGACCGCTGCCATCCCGGGCAAGCGGTCGCCGGTGCTCGTCACCGGCGACATGGTGGCGTCCATGGCACCGGGCTCGGTCATCGTGGACCTGGCCGCCGAGCGCGGCGGCAACTGCGAGGTGACCGTCGCCGACCAGACCGTCGTGGTGAGCGGCGTGACGGTGCACGGGCCAACGAACCTCGCCGCCACCGTGCCTTATCACGCCAGCCAGATGTACGCCAGGAACCTGACGACGCTCGTCACACACCTGACGAAGGACGGCGCCATCAACATCGACACCTCTGACGAGATCACGCGCGAGACGCTCGTCACGCGGGACGGAGAGGTGGTGCACCCGCGCGTCCGCGAGGTGCTGGGGCTACCGGCCCCGTGCACGACGTCAGCGTGAGGACCTCCATGTGGATTCTCCGCACCCAGCAGGGTCATGAGCCGACCCTGACGTTCCGGCTGATGCCGGGCACCATCAAGACCCTCGGCCGCGCCGTGCGCGCCGACTTCATCGTGGACGCCGCAATGGTCTCGCGGTTGCACTGCCGGCTCACCGCATTGCCCACCGGGCAGCTCGAGGTCGAGGACCTGCAGAGCACCAACGGCACCTACGTCAACGGCAAGCGCGTGCAGAAGGCGACGCTGCTGCCAGGTGACACGCTGCGGGTCGGACGCGTGGAGCTCGTGCTCGTGCACGCCCCGCTCCAGCAGGTGGACACCACCCTCGAAGTCGGCGGGTAGGGACGGC
>CAYSHC010000037.1:0-31399 GCA_964430855.1 uncultured Vicinamibacteraceae bacterium
ACTTCGACCCCTCGCTGTCGCCGGGGCAGCCCGAGAAGGTGATGACCACCGGCACCTCGAGCACCTCGGCGAGGCGCACGGTCTTGCGGAAGACCTCGTCGTCTGCCTTGGCGACGGCCTTGTCCGGGTGCAGCGGATTGCCGTGGCACGACAGCGCGGAGATCGTCAGGCCTGCGTCCTCGAACTTGCGGCGATACTCGCGCGCCTTCGCCTTGCTGCCCAGCAGCGCGTCGACGTCGATGTGCGGCGCGCCCGGGAACGCACCGGTGCCGATCTCGACGGCCTCGAGGCCCGCGGCCGTGACCTTCTCGATAACCTGGTCCAGCGAGAGACCGGCAAACAGGACCGTGAACACTCCAAGCTTCATGAGGTCTCCTTGTTAAGGCTTCATGACTGATGCTTCATGACCAATGTCGACGACGTCATGCCCGGCCGGGTGTCTGATGCTTCTGCCCGGCGTCAAAGCGGACGCGTGATGCCTGCGTGACCGGGCCGACGTGACATCGGGCGCTCAGGCATCGAGCGTTCCAGCGTCAAGCATCAGGCATGAGGCATCAGGCATCAGGCACCCGCACCCACGTCTGCCCCTTCGCGTGGCTTTCGAGGATGGCGTCGATGATCATGTTCGCGCGCAGGCCGTCGCGGAACGTGGCAAAGGCGGGGGGACGCGGGTCCTTCATGGAACGGCCTTCGGCGATGAAGCCGTAGATGTCGCGCATCAGGTTGGCGAAGGCGTCGGCCCAGGCCTCCTGGTGGCCACCGGGCAGGTGCGCGTAGGGTGCCGCCTCCGACGACAGCAGCGCGGGGTCCTTCTGCATCAGCCCGCTCGGCTCGCCGCGCCTGCCGATCCACAGCTCGTTCTGCTTCTCCTGGTGCCAGCGCAGCGACGCCGTGGCGCCGTTGACCTCGAGCACGAGGTCGTTCTTGTGGCCGGCGCAGACCTGCCCCACCGAGAAGCTGCCCTTCGCGCCGTTCTCGAAGCGCACGAGCACCGAGGCGAGGTCCTCGACCTTGATGTCGACCGGCTCGAGCTGCTCGTCGCCCCGGGCCGCCGCGAAGGCCTCGCGGTTGCCGACCGGGCGCTTGCGCTGCGGGATGACGGTGGCCAGGTCGGCGAGCACCTCGGTGATGCGCAGGCCGCTCACATGCTGCGCGAGGTCGCACCAGTGCGACCCGATGTCGCCGATGGCCGACGACCTGCCGCCCTTGTCCGGCTCCAGGCGCCAGCTGTAGTCGGTGTCGTACTGCAGCCAGTCCTGGAGGTAGTAGCCGTGGATGAAGTGCGGGCGGCCGATGGCGCCCTCGGCGATCATCTGGCGCGCCTGCTGCACGAGCGGGTTGCCGCGGTAGTTGAACGTCACCGCGTGCACCACGCCCGCCGCCTCGGCTGCCTCGAGCAGCTCGCGCGCCTCGTCGGTGGTCATCGCCAGCGGCTTGTCCGAGACGACGTGCTTGCCCGCCCGGATGGCCGCCAGGTTCACCGGATGGTGCAGGTAGTTGGGCGTGGCGTTGTGCACCACGTGCACGTCCGGATCGGCGATGAGCGCCTCGGCGCTGCCATACGCCTTGGGCACGTGCAGCAGGTCGGCCTTCCGTCGCGCCGACGCCTCGCTGCTGCCGGCCACCGCCACGACGTCCACGAACCCGAGACGCCTGACGGCGTCGATGTGGTGGGGGCCGACAAAGCCGGCCCCGATGAGTCCCATGCCAATGCGCTTCAACGCTCGCTCCTCTGGCTCAGGTGTCGTCACATCACGCGGGCGAACGCCCTCCCCTAGACGTTCCCCTTCCTCATCTCTTCCTTCAGGAAGTCCATCGTCCGCCAGCACATGGCGAGGATGGTCCACGTGGTGTTCTGCGTGCCGCCCGAGACGTACGGGCTCGCATCCGCGAGGAACACGTTGGGCACCTCGTGCAGGCGGCAGAACCTGTCGGTGACCGACGTCTTCGGGTCGTCGCCCATGCGCGCGGTCCCGATCTCGTGGATGGACCAGCCCTCCGGCAGCGGGTTGCGCCCGATCTGGATATCCTCGACGCCTGCCGCCCGGAACATCTCCTCGAGCGTGTCGGCCATGTCGGCGACCATCTTCTTCTCGTTGTCGCCGAAACGATAGTCGAACTTCAGCACCGGAATGCCCCAGGCGTCCTTCACCTCGGGATCCAGCGTCACGCGGTTCTCCCAGCGCGGCAGCACCTCGCCGAAGCCGCCAAAGCTGATGGGCGCCGGGTAGTACTTGCGCACGCTCGACTTGAACGCCGAGCCGAACCCTGGCGTCGAGTGCGCGTGGCCGGGATACTCGCCCGCGCCGCCGCCCCCCTGGAAGTGGTAGCCGCGGATGAAGTCCGGCCGCTTGTCGCCGTTGATGTTGCGGAACCGCGGGATGTACGGCCCGACCGGACGCGCGTCGTCGATGGTCGGCTCCTTCCCGATGCGCTGCGGGATGAAGCCGCTGCCGCGGATCCCCATGATGTGCTCGCTCAGGTACCGGCCGAGCACGTCGGAGGTGTTGCCGAGGCCGTTCGGGAAGCGCGCCGACTTCGAGTTGAGCAGGATGCGTGTCGTGTCGAGCGTGCCGGCGCCGAGGACCACGACGCGCGACTTGAACTCCATCGACTCCTTCGTCAACGCGTCGATGACGCGGACGCCCGTCGCCCTGTTGGTGGACGGATCGTAGAGCACCTCGGCGACGATCGAGTACGGGCGGACGGTCAGGTTGCCCGTGTCGCGCGCCGGGTAGATGAGCGCCGTCGGCGAGTGGAACGAGGCGTTGAGGTCGCAGCCGCGACCGCAGCGGCCACGGCGCATGCACCGCGCGCGGTACTTGTTCAGGACGCCGTCGGTCGTGACGCCCGCGCGGCCCGGGATGAGCCTCCGCCCGAGCTTGGCGATGCCCTTCTTGAACGCCACCTCGGTGCAGTTCAGCTTCGAGGGCGTCTGGAACACGCCGTCGGGCACCTGGTCGAGGCCTTCGGTCGTGCCCGAGCACCCGAGCAGCATGTCGACCTTGTCGTAGTACGGCTTGACGTCCTCGTAGCCGATCGGCCAGTCGACGTCGTAGCCGTCGTGGCTCGCCGCCTTGAACTCGTACGGCCCGTAGCGCAGCGCGCCGCGGCCCCAGAAGTTCGTCTTGCCGCCGAGGATGCGCGCGCGCACCCAGGCGTAGGGCGTACCCGTCGTCGGGTGCTCCTTCTCGTTGACCACCCAGTTGCGCGTGAACGTGTTGCCCGCGTACGTCAGCAGCTTCTTGTACGGCTCGAACCGCGGATGGTTGCCGTAGGGCCGGTCGAGGAAGTTGTACTCGGCGACGTTGAGCGCCCGCATGTCGGGCGGCAGCCGGTGCCGGCGGAGCGACTGGTACGGCCACTCCATCGTCCGGTACTCCTTCTGCCAGTCGAGCATGCGCCCGGCCTCGAGCGCAAGCACCTTGATGCCGGCGGTGGCCAGCTGGTACGCGGCCATGCCCCCGGCGGCGCCGGTGCCGACGACGATGACGTCCCAGGGGCCGTCGGCCGGGGTGATCTGCTCGGAGAGCGCACGTGATTCCGCGAGGATCTCCGAGAGATCGATCTCGAGGGTGGGGTCGGGGGTCGCGGTGGTCTGCTTCATGATAGAGCTCGGCGCGGCGCTCGTCAGAGGTTGCCGCGCTTCATTTCGTCCTTGAGATAGTCCATGGCGCGCCAGCAGAGCGCCATGATCATCCACGTCGGGTTCTGACAGCTTGCCGACACGAAGATCGCGCCGTCGACGACAAACAGGTTGCCGATGTCGTGCGTCTGGCCGAACGAGTTGGTCACGGAGGTCTTCGGGTCGTCACCCATGCGGGCCGTGCCCATCTCGTGGATCGACCAGCCCTCGCACAGCACGTCGCGGCGTACGACGATGTCGGTCGCGCCCGCCGCGCGCAGCATCTCCTCGGCGGTGTCGGCCATGTCGGCCGCCATCTTCAGCTCGTTGTCGCTGAAGCGGTAGTCGAACTTCAGCACGGGGATGCCCCAGGCGTCCTTCACCTCGGGGTCGAGGAACACCCGGTTCTCCTTGCGGGCGAGCACCTCGCCGAAGCCCGTGTAGCTGATGCGCGCCGAGTAGTACTCGCGCACGCTCTTCTTGAAGGCGCTGCCGAAGCCGGCCGTCGACGTCGCATGGCCGGGGAACTCGGAGGCGCCGCTGCCCCCCTGGAAGCCGTAGCCGCGGATGAACCGCGGATCGCGGTCGGTGCGCGAGACATTGCGGAAGCGCACGATGTAGGTGCTCTGCGGGCGCCCGTCGTCGTTGGTCGGCGGCTTGCCGACGCGCATCGGCATGTTGCCGCTCGCGCCTGGCCCCATGACGTGCTCGCAGAAGTAGTGGCCGACGACGCCCGAGGAGTTGGCGGCGCCGTTGGGGCGGTTGCGCGACCGGCTGTTGAGCAGCAGGCGCGTCGACTCGAGCGCCGAGGCCGCCAGCACCACCACGCGCCCGCGGAAGTCCAGCGTCTCGCGCGTCTCGCGGTCGATCACCCGCACGCCCGTCGCCTTGTTCGTGCTGTCGTCGATCAGCACCTCCGAGACGATCGAGTTCGGTCGGATGGTCAGGTTGCCGGTGTCGCGGGCGGGGAAGATCAGCGCGGCGGGCGAGTGGAAGGCGGCGTTCAGGTCGCACCCGCGCCCGCAGCGTCCACGGCCCATGCAGCGCGAGCGGTACTTGTTGTTCAGCACGCCGTCGGTCGTCACGCCGGCGCGCCCCGGGATCAGCCGACGGCCCATCTTCGCGATGGCCCGTTGCAGCGCGACCTCGCCGCAGTTCAGCTTCAGCGGACGCTGGAACAGTCCGTCCGGGAGGTGCGGAATGTTCTCCCTGGTCCCGGAGATGCCAAGCAGCGTGTCCACCTTGTCGTAGTAGGGGGCGATGTCGGCGTAGCCGATGGGCCAGTCCTCGCCGAAGCCGTCGAAGCTCTTTGCCTTCAGGTCGAGCTCCGAGAAGCGCAGCGAGACGCGCCCCCACATGTTGGTCTTGCCGCCGAGAACGCGTGCCCGCACCCACGCGTATGGCGTCCCGGTGATCGGATTGTCCTTCTCGTTGACGAGCCAGTCGCGCGTGAACCTGTTGGCCGAGTACGACATCACCTTCCGGTAGCGTTGCATCTCCGGGGTGAGGCCGTAGGGCCGGTCGAGCATCCGGTACTCCGCGGCCTGGAGCGCGTACTCGTCTGCCGGCAGCCGGTGCCGCCGCTCATGCTCGTACGGCCACTCCATGGTCCGGTACTCGGTGGCCGGGTCGATCATCCGTCCGGCCTCGAGCATCAGCACCTTCACGCCGGCCATGGCGAGCTGGAACGCGGCCATCCCGCCGGCGGCGCCGGAGCCGACGACGATGACGTCGTACGGTTCGCGGCCGGGGGTGACGGTCGGCTGCGGCGGCGTGGCTGAGCGGACAATCGGCATGTCGACCTCGGAAGGCTGTGGTCTACGGCGTCTGCCCGCAGTGCGGGCACTCCTCGCCGTCCTCGGTCTTGCAGCCGACAAACTCGGCGAGGAACTGGTTGCCCTGGTAGCGCAGCTCCTGATGGATCCCGATCTCCGACGTGTAGTAGCCGCGGATGGTCGCGTCCTTGACGGTGCGGAAGAACTGCTCGGCCGGCGTCTGCGGGTCGCGCTCGTTCCTGCTCAGGTCGGAGAGCAGTTCCTCGACCTGCGCGGGCGAGAGCTTGACGAACGGCGCCGAGTAGCGCGTCCTGGTCGCCTCCTCGAGGGCCGCCAGGCCCTTCGTCCAGTTCTCCTTCACGTCGTCGGACGACTCGCTGAGCAGCAGGTCGATGTAGTCGACGACACGCGCGGCGCGGGCGCCGGGCGAGTGGTCGTCCGCCGGGATGATGGCCTCCGCGAACGCGTCGACCGTCGCATGCTGCTCGCGTGTCAGGACGAGCAGCGGCGGCGCGGCGTTGGTGCGCTGGAGGGCCTCGAAGGCCTTCGCTCCCTGCGGGGACAGCAATGGCAGGAGGGTGGCGGCGCCGAGGCCGGTGCCGAGCGCCTTGAGCGCGCCGCGGCGGCTCATGCCGGCAGAGGGAGGTGGAGTCAGCGTCTCTTCCATGTGTGTATCTCCGCGCGGGACGTGCCCGCGCTCACGTCCGGCCGGTCACCCGGCCACGAGCGATGCGACGTCGACGGGGGCCCCGGTCCGCGAGGCCTCGTAAATGGCCGTTGTCACAGCGACGCTGCGGCGGCCCTCACGGCCGTCGCAGGCAGGCGCGCGGCGCTCGCGCAGCGCCGTCACGAAATCCTCCAGCACGCGCCGGTGGGGCGACGCGTCGGCCACGACTGCCGTCCTGCCGCTGGCATTGGCGGCCGTCGCTGCCGGAAACGCCGGCGGCTCGACGCCCTCACGCGGTTGCACGTCCCACCGCGCCACGCGGTCGTGCTCGACGGCGGCCGTCCCCTCGGTGCCGGTGATCTCGAGCACGCGCGGATAGCCGGGGTACGCAGCCGTCGTCGCGAGGAACGTGCCCACGGCTCCGTTGGCAAACTCGAGCGTGGCGACCACCGTGTCTTCGACCTCGATGTCGTGCCGTTGCGTCACGGCGCGCGCGCTGACGCGGGTGACGTCGCCGACGAGCCACAGCATGAGGTCGACGGTGTGGATCGCCTGGTTCATCAGGGCGCCGCCGCCATCCAGGGCCCACGTGCCGCGCCACCGCGACCCGCCGTAGTACTCCGGGCCGCGATACCACTTGACCCGCGCGTCCACGAGGAGCGGACGGCCGAGCCGGCCGGCATCGATGGCGTCCTTCAACGTCCGCAGGGCCGGGCTACACCGGTCCTGGAAGAAGACGCCAAGGACGATGCCGGCATTCTCGGCCGCCGCGATGGCGGCGTCGCAGCGCTCGACCGAGATGTCGAGGGGCTTCTCCGAGAGGACGTGGACGCCCCGGGCCGCGGCGCGGGCCACCTCGTCGGCATGGACGCCCGAGGGACTGCCGAGGCAGAGGATGTCGAGGTCGCGCGCGAGCAGGTCGTCGAGCGACGCGGCGACCTCGAGCCCGTGGCGCTCCGCGAGCGCGGCCACCTTCGCGGCATTCCGGCCGTGCACGGCGACGGGCAGCAAACCGGGCACCTCACGCACGGCACGGACGTGCGTATCGGTGATGTTCCCGCCTCCCGTGAACCCGACGCGCAGGCTCACCGCTGCTCGCTCCACGCTTGCCCCATCACTCAGTGCGGAGTCTATCACTCATGCCTGATCGCGGAAGCCCCCTGCCGTACGGCGGCGGGGCCCGTCTGCGGGGCTCCATCCTGCGGCGCGCCCGGCGGGACCGCCGCGGCCTGCGCGGGGGTGTAGCTGAGCACCGCGCCCTGGCCGCGGAGCGTCTCCACGAGCGCGGGCACGTCGATGGCGTGCACGTCGACGTCGGCAGCCACGGCCATCGCAGCGGCGACGCCCGCGGCCTGGCCGATGATCATGTACTGCGGCTCCATCCGCAGCGTCGAGTACGCGACGTGCGAGGCCGAGAACGGCACGGCGACGAGGAGGTTGGTCGCCTCGGCACGCCGCGGCAGCAGCATCCGATACGGGATCTGGTAGGGCGTCACCGGCACCTGCATGTCGCCCTCGTTCTCGGCGTACCCGTCGGCGTTCACGAACCGCTGGATGTTGTGCGAGTCGCTGTTGTAGGAGCCCATGCCGATCACGTCGGGCTTGGCGAGATCGGTCTGGATGTCGCGCTGCGTCATCACGTACTCGCCGACGAGCCGACGCGCCTCGCGCACGTAGAGCTGGTGCGGCCAGTTGCCGGTGTCGACAAACTCGTCCTTGCAGAGGCCCCACGGCGCCATGGCCTCGCGCAGCGCCTCGGGCACCTGCGGGTCGTTCTGGAGGAAGTAGAAGAACCCCTGCACGTACCGGGTGTGCTCCTGCCAGATGCGCTCGCGCGTGGCGTAGTCGCCATCCGGGTAGTCGTAGTTGCCGCCGATGTAGTCGGTCGAGAAGGCGCCGTAGTTGTTCGTGTCGGTCTTTCCGTTCGGGATGGGGTCCGGCTTCATCACGTCGCGCAGCGACCACGGCTGGTCGAGCCGCCGCTTCGGATCGGGGCCGCGGGAGGGATCGGCGGCGGCGCGCGCGGCAACGGCACGCTTGTGGGCATCCATCGCCGCGAGCATGCGCGCGAGCAGCGCGAACCGGGCGGGGTCATAGCCGGCCGGCTTCGGAAACGGCACCCGGTTCCCGGGGACCTGCGTCATGCAGACGCGGAAGTTGTACGCCTGGATCTTGCGGTCGGCCGTGCCCGGCGGCTCCTTCGTCCAGTCGGTGATCTCGGGGAGCAGCCGGCCGTCGGCATCGTAGGGATCGACAGGCACCTCGAACTGGTGCAGCGGCGTGCGATCGCGCACGCCCGCCAGCGACTCGCCGTACTGCGCGCTGCTCTCGCGCCCGAACGTGTAGGTGACGCCGGCCTGCGCCATCAGGTCGCCTTCGTAGGAGGCGTCGACGAAGACGCGGGCGCGGAACTCGGCGCCGTTCTCGAGGTGCACGGCCGTGACGCGTGTGCCGTCCTTCACGACGCCCGTCCGCTCGCGCAGGCGATGCCGGAAGAAGACGTCCACGCCGGCCTCCGCCACCCACTCGTGGAAGATCTCCTCGGCGACGTGCGGTTCGAGGTGCCACTGCACGTCGGTGCCGTACTTCCGGCCGGCACGGCGGTAGAACTCGAGCGCGTAGCCCCCGATGACCTCCTTCTTGCCGTAGTCCGTCCAGCCGAGTCCACCCGACACCATGCCGCCCAGGTGATCGCGGGGCTCGAGCAGCGCCACGCGCCGCCCCTCGCGCGCGGCCGCGATGGCCGTCACGACGCCGCCTGCCGTGCCGCCGTACACCACGACGTCGTAGGCCCTGGTCGTGAAGCCACGACGCTCGAGCCACAGCGCGGCGAGCGCAGGCCAGCGGCCATACGGGCCCTCTGTCTCGCCGAGCCCGAAGCCGTGGCGTCCCCCCTCGAACAGGTGCAGTTCCACCGGCACGCCGTGGCGGCGCATCGCCTCGACAAACGCCAGGCTGTTCTCGGGCGGGACGGCCGTGTCGCCGGTGGTATGCACCAGGAAGGTGGGCGGCGTGTCCGCCGTCACGTTGCGCTCCGACGACAGCGCGGCCATCTGCTCGGGCGTCGCGTCGGGGCCGAGCAGGTTGGTGCGCGAGCCGACGTGCACGCCGTCCCCCACGAACGTGATCACCGGGTAGATGAGGATGGCCACGTCGGGGCGGCTCGACACGCGTTCGACAGGGTCGGACGCCGACGGGTCACCCGGCGTGAACAGCGTGGCCGCGGTGCTGGCGAGATGGCCGCCCGCGGAGAACCCCAGGATGCCGATGCGTGTCGGGTCGAGCCCCCAGGCCTCGGCACGCGCGCGCACCATGCGGATGGCCCGCTGTGCATCGGTCAGCGGCGCGGGGTGGCGATACGGATGCACGCGGTACCGCGCGACGAACGCCGTGACGCCATGCGACGCGAGCCAGCGGGCGATGGGCTCGCCCTCGTGGCGCGCCCGGCCACGGTACCCGCCGCCGGGCAGGACGACCACGGAGGCGCCGCTCGCCGTCCCCGGCGCCGGCTGGTAGACGGTCAGCGCCGGCGTGTCCTCCGGGCCGTCGCCGGCCGCCAGCGGCGCCGGGCCCTCCCAGAGCCGGATCTCGGTACCGGTCGGCGGCAGCTGCGCCGACGCGGCCGCGGCCGTCAGCGTCCACACGAGCGCCGTCAGCGCGGCGCGCCATGGAAGGGATGTACGCATGGGAGGGGTTTATACAACAGCGCGTGTACCCGTGCTGACAAGGCGGTGCCGGACCGTGTAGCCTCCCTCGGCATGACGCATCTGCTGGGCATCGACGTCGGTACGGGCGGCACGCGCGCGATCGTCATCGACGACTCGGGCGCCGTCATCGCGGCGGCGACGGCCGACCACGCGCCGTTTGCGAGCCCGCGCACGGGCTGGGCGGAGCAGCACCCCGACGACTGGTGGCGTGCCGCACGCGAGGCCGTCCCGCGCGTGCTCGACGCCGCGGGCATCGACGCCTCGGCGATAGCGGCCGTTGGCCTGTCGGGGCAGATGCACGGCGCGTCACTCCTCGACGCCGACGGGCAGGTCGTCCGGCCGGCCCTCATCTGGTGCGACCAGCGCACGCAGGCCGAGTGCGACGAGATCACCGACCGCGTCGGCGCGCGGCGGCTCGTCGAGCTGACCTGCAACCCGGCGCTGACGGGCTTCACCGCGCCCAAGCTGCTGTGGGTGCGTCGTCATGAGCCGGACGCCTGGCGGCGCGTGAGGCGCGTGCTGCTGCCGAAGGACTACGTACGGTTTCGCCTCACGGGCCTGCACGCCACCGACGTCGCCGATGCGTCCGGCACGCTGCTCTTCGACGTCGCCGGGCGGCGCTGGTCCGACGAGATGCTGCGCGCGCTCGAGCTGTCACCGTCGCTGCTGCCCGACGCCTTCGAGGGGCCGCAGGTGACCGGCTCCGTGTCGGCCGCCGGCGCGGCGGCGACGGGCCTCGTGGCCGGCACCCCCGTCATCGCAGGCGGCGGCGACCAGGCGGCAGGTGCCACGGGCATGGGCATCGTGCGGCCGGGCACGGTGAGCGCCACCATCGGGACGAGCGGCGTGGTCTTTGCCGCCACCGACCATCCCGCCCTCGATCCGAACGGACGCGTGCACACGTTCTGCCACGCCGTGCCGGGACGCTGGCACGTGATGGGCGTCACGCAGGCGGCGGGCCTGTCGCTCCGCTGGTTCCGCGACCGGTTCGGCTCGGGCCGCGACGACGGGCGCGACCCGTACGACCGGCTCCTGGACGAGGCGCTCGGCGTCCCTCCGGGCGCCGACGGCGTGCTGTGGGCGCCTTACCTCATGGGCGAGCGCACGCCGCATCTCGATCCCGAGGCGCGCGCAGCCCTGGTCGGGCTGGCAGCCAACCACGAGCGTGGACACGTCGTCCGGGCCATCCTCGAGGGCGTCGCGTTCAGCCTGCGCGACAGCCTCGAGATCCTGCGCGAGATGCAGGTGCCGGTGGAGGCCATCCGCGTGGGCGGCGGCGGCGCGCGGTCGGTGCTCTGGCGGCAGATCCAGGCGGACGTCTACGGCCAGCCGGTCGAGACCGTCGCAGCCGAGGAAGGCGCCGCCTACGGCGCGGCCGTCCTGGCGGGTGTCGGCGCCGGCGTCTGGCCCGACGTCGACACCGCGTGCGCCCGCATCGTCAGCATCGCGTCACACACGGACCCGGATCCGCCGGCCGTCGCGGCCCTGGAGGAGGCCTACCGCCGGTACGTCAGGCTCTACCCGGCGTTGCGCACGATCCGGGGTTGATGCCAGCCCCAGTGCGTCCGTCTCCGCACTCCGTTCCTGCTCCCCTTCTCTTTCCTCCCCTCCTCCCTTCCTGGTCCTGTATATTCCCGCCATGCCCGCCTACACGCCCCGCCCCGAGGACAGGTTCTCGTTCGGCCTCTGGACCGTCGGGAACGTTGGCCGCGATCCGTTCGGTGAGCCGGTGCGCGACCCGCTCCCGCCCGACGAAGCGGTCCGGCTCCTTGCCGAGGTCGGCGCCTGGGGCGTGAACCTGCACGACAACGACCTCGTGCCGATCGACGCGACGGCCGCCGAGCGCGACCGCATCGTCGCGTCGTTCCGGCGGGCCTGCGAGGAGGCCGGCCTCGTGGTGCCGATGGCGACGGTGAACCTGTTCACCGACCCGATCTTCAAGGACGGTGCCTTCACCGCCAACGATCCGCAGGTCCGCGCCTACGCCGTCCGCAAGACGATGGCGGCCATGGATCTCGGCGCGGAGCTCGGCGCGCGCATCTTCGTGCTCTGGGGCGGCCGCGAGGGCACCGAGACCGACGCCTGCCGCCGTCCTGATGAGGCGGTGAAGCGCCTGAGGGACGCGATCGATTACCTGTGCGAGTACAGCCTCGCGCAGGGCTACGACTATCGCTTCGCGCTCGAGGCCAAGCCCAACGAGCCCCGTGGCGACATCTACATGGCGACCACGGGCAACTACCTGGGTCTCATCCCGACGCTCGCGCATCCGGAGATGGTCGGCGTGAACCCCGAGGTCGCGCACGAGACGATGGCGGGCCTCAACTTCCTGCACGCCGTCGCGCAGGCCTGGGAGGCGGGCAAGCTGTTCCACATCGACCTGAACGACCAGCTGCCCGGCCGTTACGATCAGGACTTCCGCTTCGGCGCCGCCAATCCGCGCGCGGCCTTCTTCCTGGTGAAGTTCCTCGAGGAGGTCGGCTACGACGGCCCGCGCCACTTCGACGCACACTGCTACCGCACCGAGGATCGCGAAGGCGTCAAGGACTTCGCCCGCGGCTGCATGCGGACGTACCTGATCCTGAAGGAGAAGGCGGCGCGCTGGCACGCCGACGCGGAGATCCAGGCGCTGGTGAAGGAAGCGCACGGCGACGGGTCGACGCTGGGGCCCTTCACTCCGGACGGGGCGCGCGAGCTGGCCAACCGGCCGTTCGACCGCGCGGCCATCGCCAGGCGCGGGCTTGCCTACGAGCGCCTCGACCAGCTGACCACCGAGATCATCCTCGGCGTCAGGTAGGGACGGCTCTCCGAGCCGTCCTTCTCTGTCTTCTCTGTCGTTCTCCGCTCCGCCCCGTCCCGGCCGGTCGTCCGTCGCGTCAGCGCACGCGCACGGACACGCCGACGCCGCCGACCACCCCGACACGCCGGGCGTCCACGAGCGGCAGTCCGCCGTGGTAGCCGACCACGCGCAGGTCTCCGCGAAGCCGCACGCGCGGCGACGCTCCCGTCGTGCCGGCGCCGCGCCCCAGCGCGACCAGCACCCCGCCGCCGCCGAAGTACGTCTGCCCGTGCCCCACCGTCGTCCGCGGGTCGTCGAGCTGCCGGAGGTAGCCCGCGCCGCCGGTCACGAAGGGGACCAGGCGTGACCGGGGCTCGGCCAGGCGGCGCACGAGGGCGCCGTCGACGATAACCTGCCGAATCGGCGTGGACGCGGTGACGGGAGCCGCGTCCTCGATGTCGCCGTCGAGGCGGACCTCGAGGCGCGGGCGCGCATACGAGAGGCCGCCTTCGGCAAACCAGCGCCGTCCGAGGCGCACCGACACGCGCCCCTCGACGCCGGCACCTGCCGCCAGCCTGGCGTCGGCGTCGAAGTACGTGACGGCTCCACCGGTGGGCGTCGCGTTGTCGATGCCGCTGGCCGACTGCGTCCCGAGGCCCGCCGGCGTCGCCGCGACGCCGAGCACGGCCACGTCGATACGCGATTCCGCGGACGCCACGCCGGACTGTCCCGCGGCGGCAGCAGGCACCGTCGCCAGGACCCCGCACGCGAGGGCCACGCGGGCGAGGACGGCCCGGGCCCTCACGGGCGGCTCACCCTGATGTCGATGCCCGCGGCGTTGCCGCCGCGCGGCACGTACACCACCCGGTCATAGAACGTCGCGCGGAAATTCAGCTGTACCCCCGGCTCGTCGAAGAAGCTCTCGACATCGCCATCGTCGAGCGGCTCGGCGCGCAGCACGACGGGGCCGGGCTCCAGGCCGCCGATGACGAACGCACCGGAGCGCTCGAGCACGAAGCCCCCGACGAGTGCGCCCGTACGCAGGTGGTAGGCGGTGACGTGGGCACCGAACACGCCCACCCCGTCGAGCAGCACGCGGCCCGAGACGCTGCCGGCACGCGACTCGAAGTCGGGCGTCGGGTAGATGTCGGAGAGCCCCGCGATGTCGTCGGGCATCAGGCGGCGGCCGTCGATGTTGCCCGGCGAGAACGCGATCGGGAACATCGTGGCGCCGGCCGAGAGCAGGCGGCGGCCGCCAGACGGGATCACCTCGGTCTCGCCGACGGCGGAGTGCCCGAGACCGGCAAGATGGCCGAGCTCGTGGACGGCGATCGACTCGACGTCGAACCGCCCCGGCGTCCCGGACGCCGACGTGCTCCACGGGAACGCCGCGTTGAAGAAGATGTCCACCTCGAGGATCTCGGCCGACGTGACGTCGATGGTGTAGCTGGTGGAGGCGAGCGTGCGATCGAGCTCCGGGCGCTCGTCGAACGCGATGTGCGTGACGCCGTCGTTGTCGGCGAGCGGGCGGCTCGTCAGCCCCGCGGCCGCGAAACGCATCGTCGCCGTCGGCACGGCAGCCCAGGTCTCCGCGGCTCGCGCAATCGCCGCCTCGAACTCGGCCGCGCTCACGCCTGGCACGCCGCCGTCGCCGACCACATAGGCGACGGGCTGCCCGACGGGCCAGCGGAGCGTACGCGATGCAAGGCCGTCGGCGATGCCGAACTTCAGGTACGCGCGTGCCGGCGTCACGAGCCAGAGCGCCAGCAGCGCGCCGCACGCGGCGCGGGCCCACGGCGAACGCAGCGCGACGGTCATCGTGCGGCCTCCTCGAGCACGGCGCGCACGTCCGCACGCAGCGACGTCAGCGGGCGCGGCCGCCTCGTGCCATCGCCCCTGCGCAGGGTGCCGACCGTGTCGAGCGCCGGAGCGACGCTCACCAGCTGGCGCCCGTCCGCGGGCGACGCCCAGACGCGCACGACGCCCTGGTGCAGCCCCACACTCGCGAACGAGCCGTCGGCGGTGCGCGCGACGAACCACACGCGGCGGTCGCCCACGGCGACCTCCGGCGCGCCCGGCACCACCACGCGGGTGCGCCCGAGCGTGCCGCCAGGCAGCCGCACGTGGATCAGCTCGACGCCGCTGCCCTTCCACGTCTCGAGCACGCGAATGCTGACCACGCGCTCGACGCGGCCGCGATCGGCCGTCGCGTGCACGGCCACGACCTCGCCGTCAGCGATGACGTCGGCCGCCTCGATGAGCTGCCGCAGCGAGAGCGGCACGACGACCGACGCACGGACGCCGGCGCCTGCCACGAGCAGTGTCGCGACGAGGAGGGCCGTCACGACCCTCTTGCCGCCACGCGCAGACCTCATGCTGCCCCCCGCTGCTGACGGGCCACGGCGAGGACCTCGCGCGCGGCCCTGGCCGATGCGCCGGGCCCGCCGAGCGCCGTGCGCACGGCATCGAGTTCGCGACGGACGCCCGCGGTGTACGCGGGGTCGTCGAGGTAGCGCCGCACTTCCCGTACGACGGCCGTCGCCGTGAAGTCGTCCTGGATCAGCTCTGGCACGACGCGCCGGCCCGCGATGAGGTTCACCATGCCGAAGGTATCCACTTTCACGAAGGGCCGCCCCAGCCGGTACGTGAGCGGCGACAGTCTGTAGACGATCACCATCGGCACGCCGTGCAGCGCCGTCTGCACCGTCGCCGTCCCGGAGGCCGTGACCACGACGTCGGCCGCCGCGAGGACCGCGTCGGTGGCGTCGGTCGCGACGGCGATGGGCAGGCCGGACGGCACCGGCAGCAGCGAATCGGGCAGGCCGGGGGCGCGCGCGACGGTGAACTGGAGCGATGGACGCCACGCGTGCAGCTGCCGCGCGGCGTCGACAAGCACCGGCCACGTCGCCGCGACTTCGTTGCGGCGGCTCCCCGGCAGCAACGCCACCGTCGTCCTCTCGAGCGAGAGGCCGAGCGCGGAGAGGAACCCGGCCCTCGGTGGCACGGCGCCGACGAGCTCGACCAGCGGATGGCCGACGAACGTCGAGGGAATGCCCGCCTGCTCGTAGATCGCCGATTCGAACGGGAAGATGACCAGGACGCGGTCGACGAACCGCCGCATCGTGTGGATACGCCCGGGGCGCCAGGCCCAGAGCTGCGGGCTGATGTAGTACACGACCGGGATGCCGCGTGCGTGCAGCGCCTGTCCCAGCCTGAAGTTGAAGTCGGCGAAGTCGATTGCGACGAAGACGTCCGGCCGGCGCCGCTCGGCCTCGGCCACGAGCGTGCGGTACATGCGCCAGGTACGCGGCAGCGTCCGCAGCACTTCGGACAGGCCCGTCACCGACAGCCCCTCGAAATGGCCGATGAGCGTGGCCCCCGCGGCCCGCAGGCCGTCGCCGCCAAAGCCGAAGATGTCGAGGTCGGGCGCCTCGGCCCGGAGCGCGCGGACGAGTGCACCGGCATACAGATCGCCGGACGCCTCGCCGCACGAGATCATGACGCCGCTCACCGGGCCGCGTCCGCGCTCCTGCGCCGCAGCGTCGCGCTGGTGAGGTCGACCTCGGCCATCGGCACGACCTCGACCTGCTCGAAGCCCACGCGCTCGAGCTGCGGCAGTACCTCGCGCGCGTCGCCGACGAGGACGATCGAGAGGCGATCGGGCTTGATGATGGCCTGTGACACCCGCTGGATGTCGGCGGCCGTCACGGCGTTGACGCGCTGCGGATACGTCTCGAGGTCACGTACGTCGAGGTCGTAGAACAGGACGTTCAGCACCTGGAGCGCGATCTCGTCGGCCGTCTCGAGGCCGAGCGGGAAACTGCCCGCCAGATACGCCTGCGCGCCGGCCAGCTCGCGCTGCCCGACCGGCACGCGCGGAAGCCGGGCGAACTCGTCGATCATCAGGCGCAGCGCCTCGCCCGTCGTCGCCGTCTGCGTGTCGGTCTGCGCGACGATGGCGCCGCCCTGCTTGAGGGCGTCCATGTCGGCCGAGGCGCCGTAGGTCAGGCCGCGCTCCGAGCGCAGCACGTTCTGGAGACGGTTGGCGCCCTCGCCACCGAGGATCTTGGTGGCGAGATTCACGGCCATGAAGTCGTCGTGCTTGCGCGGGATGGCGATGATGCCGGCGCGGATCTCGGTCTGCACGGCCCCCGGGCGGTCGATGAGCACGACGCGCCGGGTTGGCTCGGGCATCGCCCCGGCGGTCACTTCCGGCACGTCCTTGCGGGTCCAATCGCCGAACACCTTCTCGACGGCGGCAAACGCCGCCTCGGGCTCGACGTCGCCGACCACGGCCAGGATGGCGTTGTTCGGCGCGAAGAACGTCTCGTGGAACGCGATGATGTCGTCGCGCGTGATGGACGAGACGGTCTCCGGGGTGCCGTGCGTCGGCAGCCCGTAGGGGTGGAACCCGTAGACCAGCCTGTCGATGGCGACGTTGGCGAGGTAGTCCGGGTCCTGCATGTTGACCTGCATCGCCGACAGCGCCTGCTGCCTGATGCGCTCCAGTTCCTCCTGCGGGAACGTCGGCGTTCGCGCGATTGCCGAGACGAGGTTCAGCGCGAAGTCGAAGTGCGTCGTCAGCACGAGCGCGTTGACGTAGGAGAGCTCGGTGCCACTGCCCACGCCCAGCACGCCGCCGATGTAGTCGATGGAGTCGGCAATCTCCGAGGACGTCTGTCCGGGAATGCCCTGGTCGAGCAGCGCGCCGACCATCGCGGCGAGCCCCGCCTTGCCGGGCGGGTTGTGGGCGGCGCCTGCCCGCACCAGCAGCCGCACGGTGACGGCTGGCTGCTCGTCCTGCGACACGACGACGACCCGCAGCCCGTTCTCCAGCGTGCGGATCTGGTACGGCGGGAACGCGACCTCCTTGGCCGGCAGCGGCCGCGGCGGCCGTTCCTGCGCGCAGATGTTCGACGTGACCGACACGAGCGCGGCGATCACGAGGATCCAGCCCGCGCGGATGAGCCATGTGCCCGGCGGCGTCGAGGGCCGCGTGGCCTCCGGCGGCGTGTCCGGCAGCGGACCGTCTGGTGGCGTCGATGCCTGCGTCTGATCCGGCGTCACCAACTACTCCCCTCCCGTCGGCGGCCGCTGGCCGCTCGGAACAATCGTCAGCACGATCCGCGACTCGGGCCGGAAGTATGTCTTCGCCACGCGCTGCACGTCGGCCGCGGTCGCGTTCTGGAAGATGTCGAACTCGTCGTCGGCCGTCTCGATGTCGTCGTGCAGCACCACGGCGTGCGCCAGCGCGCTGGCCTTCGACTGGATGGTCTGCCGCTGGAGCACGTAGTCGCGCGCGAACTGGTTCTTGGCGCGCTGGAGCTCGCGCTCGGAGATCGGCTCGCGCACGAGGCGCTCGAGCTCCTCGATCAGGGCCGCGGCCACGGCCTCGGGCGACTTGCCCGGCGCCACGATCGCGACCGTGTAGAACAGGTTGGGGTCCTCGATCAGGTTCGCCTGCCCGAACGCCGACAGCGCGAGGCGCTCCTGGTAGACGAGCCGATCGTGGATGCGCGAGCTCTGCCCGTCCGACAGCACCTTCGCCGCGATGTGCAGCGGGTACGAGTCCGGATGGCCGTCGTAGGTGATGTGGTGCGCGACGACGACGGCCGGCAGCGGCACGGCGTCGGTCACCGTCACGCGCTTCTCGGCGGTCTGGGGCGGCTCCTCGGGGATGGCACGCACGAGCGGCTCGGCGGGCCTGGGGATGCGGCCGAAGTACTGCTCGACCATCCGCTTCGCGAGGTCGGCGTCGAAGTCGCCGGCGATGACCATCGTGGCGTTGTCGGGCCGGTAGTACATCGCGTGGAACTCGCGCACGTCCTCGATGCTGGCCGCCTCGAGGTCCTCCATGCTCCCGATGACCGGGTGCCTGTAGGGATGCGTCGTGAACGCGTGCTCGTAGATGATCTCGCTCAGCCGGCCGTACGGCTGGTTGTCGACGCGCTGGCGGCGCTCCTCCTTGACGACCTCGCGCTCGGTGCGGAAGGTCGCCTCGTCCACGCGCAGCGACGCCATGCGGTCGGCCTCGAGCCAGAGGACGAGGGGCAGGTACTGCTGCGGCACGGTCTGCCAGAAGACCGTCGTGTCCTCGGTCGTATAGGCGTTGCTCTTGCCGCCGATCGAGGCGATGTAGGACGTGTGGGCCTCGGGCTGCACGTTGCGGCTGCCCTTGAACATCATGTGCTCGAACAGGTGCGCGAAGCCCGTGCGTCCGGGCCGCTCGTTCTTCGAGCCGACGTGGTACCAGACCTGGACGTTGACGATGGGCGTCGAGTGGTCCTCGTAGAGCACCACCTTGAGGCCGTTGGGCAGCGTGTAGAAGTCGTAGACGAACGGCCGGGGGCGCACCGTGTCGGCGATGGCCAGCTGCCACAGCCCGCCGAGGATCACGGTCACCGAGCAAATCAGCGCAAACGGCCGAAGGGAGGTGAAAGCCACCGCCCGATTATGTCATGCCCCCTCGTCGCGGCCGCGGCCCTCGAGGGCGTCGAGGCGACGGGCGAGGTCGGCCACCGCCTTCCGCAGTTCCGGCAGGCGGCGGTAGACCGCCGAGGCCTTCAGCCATTCCCGGTTGTCGATGGCGGGGTATCCGGAGAGGAACGCGCCGGCTTCGACGGAGTTGGGGATACCGGTCTGGGCGGTGGCGCGCACGCCGTCGCCGATCGAGACGTGCCCGGCGACGCCCACCTGTCCGGCGAGCACGACGCGGTCGCCGATGGTGGTGCTGCCGGCGATGCCCACCTGGGCGGCCAGCAGCGTCTCGCGTCCGATCTCGACGCCATGGCCGATCTGCACGAGGTTGTCGATCTTCGTCCCCGCGCCGACGACCGTCGCGCCGACGGGGGGCCTGTCGATCGCGGTCAGGGCGCCGATCTCGACGTCGTCACCGACGACCACCGTGCCGACCTGCGGCACCTTCACGAAGCCGCCGGCCTTCTGCGGCGCGAAGCCGAAGCCATCGCTGCCGATGACGGCGTGGTTCTGCACGACCACGCGCTGGCCGAGCGTCACGCGCTCGCGGACGGCGACGTGCGCGTGCAGCAGGCAGTCGTCGCCGATGACGGCGCCCTCGCCGACCACGACGTGCTCGCGCAGGATGGTGCGGGCGCCGATGACCGCGCCGGCGCCGACGACCGCGTACGGGCCGATCGAGGCCGTCGGGTCGACGGCGGCCGTGGGATCGACGATAGCCGTCTGGTGGATGCCGGCGGGCGGCCGGGCGACGGGGTGCAGCAGTTCGAGGGCACGGGCGAAGGCGACGTAGGGCTCGTCGGTCCGCAGCGCCGCGCCGGGCACGTCGACGCCCTCAGCCGCGATCACGGCCGTCGCGCGCGTGCGAGCCAGCGCACCGGCATACTTCGGATTGGCGAAGAACGAGACGTCGCCAGGCCCCGCGTCCTCGAGCGCGGCCACACGTGTGATGACGAGGGACGCGTCGCCCTCGAGGCGGCAGCCGAGGCGTTCCGCCAGCTCGGCGAGTGTCACGGCCGCGGATGATAGCACGCGGCTCAGGCGCGGCCGGGGGCCATGCGCTCGACGAAGAACGGCAGGTCCTCGAGGCGCAGCCGATGGGCGATCTCGCGGATGCTCGACGCCCGCTCGTCGGCCGTCAGCAGCAGCGCCCGTTCCAGTTCGGCGAGCGGCTGGCTCGCCTGCGCCTGCCAGGCCACCTGCGACAGCCCGTGGCGGGCGCCCCGCCACGAGAGGTAGTGCGCGACGACGAAAAAGCCCAGGAAGTACGCGATGACGTTCGGCCCCGGCAGGAGCGCGAGGGCGCCGGAGGCGATGAACAGGATGGTGAACACGCCGAACTTCACGAGGTGCCTGTCGGTGTCGCGCTTCATCTCCGCCCGCAGCAGCTCCAGGGCGCGTGCGGCGCCGAGATCCTCGGGGTAGTGCAGGACGGCGGATGTCTCGCGGCGCAGGTGCCAGAGGAGGCGCTTCTCGGCGACGTGCTCGGCGACGTGCCGCAGCAGCCGGTCGCGCGTCCGCCCGAGGCAGGTATCGGCCGGCGGCCGCCTCTCGCCACGTGCGGCCCGCCGGCGCTCGGCCTCGGCGTCGGCAAGCGTCGCCTTGAAGCGCGTGACGAGCCTGCGCCACAGGCCCTGCTCCGCGCCGTCGTCGACGCCGGGATCGGCGTCGACAGGTTCGCAGTACGGCTGGTAGCGCCCGCCGCCGACGGGGATGAGGAACACCTCGAGCATGACGTCCGGCAGCGCCGCGCTGCCCTTTGCACCTTCTCCTGACGATACTACGGGGCTGCTACGCTGTGGTTCATGACGTTGCTGCTGCTGGCCTGGCTCAGCTTCCCGAATGCCGCCGCGCAGGAAGCCACCCCGCTGTCGTTCGACGTGCGGGTGTTTGACGGCACGACGGAGGTGACGCCGGCGACGCGCGTGACCATCCATGACGCCGGCACGCGCGACGCGCCGCGCCAGGTGCCGCTGGCGCCCAATGGCGAACGACAGCTCACGCTGCCGTCGGGCCGGTACGACGTCCAGTTCGTGCACGAAGACGCCGGGCGGGTCCTGCGCGTGAGATGGACGAGCCTGCGGCTGCTGGTCGGATATCCGGGGGCGCATGGCCGGCAGCTCGAGGTGTTCAACATGCGGCCCGGGTATGGCGCGCTCCAGGTCAGGCGTGCGGGCTCGTCGCCCGAGAGGGGCCCCGTCCGCTGGACCGCGACCCTGCGGGAGGCAGGCGGCGGGGTCGAGGTCGGAACGCCGGTGGCCGGTGACGGCTACCTGCTGTTTGTCACCAGGCCCGGAACCTACGACCTCGAAATCCGGACCTCGGATGGCGAGACGCGCTGGCGGCGCGGCGTGCATGTGGTCGAGGACCTGACCTACCTGCACTCGTGGTCGGAGACGCCCTGAAGGGCTAGCCGCCGGTGCCGCTCTTCACGTAGCGCCGCTTCTGCGGCTTGCGAGGTCCGTCCGGCGGGTCCAGCGAGGGCCTGCCGGCTTCTTCCCACGCGCCTGTGATGATGGCCGCGACGGCGGCGATGGCGTCGTTGACACGCCGCTCGAGCACGGCCTGCGCGCCTCCCCTGGCAAAGGCGTCGAAGTACTCGTCGTCGTAGTACTCCTTGCTGCCGATGGCCTGCCTGTCGGCGTCGAGAATGCCGCCGGCGAGCGTCGTGCTCACAAGCAGCACGTCGAACATCGTGTCGCGCGGCGTGGTGATCGGCGCCCGCTGCACGGGACGAATCCGAAGCGCGTCACGCGTGCGCCGGAACAGCTCCGTCTCGAAGCGCGCGTGGATGCCGAGCTGGTTGGTCACCTGGCCGTCGTAGTTCACCACGGCGTGGAACGGCACGTGCGCGTCGCCGACGTAGTGCGCCAGCACCGACGAGAAGTAGACGATGTTGTCGAAGGTCCACGGGGGCGCGTCGCCCTCCTTCACCTGCTGGAAGGCGCGCAGCAGCCGGCCGTAGATGTCCTCGACGCGCCACGGCAGCTGCCCGTTCCGGCGCACCTTGTCCTCGCCGTGCACCCGGACCGCCTCGTCGAAGTCACGCGGCAGCGCATCGAAGGGGTACTCGCCGTACGCATCGAGGTCGAGGAAATGCCGCGGCGGCTCGTCGGTGAAGCCGACATTGCGCCAGAGGTCGGGGTCGATGGCGTGCTCGACGAACATCGTGCGTTCGCGCTCGAAGAGACGGCGCAGCTCCGGCGGCAGCAGCGCGATCGCCTGGTCGGCGATGAACTTGTGGGCCTCGAAGCCCCAGGCCGCGGCGCGCGGGGCGGGCAGCAGCAGCAGGGCGACGAACGTGGCGGCAAGCAGGGTGCGGCGCATCCCGCCGATTGTACGGCCGTACGCGTGTCCGCCACGCACGCGGCGCGTGGGCACCACGCGACGGGCTGCCGGCGGGCCGTACAATACCGAAGCGGTGGCCCGCCGACGCGGCCATCCACACGCGCGATGCCACACTTGACCCCTTCCCGGATCGACGCTGTCGCGGCGCTGGCGCACCTGCGCCTTCAGCCCGGCCAGCGTGAACGCCTTGCCGCCGACCTCGAGCGCATCCTCGACTACGTCGACCAGCTGCGCGACGTGAACACCGAAAATGTGCCCGAGACGGCGCACGTCGCCGACGTGGCGCGGCCCTGGCGTGACGATGTCGTCGCCCCATCGCTCGGCGTCGACGAGGCGCTGGCCAACGCGCCCGATGCCGACCGCGCCACGGGCACGTTCCGGGTGCCACGGGTGGTCGGCGGATGACCATGGCCACATCCATCGCGAAGCTCCGCGCCGCCGTCATCGAGGGCACGGGCGAGGCCGTTCGCGCGTGCGATGCCGCCCTCGCGGCGCTCGACCGCATTGCATCGCTCAACGCCGTCATCAGCCGCGACGACGAGCGCGCGCGGCGTGACGCGGCCGCCATCGACGCCATGTCGCCCGAGGCGCGTGCCGCGTTGCCGCTGGCCGGCGTGCCGGTCGCCCTCAAGGACAACCTGTGCGTCCAGGGCGGCCGGACCACCGCAGGCTCACGCATGCTCGCCGACTTTGTCGCGCCCTACGATGCGACCGTTGTCGCGCGCCTCCGCGCCGCGGGCGCCGTCATCGTCGCGAAGACCAACTGCGACGAGTTCGCGATGGGATCGTCGAACGAGAGCTCGGCATTCGGCCCCGTGCACAACCCATGGGCGTCGGACAGGACGCCCGGCGGCTCGAGCGGCGGGTCGGCGGCCGTCGTGGCCGGCGGCGCGGTGCCCATCGCCCTCGGGTCGGACACGGGCGGGTCGATCCGCCAGCCGGCGGCGCTCTGCGGCGTCGTGGGGCTGAAGCCCACGTATGGCCGGGTGTCGCGATACGGGCTCATCGCCTACGGCTCGTCGCTGGATCAGGTCGGCCCCTTCACCAACACCGTGCGCGACGCGGCCATCGCCCTGCGGGCCATCGAGGGCGTCGACCCGGCCGACGCGACGAGCGTCGAGGCCGCACCCGTCGAGATACCCGGCCCGGACGTGTCGCTGGAGGGCGTCCGCATCGGCGTGCCGCGCGTCCTGCTGAGCGACGGCGTCGAGGCCGACGTCGCGTCCGCGGTGGAGCGCGCGCTCGCACTCTGCGCCGAGCGCGGCGCCGTGCTCGTCGACGTCGAGTTGCCGCACGCGCGCTACGCGGTTCCGACGTACTACCTCGTCGCCACCGCCGAGGCGTCGGCCAACCTCGCCCGCTACGACGGCGTGCGCTACGGGCACCGGGCCGCGCTCGGCCGCGACGCCGACCTCACCGAGATGTACGAGACCACGCGGTCGGAAGGCTTCGGCGCCGAGGTACAGCGACGCATCCTGCTCGGCACGTACGTGCTGAGCGCCGGCTACTACGACGCGTACTACCGCAAGGGGCAGCAGGTGCGCACGCTCATCGCGCGCGACTACCGGTCGGCCTTTGCCGACGTCGACGTCGTGGCCATGCCGACCAGCCCGACGACGGCCTTTCGCCTCGGCGAGCGGATGGACGATCCACTCCAGATGTACCTCGCCGACGTGTTCACCGTCAGCGCGAACCTCGCCGGGCTGCCGGCCATCAGCGTCCCTTGCGGGCTCGACGGCCAGGGGCTGCCCGTCGGCCTCCAGCTCACGGGCCCGGCCTTTGCCGAGTCGCGCCTGCTGTCGATTGCCGCCGCGTACGAGGATGCGCGCGGCGCGGCGCCGAGGGCGGCGTTCTGATGTGTGACGCGGGCCGCGGTGAGCGGTCCGCGGCCACCAGATCCATGACCACCGGCAGATGGTCCGAGTCGAGGTACGCCGGCCACGTGGCGCATACGATGTCCGTCGCGTCGCGTGACAGTGTGCTGAAGACGTAGTCGAGCCGTCCGCGCCACCACCCGAACAGCGCGTGCAGGCGCCACGGCCAGCGATTGGTCCGGCGGCGTCCGCACGCCTCGACAGGCAGCGCGCTCGTGAGCGCTTCGTACGCCGCGTCGCGCGTGCCCCAGATCGCGTTGACGTCGCCGCCGACTACCAGAGCCAGGCCGCGCCCGGACTCCTGCCGCAGCCAGTCGCCGAGAAACGCCGCCTGGCGGGCCCGTCCGCGTGTCGTGTCGAAGTGGAACGACACGACGCGAAGCGCCGCCGGCGCACCCGCGACGCGCGCGCCGAGCGTCGCCGCGACAGCGACCCGCCGCTGGTTGCTCAGCGGCAGCTCGATCGCGGCCGGCTCGGTGAGCGGCAGGGACGACAGGATCGCGTTCCCGCGGTCCTCGCCAGGTCCAGGCGCGTCCGTGCGGCCGTTGCGCATCGAGGGCACATACACGAGGGACATGCCCAGGCGTGCGGCGAGGGCGACGACGTCCTCGCCCTGGCCGGGACCGTGAAGCGAGCGCGGCACGGGTGCCGTGGCGGCCAGCGCTGACGGCAGGTCGGCCGAACGGCGCACAACCTCCTGGAGCAGCAGCACGACATCGCGAGCCTCGGCGTCGCTGCGCGCGCGGAGCGCCCGCAGGAGGGCGTCGACGTCGGCCATGCCTCCGTGCGTGTTCCAGCTCACGACGGTCAACGCACGTCGCGGCGAGTCCGCACCTTCAGCGGGATTGGCGTGCGCCGCGATAGCCGGAGGGCCGACCGTGCCGCACCAGGCGTCGTGGAGCGCACGCTCGTCGTGGGCCGACGGCGCGTGCCAGTCGAGCGCGGCCGACGAGCGACGGCAGGCCGCCTGACCGACATCGAGGCGTGGGGCGGAGGGCAACGGCTGCGCAGGACGGCCAGCGCAGCCCGGCACGAGGACCGTCAGGAAGAGCGCGACGCGGAGGATCCCCGGGTCGGCGAGTCGGCATCGGCGTCGCAGCATGGCTGGCGGGGCTGCGGAGCAGCGCATCGGCCTGCCGACGTGCCGGCTGGGTAGAGCCGATGCCAGGCGTGCAGGCCGGTCCGTTGCCCGGACGTGCGTCAGCTCGCCAGAAGAGCACCACGAACGGACCCGACCGCACGGCGTCGCGCCCCTGCTGGCACGTTAGCAGGCACGGGGGGCACGCCGGTAGCGAAACGGCTGGATGGTCGAATTCGGCGTCGCGGCGCAGGCGCGGCGGCGAGCGGTTGCGGAGGACGGTCTGGCGGTCCGCGGTGCGCGGTTAGTCGTTAGCGGTTCGCGGTCCGCGGCCCGCGGCTAGCGGACCGCAGTCCCCGTGACCGCTGACCGTGCCGGCGTCGACGCCCGCACGATCAGCCACACGACCAGCGCGACGAAGAGGAGCGGCGCGGCGCCGACGAGCAGCGATCCGATCAGGCCCAGCAGCGCGACGGCGCCACCCACGGCCAGGACGGGCAGCGCGACGATCGCGAGGAACGTGCCGACGACGCCGACAACCGCCATCTTGAGCAGCATCAGCGGCAGCAGCAGCGTCCAGAGCAGCAACCGCAGCGGCAGCAGCACCACCCAGAGGACGACCCGGAACGCGACCCACACGGTCAGGAGCACGGCAGCGACGATGGCGCCAAGAGTCAGCAGCGAGCCGATCACGAGCGTTTCGATCATCGAGTCCTCCGATACCAGGTAAGACGCACACGCGAGCGCTGCCGTTCCCCGCCGGCCCGGCCGACACTGCCCGGCTGCCGGCCCGCCGTTCCGCCGATATCATTCCCACGTGGCCGACACCCACAGGCTCCGGCGGCTCGAGGCGCTTGCGGACCTGCTGCCCATCCTCGCGCAGGCGCTCGACGTGCGCGAGATCTTCCCGCACATCCTCAGGGTCACGCGCACCGTGCTGCCGCACGATACCCTCGGTATCGCGCTGCTCGACGCAGATCGCACGACGGTGCACATCCACGCCCTGTCATCGGACGTCGGCTTCGAGGCGCCCGACGCGTTCCCCGTGACCGACGAGCTGCGCTCGCTGCTCGACGGCCGCTGGCAGGCCCTGATCACCGCGGACATGCGTGACGATCCGATCATGTCGCGGCTCGCGCCCGTGCGGGCGGGCCTGCGCTCGTCGCTCCGCGTCCCGCTGCGGCGCGATGGCGTGGTCATCGGTGGCGTGAACTTCATGGCACGGGGCGTGGGCGTCTTCACCGACGACGACGTGCCCGTGGCCAAGCGCGTCGCCGAGTACCTGAACCTGGCGCTCGCTCATCGCGACATGGCAGACGCCGCGGCACGCGCGGCTGAGGCCCGCGAGCGGGCGCAGGCCCTCGAGCGGCGCGTCGAGGCGCTTCAGGAGGAACTCGTCTCCGTGGGCCGTCTGTCCCGGCGGATCGTCGGCGAGTCGCCCGCGTGGCGTCGCGTGATGGCCGAGGCCACCAAGGTCGCAGCGACGGAGACGACGGTGCTGCTCGTGGGCGCCTCGGGGACGGGCAAGGAAGTCGTTGCGCGGTACGTGCACGGCGCCTCGCCGCGCGCCGCGGGCCCCTTCGTCGGCATCAACTGCGCGGCAATCCCCGACGCCCTGCTCGAGGCCGAGCTGTTCGGCGCCGAGCGCGGCGCCTACACCGGTGCCGTCCAGTCGCGGCCGGGCCACCTGGAGCGTGCTTCGGGCGGCGTCCTGTTCCTCGATGAGGTCGGTGAGCTGTCGCCGGGTGCCCAGGCCAAGCTGCTGCGCGTGATCCAGGAGAAGGAATTCCTGCGGCTCGGCGGGTCGCGCACACGCGTCGCGGACGTCCGTGTCGTCGCCGCGACCAATCGTGACCTCGCGCAACTGGTGGCCGAAGGGACGTTCCGCGAGGACCTGTACTACCGGTTGAACATCTTCACGATCACCCTGCCGCCGCTGCGCGAGCGGCGGGAGGACATCATCCCGTTGAGCCTGGGCTTCCTCGACGACCTGGCCGCGCAACTCGCCCGTCCCGCCGCCGGACTCTCGAAGGAGGCGCGGCCGGCCCTGCTGGCCTACCCCTGGCCGGGCAACGTCCGTGAGCTGCGCAACGTGCTCGAGCGGGCCTCCATCCTGGCCGACGGAGGCCTGATTACCACCGACCACCTGATGCTGCCGAAGGCCCCGGCGGCGGAAGCGCCCTCGAGACCACCGACGGCGCGAGCAAGCGAAACGACCGGCGGCGCCGCGCAGACGACGCTTGCCGACGTGGAGCGCCAGCTGGTCGCCGAGGCGCTCGAGAATGCCAGGTGGAACAAGTCGCGCGCGGCAGCAGCCCTTGGCCTGACACGGTCGCAGCTCTACGGGCGGCTTCGTCGCTACGGGATCGAGTAACGCGCTCGTACAGGTTGAGCGTTTCGGTGCGAAGTGTACGAGGTCGTACAACTCGCGGGTCGGGTTGCTGCACTCGGGCGACGCCAGGTCGTCCGGCGACAACCCATGTCCACGTAACACCTTGCCCGCGTTGACACCCCCGCGAGGGGCCCGAACGATGCTGCTGGCCCGTGGCTTGTAGACACGGTGGGACATGGAGGTCGCCATGTCCCAGGCCGCCGTCGAACGCTGCGTCGGGCGCCTGCTCACCGACGAGGCATCCCGCCGCCGGTACCGCGAAGCGCCGGCCACAGCGATTCACGAGATGGCCGAGCGCTTCGGCCTGTCGCTGACATCCGCCGAGCGGACCGCGCTCCAGGCAACGACGGCCGACACGTGGGACGCGCTCGCCGACGCCATCGACCCGCGACTGCAGCGCATCTGCCGCGACGGCTGGCGTGGCCTCGGCACCGTGCTGCTGGCCGTCGGGCTGAGCCTGACGACCACCACGGCGTGGGGTCAGGTCTCGGCACCTGCGCCCGGTTCGCCGCCGACAGGGGAAGCGGCCCCTGCACGTGCCGACGCAGACGTTCTCACGCTCGACGCGGCACGCGCCATGGCGCTCGCGCAGGTGCCCGCCATCGCGATCCAGCGTATCGGGACGGCCCGCGCCGAGGCCGCGGTCGAGGCCGCCGGCGCGGCGTGGGATCCTGTCGTCCGCCTCGACGCCCGCGTCCGCTCGCACACCGATCCGCTCAACACGTTGTTCTCGGGCGCGCCCGACGGCGCGCTCGGACCACGCACAACAGGAGCGTCAACCACGGTGAGCTTGACGCGGCTCTTCACCGGCGGGACGACCGTGACGGCGCATGCATCTGCGTCGCACGAGCGCACCAACGGCTGGCTCGCCCTCCTCACGCCGGCCTACATGGGCGCCGCGGGCATCGACATCCGCCATCCCCTCGCCCGCGGCCGCCGGATCGACGCGGCGCGGCATCGCCTGCGGCTGTCGAGGCTCGACGTCACGCGCAGCCGCGCGCTCGTCGAGCAGGCTGTCGTCGACGTGGTCGCGCGCGTGGAGGCGGCGTACTGGGGCCTGGTCGCGGCACGCCAGGCCGTTGCCATCCACGAGCGGTCGGTGTCGCTGGCGCGCGCCCAGCGCGCGGATGTCCAGGCACGCATCGACGCCGGTGTCGCCGCGGAAGCCGACCTTTCGACCTCGGACGCCGCCATCGCCGAACGACTGACGGCTGTGGCCGCCGCGCGGGCCGACGCGTCGCGCGCCGCTATCGCGCTCCAGGCGCTCATCGCCGGCCGCGCGGACGCCGTGACGTGGTCCGCATCGCTCGTCCCCGCCGACGATGCGCCGCCGCCGGCACGCGTCGTCGCCCCGGCGGAGACGCTGGTTGCCGCGGCGCTCGCCCGGCGGCCCGAGCTGCGCGAACTGGACGTCCTCGACGAACGGGCCGCCCTCGACGACGTGCTGGCTGCCGACCGCACGCGGCCGCAGGTCGACCTCGTCGGGAGCTACACGTTGCGCGGCCTCGCCGGCACTGCGAATCCCGACGCGCGCCTGCCGTTTGCCTCCGTGCCCATCGTCGTGGACGACGACCTGCAAGGCGGGTGGGGACAGTCGCTGCGCAATGCCCTGGGCCACCGGTTCACGGATGTCTCGGTGGGTGTGCAGGTGACATTGCCCGTCGGCCACCGTGCCGCGCTGGCCGACAGGACCTCCGCCGCCCTCGCGCGCGACGACATCTCGCTCCGCCGCCGCGCGGCAGAGATCCGCGTCGCCGAGGAGGTGCATCAGGCCGTCGCCGCCCTCCAGGCGGCCCGCGAGCGGCGGGCGGCCGCGACCGAGGCACGCACGGCAGCCGCGCGGCAGCTTGCCGCCGAAGAAGACCGCCATGCGCTGGGCGTGTCCACCGATTTCCTGCTGCTCACGCGCCAGACCGACCTCGCCCGTGCGGAGCTGGCAGAAGTTGCGGCGAGGGCTGACGAAGCGCGCGCCGCGACGGAACTGGACAGGGCTACAGGGCGGCTGCTCGAGCGCCGTGGCATCCACTGGGAGGACCCTCGATGACTGCGTGCACCTTGAAGCACGCGGCGGCCGCCATCGCGATCGCCGCAACTGCCGCCGGCCTCGGCTGCCAGCGGCGAGACGACGAGCCGTGGCGGCTCAACGGGCGGATCGAGGCGCCGCTGGTGGACCTGGCGCCGCGCGTGGCCGGCCGCGTGACCGACGTCCTCGCGCGCGAGGGCGACCGCGTGAAGGCCGGCGACGTGCTGATCCGGCTCGACCTCGGCGAGACCGCCCTCGCGCCTGCCCGCGATCGCCATGCCGTCGACGCCGCCGACGCCCGGGTCCGCGACCTGCGCGCCGGCACGCGCGATGCCGAGATCCGCGCCGCCGAGGCCGAGCTCGCCGAACGCGTCGCCGCCGCGAAGCTGGCGCAGCGCGAGTTCGAACGCCAGACGCGGATGCGCGAACGGCGCGTCGGCACGGCGCGTGACCTCGATCTGGCCCGCACCGCTCACGAACGTGCCAACGCGGGGGTGACGGCTGCGCGCGAGCGCCTGACCGTCCTGCGCGAAGGAGCACGGCGCTGGCAGGTCGCGCAGGCACAGTCGGAGCGCGACCGCGCCGCCACGCAGGCGCAGCAATCCGAGATCGTCAGCAGCGAGGCCAACATCCGCGCGCCGCGCGACGGCGTCGTCCTGCACCGGCTGGTCGAACCAGGCGCCCTCGTGGGCCCGGGCCAGCCTGCGGTGACGCTCGGCCTGGCGGATCGGCTGTACGTCCGCACCTTCATCCCTGAACCGCGGCTCGGCGCGATCCGACAGGGGCAGCGTGCGTGGGTGGTCGTGGACGCGTTCCCCGACAGGCGCTTCGCGGCGCGCGTGACCGAGATCTCGCCCACGGCGGAGTTCACGCCGAAGGCCGTCGAGACGCGCGCCGAGCGCGTCAACCTGGTCTACGCCGCCCAGGTCGACCTCGAGGACGGATGGGACGCACCGCTCGTGCCCGGGCAGCCGGCCGAGGTCGTGGCGCGCGATACCGGCGACGAGGTCCCCCGATGAGCACGCCCATGGTCCAGGCCGACGGCGTGACGAAGCGTTTCGGACCCGCCATCGCGCTCCAGGACGTCTCGCTGCGGATCGACAGCGGCGAGCTGTTTGCGCTGATTGGTCCCGACGGAGCCGGCAAGACCACCTTCTTCCGGCTCGTGGCGGGCCTGCTGTCGCCCGACGCCGGACGGATGACGCGAGCCGGCGGGCACACCTTCGGCCTCGTGCCGCAGCAGTTCTCGCTCTACCAGGACCTCACGGTCGACGAGAACCTCTGGCTCCGGGCCAGGCTCCACGGCGTGCCGGCGCCCATCGCGGCGGCACGCATGCGCGACCTGCTCGAGCGGGTCGACCTCGCCGACGTGCGCAACCGCCTGGCCGGCGCGCTGTCGGGCGGGATGAAGCAGAAGCTCGCGCTCGTCGCCGCGCTGCTGACCGAGCCGGCGCTGCTCCTGCTCGACGAGCCGACGACCGGCGTCGATCCGGTGTCGCGACGCGAGCTGTGGATTCTCCTCAATCGCCTCCATCACGACGGCCTTACGCTCATCGCCTCGACGCCGTACAGGGACGAAGCCGAGTACGCGACGCGCATCGCGTTCCTCGACGCCGGACGCGTGATCGCCTCGGGCACGCCCGACGAGCTGCTCGCC
>CAYSHC010000038.1:0-30685 GCA_964430855.1 uncultured Vicinamibacteraceae bacterium
AGTTCCCGATATGCTGGCGATATGCGGCCGCGTGTAGCATCGAGGAAGTATGCGCTGCGGGCGCGCCTCGAGGACGTCGCCACGACGCTCGGCATTGCCGACAGGCTCGACCACCTGCCGTCCGAGCTGTCGGGCGGCCAGCAACAGCGAGTGGCGCTGGCACGCGCGCTCATCACGCAGCCGGCGTTGCTGTTTGCCGACGAGCCGACGGGCAACCTCGACAGCGCCGCGGCCGCCGGGGTGCTCGCATGCCTGAGAACTGCCGTTCGCGACTTCGGCCAGACGGTGGTCATGGTCACGCACGACAGGGAGGCGGCAACGTACGCCGACGAGATCGTCACGATGCGCGACGGGAGGATTGTCTGATGCGCAGCGTCTTCATCGCGTCGCTGCGCCTCTACACGCGCAGGTACGTTGCCGCCGCGTCGGCGGTGTGCGCGTCCGTCGCGTTCGTCGTGGTGATCGGGCTGATCACCGCCGGCGCTCGGCAGGGCCTCATGGACAGCTTTGGCGCGCCGTTCCGCAATGCTGACGCCATCGTCGACGCGATCCCTGTCGAGGACCCGCTGCCCACGGACATTGCTCTCGAGATCGTCGAGCGGCTCGGCGTCAATGCGTCGGGGCTCGGCCGCATCTTCCTCCCGGTGAGGTCGGCTTCCTGGGAGGGCAGCGCGACCGTCGGGCCGGTCGCGCCGCCCGCGCTGCGCTGGCAGACGCTCGTGGAGGGGCGCTTTCCGGAGCGCGAGGGCGAGGTGGTCGTCCATGTCTGGACGGCCAACGAGCACGAGATCGCGACAGGCGACACGCTGCGGGTCGGCGAGGGGGATGCGGCCGCGGCGCTGGAGGTGGTCGGGGTCGTGGACGCGCCCTCGCCGGTCGCGCAGGCGTCGATGTACGTCGCCTGGCCGCAGTACATCGCGTGGCGCCACCTGCCGTCCTTCCACGTCAGCCGCGTGGCCGTGCGTGGGGATACGGGGCCGCTCCCTGACAACGTCGCCGCATACGATCCGGAAGTCTACGTCAGGGAGGGGCTGGCCACGCTGAACGACAGGACCGACACCATCGGGCTCCTGCTGCTGCTGCTCACGGGCATCGCGTTCGCGGTTTCGACGCTCGTCATCGCGAATACGTTCGCGATTCTCCTGGCGCAGCGCCTCCGCGACTTCGCGCTGCTGCGCTGCGTCGGCGCCACCCGGGGGCAGGTGCTGGGATCGGTGCGCGGCGAGGCGGTGGCCGTGGGCGCGGCGGCGTCGCTTGCCGGCGTCGGCGTGGGCATCGGCCTCGGCTACGCGCTCATCGCGCTGATCAACGCACGTGCCGTCCTGATGCCGCTCGGGTATCCCCCGCTGCCCCTGCCGTGGCTCGTGGCCGGCTTCGTCGTGGGGCTCGCCGTAACCGTCGCGGCATCCTGGGTGCCGGCCCGACGCGTGATGCGCGTGAGCCCCCTGTCCGCGCTCCGGCCGCAGGACGTGCCAGACAGCAACACCGGACCCGCCCGGCGCGCCGTTCGCCTGTCGGCGGTGCTCGTGGCTGCGGGGACGGCACTGCTCGCCGCGGCGATGGCGCATGGGCAGACCACGGTGATGCTGGCCGGCGGCGCCGCGCTGCTGGCCGGCGTCCTGCTCTCCGGACCGGTCACCGTTCCCTTCCTCATCAGGATCGTGGGCCTGTGCCTGGGGACCGCCGGCCGGCTCGCCACCACGAGCGCCGTGCGCAACCCGCGACGTACGGCCGCCACCACGTCGTCGCTGCTCGTCGGGATCACGGTGCTGAGCGCGGTGCTCACGGGGATGGCCACCACGCAGACGGCCGTCGAGCAGCGGCGCGACAGGGCCCACGTCGTCGATGTCGCGCTGATTGCGGAGGCAGGAGCGCTCGACGACGACGTGCTCGACCGTGTTCGTCGTACAGACGGAGTGGAGGAGGCCATCGCCGTCAATGGCGTCATGGCGCAGGTGGCCGCCCTGGCCGAGCCGCTGCCCGTCCTCGCGACGTCGGACGCGCATCGGGCGGCCCGCGACGGCGGCGCGTTCGCCCGACTCGACGCCGGGACCATCCGTGTCGATCGCAGCGCATTCATCCAGCGCCCGGGCTTTCGACCCGGCGACACGATCACGGTCCGTGCGCACGACAAGGTGGTGGAACTGGTGGTGGCCGATGACTCGCCACGCGGCTGGGGGCGAGCAGCGGTCGTCGCGCCAGAGACGCTCGCACGGCTCACCGATGCGGCAACGCCGCGAGCGATCTGGGTTCGGGCGGCACCCGGCGCCGACCACCTGAAACTCGTCAACGACCTCGACGACATCGCCGACGTGGTCGGCGCGCGTGTCGAGGACCAGTTGCAGGCGAGGGCCACCGAGGAGCGCCAGCTTGGCATCCTCAGATGGTCCGTCATCGGGCTGCTGGGAGCCGCGCAGGCCATCGCCCTCATCGGCATTGCCAACACCCTGGGCCTGTCGGTGCTCGAGCGGGCCCGCGAGTACGCGCTGCTGCGTGCGCTGGGCCTGACGCGGCGTCGATTGCGATGGATGCTGGCCTGCGAGGCGCTGCTGCTGTCGTCGGTGGCGACACTGCTCGGCAACGCCCTGGGCGTTGCCTTTGCATGGGTCGGCTACGAGACGTTCGTGAAGCGTGCGCTTGCCGAGGCGGCGCTCCGCGTCCCGTGGGCGTCACTCGGGGGCGTCGCGCTGGTGACGGCCGCCGCCGCGCTGGCCGCGAGCGTGCTCCCGGCGCGCCGCGCGGCGCGGGTCACGCCAGCGCAAGGGCTGTCGTAGCAGCGGGCCGGGCCGCCGACGAGCGACCTCGCCCGCTCGCTGGCACGGCCGGCCGCGGCGTCAGTCCTCGCGGAGCAGGTCCGCCGCGACGTCGGCGAGGGGCACGAACCGCCCCTGCTTCGGATCGTAGGCCGTGAACTCCGCGTTGGCGATGTCGAAGACCCAGGCGTGGAGCCGCAGGGCGCCGGCGCGCATCCGGGCCGCGACGCTCGGATGCGTGGCCAGGTGGTCGAGCTGCGCCAGGGCGTTCTCCTCGATCAATCGCCCGAGCGTCTGGGCGTCGTCCTGGCCGTGCAGTTCGCGCACGACCGCCAGTGCCCGCTCGGTGTTCTTCAGCCAGTGCGATACGGCCGGCATCGACGCCACGCTCTCGGGGTGCAGCGCCGCCTTCATCGCCCCGCAGTCGGTGTGCCCGCACACGACGATGTGCTTCACGTTGCACACGCGGACGGCGTACTCGATGGCCGCCGACACGCCGCCGGTGTGCTCGCCCCAGGGCGGCACGATGTTGCCGACGTTCCTGCAGATGAAGAGCTCGCCGGGCAGCGTCTGGAACTGGAAGTTCGGCACGACGCGCGAATCGGAGCACGAGATGAACAGCACCTCGGGCCGCTGCGCGTCACGGAGCGTGGCGTACAGCTCGCGGTGTCTGGGATAGACCTCGTTCCTGAACCGCTCGAGGCCCTCGAGGAGGACTTTCATATCGACACGAGACTAGGGACCCGCACGGCCGCCGGTCAAGCGACATCGGCGGGCGTCATGGTCCTTCGGTGCCCGCCGTAGTGGTTTTCAGGGACGCCCGGACGCCCGGGCCAGCCGGCGGCATCCGGCGAGCCCGTCACGACACGAGGCCGTTGCGCATCGCATAGCGCACGAGCTCGCCGATCGACGATATCTGGAGCTTCCGCAGGATCCGGCTGCGGTGCGCGTCCACCGTGTAGGCGCTGATGTCCAGGCGCCTGGCGATCTCCTTCGCGGTGAGGCCCTCGGCCAGCAGCTGCAGGACCTCCCGCTCGCGTGTCGTCAGCTGGTCGCCGGCATCGCCCACCTGCTGCCGGTAGTCGGTCAGCACGGTGTTGGACACCGACGGGCTCAGGTAGGCGTTCCCTTCGGCCAGGGCGCGCACCGCGGCCACCAGGTCGGAGTCGACGGCGTCCTTGGTCAGGTAGCCCTTGGCGCCGGCACGCAGGCTCTCGCGGACGTAGACGGCATCGCCGTGCATCGACAGCATCAGGATGCGGCAGTGGGGATGGGCGTCGAGGATGGCGCGCGTCGCCATGACGCCGTTCAGCCGCGGCATCGCGACGTCCATGATGACGATGTCGGGGGTGAGCGAGATGGCGAGGTCGACGGCCTGCTGGCCCGTGCTCGCTTCGCCCACGACGTCGAAATCGGGATACTGCGACAGGATCAGGCGAAACCCCTTCCTGACCACGGCATGGTCGTCAGCCAGCAGCAACCGGATCTTGCGTTTCATGAGCGGTGGTTCCTTGGGGCAGGGGGACGCGGACGACCACGCGCGTGCCTCCGCCGGGCGGCGTCTCGACCGTGAGCCTACCACCGATCTGCGCCGCTCTCGTGCCCATCCCGGCAAGGCCGATGCCCCTGGTGGCGCCGGGCGGGGTACGGATGCCCCGCCCGTTGTCGGACACCATCAGCATCACCTCGCGGTCGGTCACGTCGAGCCGGATCTCGATATGCGTGGCATCCGCGTGCCGCGCCACGTTGGTCAATGCCTCCTGGGCGATGCGGAACAGGTGCGTCTCCGTTCCGTCGCCGAGCCGTCCGTCGAACGATGACGAGTACGTCACCGGGATGGACGTCCGTTGACTGAAGCCCTCGGCCAGCCACTCGAGCGAGGCACTCAGCCCGAAGTCGTCGAGGATGCTTGGCCGGAGCAGCTGCGACATCGTGCGTGCCTGGAGCATCAGGTCCTGCACCAGGCCTACGCAGTCCTCCACGCGGTTCCTGACGTGCCGGTTCTCGGCCGCCGTGGCGGTGTCGAGCGCGGTGAGGTTGGCCTCGATGGCCGTCAGCGCCTGGCCGAACTGGTCGTGCAGGTCGTGCGCCACCTGGCGCAGCGTGGCTTCCTGCGTGTTGAGCATGTCGGACGACAGACGCGCGAGCTCGTGGCGCTGCCACTCGAGCCGCGAGACCAGGCGCTGGACGAGGAACACCGTGCCGCCCGCGACGGCCAGCGCCAGCAGGACGACGACCGCGAGCAGCCGGACGTGCTGTTCGAGCGCGTTCGAGAAGGCGGCGTGGTCGAGGCTCGCGATGATCTCGATGCGCCGCGCCGTCTCGCGCACCAGCTGGCCCACGCTGACGGCCACCCGCTCGTGCGCCTCGGTCACCGCGGCCCGGCGCGACAGGTCCGACGGGCTGGCCACCGACGCGCGGACGGCCTTCGCGAAGTCGCGCGCCGCCTGCGCGAAAACCTCCCAGCGCACGCGGTCGCTCGCCGCGACGCCGTTGGCCGACGCCAGCTCCACCTCGCGCTCGAGCGCGTCGAGCTGCTCGAGCAGCAGCGCCGCGTCCACCTCGCGGGGCGCGCCGGGCACCGAGTAGTAGATCTTGTCGAACGCGATCTCGAGCTCCTGCGCGTGCGTGAGGGTCTCGACGCTGGCCCGCTCCTGGTCGAGCAGGCCCGACGACCCGCGCTCGAGCTCGTTCAGGGCGTCCATCCCGCGCTTGCCGGCGACCAGCATGAGCAGGATGACGAGGGCGAAGCCCACGACGAGCAGGAGCACCACCTTGGGGTGGAGGATGGTCACGGGTCAAGCCTACCCCGACGGGGCGCCGCGGCGCCCCCCTGAATCCCAGTAGGGAACCCTCCTAGATTGCCTGTAGTCGCTTGCGGGCTGGCGCGGCGCAATTCGAGACTGCAGCGTGGCGTACCTGTCCGGTCATCCTGGCCGGGGCCGGGCATCACCCGAGGTCCACATGCCGTTCCTGAAGCGTGACACCGCCCCCAGCGACCTGCTCGCGTCGATCGTCGTGTTCCTGGTGGCCCTGCCGCTGTGCCTGGGCATCGCCATCGCCTCGGGGGCGCCCCCGGCCGCGGGGCTCATCACCGGCGTCATCGGCGGCCTCGTCGTCGGCAGCGTGTCCGGCTCGCCGCTTCTCGTCAGCGGTCCGGCCGCCGGCCTGGCGGTGCTCGTGTACCAGATCATCCAGGAGCACGGCATGGCCGGCCTGGGCGCGGCGGTGCTGCTGGGCGGGGGGCTCCAGGTGGTCGCCGGCTGGGCGCGGATGGGGCAGTGGTTCCGTGCGATGTCGCCGGCCGTGATCTACGGCATGCTGGCCGGCATCGGCGTGCTCATCTTCGCGGCGCAGTTCCACGTCATGGTGGACGACCTGCCGCGCGAGAGCGGCCTGGCAAACATCATCGAGATCCCGAAGGCCGTCGTGCTTGGTCTCGGCGGGACGGGCAGCCATCAGGCGGCGGCCATCATCGGGACGCTGACGCTCGCCGTGCTCATCGCCTGGAACAGCCTGGCGCCCGGGCGCATCAAGTGGGTCCCGAGCGCGCTCGTCGCGGTGGTCGTCGCGACGGCCGCGGCGGCGCTTGCCGGGCTCGACATCAAGTACGTCCAGCTCCCGGAGAACCTCCTCGGTGACGCCTCGTTCGTCTCGATCGAGGGCCTGTCGCTGCTCGGCAGCAGTGGCGTCCTCATCGCCGCGTGCACCGTCGCGTTTGTGGCCAGCGCCGAGACGCTGCTCTCGGCAGCGGCCGTGGACCGCATGCACGACGGGCCGCGCACCCGCTACGACCGCGAGCTGATGGCCCAGGGGCTCGGCAACATGCTCTGCGGCGCCCTTGGCGCGCTGCCCATGACCGGCGTCATCGTGCGCAGCGCGACCAACGTGAACGCCGGCGCCCGCACGCGCCTCTCGACAGTGCTGCACGGCACCTGGATCCTGGTGTTCGTCCTGGCCTTCCCGCACCTGCTGCGGCTCATCCCGACGGCGAGCCTCGCTGCCGTGCTCGTCTACACCGGCTACAAGCTGATCGACCCGAAGAACATCCGTCGGCTCGCGGCCTACGGCCGGATGCCCGTCGTGATCTACTTCGCGACCCTGGCGGTCATCGTCGTCGAGGATCTGCTCGTCGGCATCCTCGTGGGGCTCGCCCTGTCGGCCATCCAGAGCCTCTACCGGCTGTCGCACTTCGACGTGGACGTGCGTCCGCAGGGCGACAGGGAAGTGCACGTCCACCTGACGGGGGCGGCCACCTTCATGCAGCTGCCCAAGCTCCTCGCCTCGCTCGAGGCCCTGCCCGCCAACTGCGCCGTGCACGTCCACGTGCACCAGGTGGCGTACCTCGATGACGCCGTGCTCGAGACGCTGGCCGGCTGGGAGAAGCAGCGCCGCCTCCAGGGGTGCGAGACCGTCAGGGTGGAGTGGGATCGCCTGATCGGCATCTACAGGCAGCGACACCACGCCGACGAGGGGCAGATCCGCCGTCTCCTCGCCAGCCAGGCGAGCGCCGCGCACTAGGCGCCTCCGGTCCCACCCCTCGCCCGGCGCGGGCGGACACGCGTCCCTCAGTCGTCGCCAGGGACCGGCTGTGCGGGACTCACCGCGACGGCCGGCGATTCGGCAGGGTCGGGGAAGGCGTGGCGCTCCTTCACCGCGTTCAGCTCCGTGTGGTTCGTGAGGTCGAGCCGCAGCGGCGTCATGGACGTGAAGCCGTGCTCGACGGCCCACCTGTCGGTGCCGGCCTCGGCCTCGTCGAGCCGCACCACGGTGAACCAGTAGTGCGGCCGGCCCTGCGGATCCTCACCGGGCACCACGCGGCCGTCGTACACGTTCACCGACTGGCGCGTCCAGGCGAGACCGCGCGCGTGGGGCGGCACGTTGACGTTGACGAGCGTCAATGCCTTGTCCGGGATGAGCACGTCCAGCGCCTGCTCGACGCATGGGCGCAGCGCATCGAAATCCGGCTCGTCCTCGAAGACGGGCGTGCTCACCGCGATGCCGCGGAACCCGAGCAGCGCCGCCTGCCGGGCCGCGGCCAGCGTCCCGGAGTGCCAGATCGCGTTGCCCAGGTTCGTCCCCAGGTTGATGCCCGACAGCACCACGTCGACGCGTTCCCAGACGTACGTGCCGAGCGCCACGCAATCGGCGGGCGTCCCGTTGACACGCCAGGCGTCGATGTCGCCGAGCGGTGTCCGCCGGTAGGACAGCGGCCGCCACGCGGTGATCGCGTGCCCCATCGACGATTGCTCCACGTCGGGCGCCACGACGCGCACCTCGCCGAAGGTCGCGGCCACCTGCGCCAGCGCGAGCAGACCTGGACTGTAGATCCCGTCGTCATTGGTGATGAGGATTCGCATCGATCGAGTGTATCGTCCTGAAGGGGCCCGCGCTGACGCATGTGGCGGCACGACGGGCCATGACCTCGACCGTGCGACTCACCGTCGTCCACAATCCGAAAGCGGGCAACGGCAGCGCACTTGCCGACCTGGAGCGCTGGATCGCCTCGGCCGGGCACGTCGGCGACGTCATCGACGCCGACGATGCGTCGGCGCTCGCTGACGCACTGCGCGACCCGGGCGACCTGCTTGCCGTCGCGGGCGGCGACGGCAGCGTCCGCCTCCTGGCGCAGCGGCTCCTGGCCGCGGGCCTCCAGGTGCCGCTGGCCATCCTTCCGGCCGGCACTGCCAACAACATCGCGACGAGCCACGGGATCAGCCGCGACTACGAGGGCCTCGTCCACGGATGGAGCCGCGGGCGGCGCGTGCCCCTCGACGTGGGCCGTGTCCGGGCGCCCTGGGGTGAGAGCGTCTGGATCGAGGCGTGCGGGTTCGGGGCCATCGCGCGCACTGTCGGTGCGCTCACGCCTGTGCCGTCGGCACCCGATGGCGACACCGCGGACGAGCTGATTCGCGACCTCGAGGTCACGCGCGAACTGCTCGTCGACCACCCCCTGCACGAGTGCCGCCTGTCGATCGACGGCGAAATCCTCACCGGCGAGTACTGCATCGTCGAGGTAATGAACATCCCGTCGATAGGCGCGAACCTGACGTTGGCGGCCGGGGCGTCGGCGGCCGACGGCCTCTTCGACGTTGTCGTCGTGGACCAGGAGGCCCGGGTCCTGCTGCGCGACTACCTGAGCGCGCGCCTCGACGGCGACGAGGCGCCCGACCTCGACCTCCCGGCGCGCCGCGCCCGCCGCGTGGAGGTGTCGTGGGACGGCAGCCGCATCCACGTGGACGACGAGATCCAGCCAGACGAGGAGTCGGCGGCGACGGGACGGTACTGGGGGCCCGACCAGCCGCTGACGATCGAGATCGAGGTCATGCCGGCGGCCCTGACGCTGCTCGTGCCGGGAGACTGACCACGGGACCGGGCCTCCTGCCGGGACGCACGGGACGCGCTCAGGAGCGTCGGTCGGCCGACAAGATCGTCGGCGGACCGAACGTCCCCGAGGACAATTACACGGGTGCCGCCGGCCGCCCGCCGGATCCGCCAGCCAAGGCCGACCTTCCCCCACGGCATGTTTCGTGCACAACGGTCGTCGTGGTCTTGCGTCGCCGTTCCGTCAAGCAGAAGCTGACGCTGGTCAGCATGTGTGCGACCACGGTGGCGCTGGTGCTCGCCTGCGCGCTGTTCCTGGCGTACGACTACACGACGTTCCGCGACCAGGAACTGCGTGCCCTCGACACGCTCGCGACGACCATCGGCGCCGGCAGCACGGCCGCCCTCAGCTTCGACGACCCCGAGACCGCACGCGAGGCGCTCGGCCCGCTCGCCGCGCACCCGAGCGTCGTGTTTGCCCGCGTGCACACGGCCGACGGGCGGCTTTTCGCCGCGTACGCCCGCGAGGACGCCGGCTTCATGCCGGAGGTCCCGACCCCGCCGCCCGGCCGGTACGTCACGTGGGACCACCTGGAGATTGCCACGCCCATCATGCTCGCCGACGAGCGCGTCGGCGATATCGTGCTGCGCGCGTCGCGCGAGGCGCAGCATCGGCGCATCCGCCGGTTCGCCGGCGTGGCGGTGGGCATCATCGTGATCGCCTGGGTGGCCGCGTTCGCGCTGACCGCCAGGCTCCAGCGCCTGATCTCCGAGCCCCTGCTGAACCTCGCCGGCGCGGCCGCCCGCGTGTCGAAGGAGCGCGACTACTCGATCCGCGTCGTCCCGAAGAGCAACGACGAGGTCGGCGATCTCGTCGCCAGGTTCAACCAGATGCTGGAGCAGATCCAGCATCAGGACGAGCAGCTGCGGCGTCACCACGCGACGCTGGAGAAGCAGGTGGCGCTGCGTACGGCCGAACTGACGAAGGCCAACCGCGACCTGGCGCTCTCGCGCGACCGCGCCGAACAGGCCAACCGGGCGAAGAGCCAGTTCCTGGCCAACGTCAGCCACGAGATCCGCACGCCGATGAACGGCGTCATCGGGATGATCGACCTGACGCTCGACTCGTCGCTGACGCCCGAGCAGCGCGAGCAGCTGCTCGTCGTGAAGTCGTCGGCCGAGTCGCTCGTGCACATCGTCAACGACATCCTTGACCTGTCGAAGATCGAGGCCGGGCGCCTCGAGCTGGATGCGACGACGTTCGTGGTGCGCGAGGTGGTGCAGGACGCGGTGCGGACCGCCAGCGTCGGCGCGCGCGCGAAGGGGCTGACCGTCGACTGCGAGGTGGACGAGAGCGTCGCCACGCAGGTGATCGCCGACGCCGGCCGGCTGCGGCAGGTCGTCATCAACCTGGTGGGCAACGCCGTCAAGTTCACCGAGCGGGGCAGCGTCAGCGTCAAGGTGTGGATCGAGCGCGACGCGGAGGGACTGCCGTACCTGTACGGATCGGTGAGCGACACGGGCATCGGGATCCCGGCCGACAAGCAGGGCCTCATCTTCGAGGCATTCGCGCAGGCCGACGGCTCCACGACGCGCCGGTTCGGCGGCACCGGCCTGGGGCTGACGATCAGCGCCCGTCTCGTGTCGCTCATGGGCGGCCGCCTCTGGGTCGACAGTGTCGAGGGCGAGGGCAGCACGTTCCATTTCAACATGCGGGTGGTGCTGCCGCAGGACCAGGCCACCGCGGCCGAGCCGGCCGCCGTGGCGCCCACGTCGGTCGCCGCGCCGGAGGTCGTACCGCCAGGGGCGCGCCGCGGGCTGCGCGTGCTGCTCGTCGAAGACAACATCGTCAACCAGCGCGTCGCGCGCGGCGTGCTGGTGAAGGCCGGCCATCAGGTGTGGATTGCCGGCAACGGCCAGGAGGCGCTCGACGCCCTGGCCGGGAACACGTTCGATCTCGTGCTCATGGACATGCAGATGCCCGTCATGGGCGGCCTCGACACGATCGCCGCGATCCGCGCGGAGGAGCGTCGCCGCGGCGGCCGCCTGCCGATCATCGCCGTCACGGCCCATGCCCTCGAGGGCGACCGCGAGCAGTTCCTGGCCGCCGGCGCCGACGGCTACGTGTCCAAGCCCATCACGATGGCCCGGCTGGTGAGCGAGATCGAGGTGGTGCTCCAGGCTTCCCAGGCGACGACGACGGTCGCCCGACAGGCGTAGGGGCCGGCGTGCGGACGTTCGTCAACTGGCAGGCGCGCACGCGTGGGCGGGTCGCGCGGTGGCTTGCGCTGACCGTCCTCGCGAGCGCGACGCTCCTGCCCACGGGCCGGCTGTCGGCGCAGGAGGTCACGGGCCCCTCGCTGACGGCAGCCTTCCTCTTCAACTTCGTCAAGTTCACCACGTGGCCCGACGAGGCGCTGCCGCCAAACGCGCCGGTGACCATGTGCGTGCTGAACGACCCGGTCATCGACCGCGCGCTCAGGGCCCAGGTGGCGGGCAAGGAAGTACTCGGCCACCGCATCCAGATTGTCGGCGACGTCGCGCCTGACGCGCTGCCGCGCTGCCACGTGCTCTACGTGTCGGGGCAGCGCGCGGCCGTTGCCAGCGCCGTGGCGGCCGTCCGCGACCTCCCGGTGCTCACCGTGAGCGACGCCCACGCCTTCGACGAGCTGGGCGGCATCGTCCAGCTCCACGTGCAGCGGGGGCAGCTCCGCTTCGCCATCTCCACCGACGCCGCGCGCCGCGCGCGGCTTCAGCTCAGCGCCCGGCTGCTGGCACTTGCGAGGCAGCCATGACAGGTATGACCCTTTCGCTTTCCCGTGGTCGCTCGCTGGCTCTCGCGCTGGCGCTCACGCTCGTCGTCCCGGCTGCCGCCGTCGCGCAGACGCCGCTGACCGAGCTGAGCCTCGAAGAGCTGATGACGCTCGACGCCGGCCACGTGTACGGCGCCTCGGAACGCCTCCAGCCCGTGACCGAGGCACCCGCGTCGGTCTCGTTCATCACGGCCGAGGAGATCCAGCGGTTCGGGTACCGCACGCTGGCCGACATCCTGCGTGGCGTGCGGGGGATGTACATCAGCGACGACCGCAACTTCAGCTTCGTGGGCGTGCGGGGCTTCGGCAACCCGGGCGACTACAACAGCCGCATCCTGCTGCTCGTCAACGGCCACCGCGTCAACGACAACGTGTTCGGCCAGGCCGAGGTCGGCGCGGAGTTCGGCATGGACCCGTCCACATTCGAGCGTGTCGAGATCATCCGCGGCCCGGCCTCGGCGCTCTACGGCGACAGCGCCTTCTTCGCCGTCGTCAACGTGATCACCAAGTCGGGCGCGTCGCTCGAGGGCGGCAGGGTCAGCGTCGAGGCCGGCAGCCTCGGCACGCGCATCGTCCGCGGCAGTGTCGGCCACATGTTCGACAACGGCGTCGACCTCGCGGTGATGGCGACGGGTGAGGAGAGCACCGGCGTCGAGCGCCTCTACTTCCCGGAGTTCAACTCGCCGGCCACCAACAACGGCATCGCCGAGGGGCTCGACGGCGAGCGGCTGAAGCAGTTCTACGGCCGTCTGGCCTTCAGGAACCTGACGTTCGTGGGCGCGTACGGGACGCGGACCCGCGACGTGCCGACCGCCTCGTTCGGGACGCTCTTCAACGAGCGGGGCGATCCCGAGCGCACGACCGACCGGCACACCCTGCTCGACGCGGAGTACGTGCGGCAGTTCGGCGACACGCGGCTCGCGCTGCGCGGTTCCTTCGACCGGTTCACCTACGACGGCACGTACCCCATGGCGGGTGACGATCCCGACGGCCCGCCGCTCGTCGGCGTCAACAGCGTGGACGGCACGCGCTGGACCGTTGGCGCCCGGGCCAGCCGGCCGCTGGGCAACAGGCACACGCTCACGGCAGGCATCGAGTTCATCGACAACGTCCGCCAGGACCAGCAGTCGCGCTACGTCGATCCGCCGATCCCGCTGCTCGACCTCGACCGGCGCTCGCAGCAGACGGGCGTGTACCTCCAGGACGAAGTCAAGCTGACACCGTGGCTCATCGGGACGCTCGGGCTGCGCTACGACGGGTACGAGCAGTTCACGCGCGTCACCCCGCGCGCGGCGCTCATCGTGCGGCCGTCGCCGACGCAGTCGTACAAGTACCTTTACGGCAACGCCTTCCGTGCGCCGAACGCCTACGAGCTCAACTCGGTGTACTTCGGCGAGCGCGTCAACGCCCTGCGCCCCGAGTCGATCGACACGCACGAAGTGGTGTGGGAGCGCTACACGGGCGACTGGTTGCGCACCTCGCTCTCGGGCTACTGGTACCGGGCCGACCGGCTGATCACGCCGGTGGCCGATCCCGAGGCGTTCCTCGGTTCCACCTACGTCAACCAGGGCGAGGTACGGGCCAGGGGACTGGAAGTCGAAAGCCAGATGCGCCTCTGGCGGGGATGGCGCGCGGCCGCGAGCTACGCGCTGCAGCGCGCCGTCGACCGCGACACGAAGATCGACCTGCCGAACTCGCCGCGGCAGATGCTGAAGGGCAGGCTGAGCATCCCCGGGCCGTTCGCGCAGTCCTACCTGGCCATCGAGGGCCAGTACCTCGGGGCCCGGCAGTCGCTGGCCGGCAACCGCGTCGCGCCGGCGACCACCGTGCACCTGACGATGACGCAACCGCTCGGCCGGTCGTGGGAGCTCTTCGGCACGGTGCGCAACCTGTTGGACGCACAGTACGTGGATCCCGCGAGCTCGGCCCACGTGCAGGACGTCATTCCGCAGAACGGGCGCACGGCCCGCATCGGCCTGCGCTACACCTTCAGCCTCCGATGATCCCGATGATCGTCTCCGCTGCCGACGCACCGCCATCGATGCACCAGCCGCTCTTCCGGGCGCTCGAGATCGACGACAACCCGGAGCTGCTCGAAGCCAGCTACCGCCTGCGCTACCAGGTGTACTGCCACGAGCGGCGCTTCCTGCCCGCCGAGTACTACCCCGACGGCATCGAAACCGACGTCTTCGATGACCACGCGGTGCACCTCGGCGTGCTCAACACCGATGGCGAACTCGTCGCCACCGCACGCCTCGTCCGCCGCTCGGCGCACGGGTTGCCGATGTTCGGCCACTGCAGCGTGACCGTCGACCACCCCGTGCTCGCGGACCCGAACGCGCCGATCGTCGAGGTGTCGCGCCTCTCGGTGAGCCGGCGGTACAACAGGCGCAAGGGCGACCAGCACTACGCGCTCGAGGGCGGCATGAGCGTGACCGGCGAGCGCCGGCGCGAAGGCGGCGAGATCGTGATGACGCTCTATCGCGAGCTCTACCAGGCGTCCAAGCGCCATGGCTTCACGCACTGGCTCGCGGCTACCGAGCGTTCGCTCCAGCGCCTGGTGGTCCGGTACCGCTTCCCGTTCCGTCAGGTCGGACCCGAGACCGACTACTTCGGTCTCGTTGCCCCGTACCTGATGGACCTTGCCGACTTCGACGCCGAGATCCTCAGCGGCGAGGTGCCTGCGCTCAGGAACTTCCTCGACGGCCTGCCGCCCGAGCTGCGCCCGAGACGGCAGCATGTCTCCTGACCGGCACGGGGCGGCAGGCGGACCGCGTCCCGTCCCGCACGTCGTCGAGGTCTTCCACCAGGTGGCGTCGACGCACCCCTGGTACCGCACGCTGCTCGACGAGCGCGGCGTGTCGCCGGATGCGGTGCGCAGCGTGGACGACTTCGTGCGCCTGTGTCCGCCGCTCGGCAAGCACAACACGTTTGCCCGCTTTCCGATTCACGAGCTGGCGGCGGCCACGCCGCTGACCGGCCTCGCGGGCGTCCTCACGAGCTCCGGCCATGGCGGGCAGTTCTCGTTCGGGCTGATCTCGCGCGCGGAGCAGGCGTCCGGCGGCGCGGCCATCGACGCGGCGCTCGACGCGGCGTTCGAGGTGTGCTCGCGGCCGACGCTGGCCGTCAACTGCCTGCCCATGGGCGTGACCTTCGCGTCCGAGCGGATGACGGTCGCGACGACGAGCGTCCGCGAGGACATGGCGCTCGCGCTGGTCGAGACGTTCGGCCCGGCGTTTGCGCAGGTGCTCCTCGTCGCCGACCCGCTGTTCCTGAAACGCCTTGTCGACTACGCCGCTGGCCGGCTGTTCGACTGGCGGCGCTATCGCGTGCAGGTCGTCGTCGGCGAAGAGGTGTTCGGCGAGCACTTCCGCCGGTACATGTCGTCGCGGCTCGGTCTCGGCAGTGCCGAGCATCCCGATACGTACCTGATGTCGTCGTTCGGCGTGGGCGAACTGGGCCTGCACCTGCTGTTCGAGACGCGGGCGACGGCGGCGCTGCGCCGTCTGGCGAGCGCGGACGTGCAGCTGGCGCGCGACCTGCTCGGCGAGGGCACGGAGACCCAGGCGCCGCCGATGTTCTTCACGTACTCGCCGTCGCGCCTGTTCGTCGAGGCCGACGCGCCCGCCGCGGACGGCTTCGGCCTGGCGACGCTGTCGCTGCTCGACCCGTCGCTGCCGATTCCGCTCCTTCGCTACCAGACGGGAGACGTGCTCAAGGTGCTCGACGCGAGGCAGGCAGCCGCTGCCGTCGCTGGCCGCGGCCTCGAGCTGCCGGGCGATCTTCCACCGCAGCTCGTCGCGGTACGGGGCCGCGTGCGCGAGGCGTTGCCCAACGGCACGACAGTACTGCTCTACAAGGACGTGATCTATGCCGACGAGGCGATCGCGGACCGGCTGACGGGCGCCGTGCGGCTGACGTTCGATGGAGCGCGGCCCGTCATGCACGTCCAGCTCGTGCGCGAGTGTCACGACGGTGGCGGCATCGCCTCCGCGATCATGGACCTGTTGCCTGAGGCTGCGCGGCCGTCCGAGGTCGTCGTCTGGCCGTACGAGGCCTTCCCGTTCGGCATGACGCTCGACTACGAGCGCAAGTTCACGAGCTACGCGGCACCCTGAGACGAGGCCTCTGGCACGGTCTCGTCCCTGCCGCCGGCCCCCGCGCTGAACGCCCCGGTCACGGGCCTGCCGGTGGCGCCCGCCGGTGGTGCGACGCGCAGCAGCCACAGCACCGTGGCCGCCGTGTCCGTCGTGTGCACCTGGCGGTCGGTGAGGGTTCCCGACCCGTCCACGAAGCGACCCCAGGCAACCCACGGGATCGTCACGTCCCTCGGATCGTCGCTGCCGTGGTCGCGCCCGTGGCCGCCGTGGTCGGCCGTGAGAATCAGCGTGAACCCGTCCGGGCCGAACGCCTGCGAGGCCGCCGTCACGAGCCGCGCGACGACGGCATCGCTCACGGCCACGGCACGGCCGTAGGCCGGCGACATCCACCCATCGGCATGCCCGGCCCGGTCCGGGCCGCCGAGATGCACGAAGAGCAGGTGCGGCCGCGCGCGTGAGAGGTACGTTTCGACGTCGGTGGCCGTGCGCTCGTCGTCCCACCGGCCGAACCAGCCTCCGGGGGCCTGCGTGTAGTCGAGCGTGCCGCGCGCCTGGAGCGTGTGGAACTTCGACTTGCTGAAGAAGGCCGCCGTGACATAGCCCTGCCGCCGGGCCTGCGCGAAGATCGTCGACCTGCCGATGTCGGTGTCGCGCGCCGTCGCGCCGGTGTTCCACAGCACGCCGTGCCGCTCGGGTTCGAAGCCGGTGAGCATGGACGTGTGTGAGGGCAGCGTCTTGCTTGGCAGGATGGTCGTCGCCTCGTAGGTGTACCGTCCCTCGCGCGCCAGCCGCTGGATCGTCGTGGCGCCGAACGTGTCGATGGCGTCGGGCCGCAGGCCGTCGATCGAGATCAGCACCACGTGCCGATCCGGCTCCGGCGGCGGCGCCGTCGTCAGCGCCGTCGTGTCCTCGAACACGCGCGCGGCGCAGGACGGCAGCAGCGCCAGGACGAGGAGCAGGACGACGCGGCGTCGGTTCATCGGGGGAGCGCGGGGCGGCGAACGTGGCACGGGCCCGCGGAAGGCGAGCCAGGCTCACACTGTTCCACAGCCGCTCCTGCTGCGCAACCGCACCCGCGTGCGGGCGCGGCCGCGTCGGCCTTCAGTACGCGCGGTAGCGTGCGACGTCCACCCATCGCCCGCCGACCATGACGCGCTCGACCGTCCGCACGTCGGCAATCCGCTGCGTCGGATCGCCGCCGTACACCACCAGATCGGCGTAGTGGCCCGGGGCCAGCGTGCCGAGCGAGTCACTGCGGTAGAGGAACGCGGCAGCCGTCCCGGTGGCCGCCGTCAGGGCCTCGAGCGGCGTGAAGCCGCTGTCTACGAGCAGCTCGAGCTCGCGCCAGGGCGCTTCGCCGCGCCCCGCGAAGGGGACGTAGCTGTGCCCGCCCATGACCACTCGCGCGCCTTCGCGCGCCGCCCGCCGTGTGAGCTGCTGCATCTTCCTGAAGCCCTCCACGAGCGTCACGCCGTCTTCCGCGCTCGTGCCCTTGGGAAGCCTGTCCGCCTGGCGCTCGAAAACCGCCAGCGTCGGGTCCAGCCATGGGCGATGCGCGCGCAGCGAGGCATACAGCGACCGCGCCTCCGGCCCGTCGAGGTCGGCGGCCGCGAACATCGCGTAGCGGCCGTGACGCCGCCCGTTGTTGTCGGCCAGGATGGCCTGCCGGTAGGGCTCGGCCTCGTGGCGAGGGATGAGGCCGATGCCGAGCGACGTGATGTGCTCGAAGCCGTGCAGGCCCGCGGCCAGCAGATCGCGCGGGTCGAGGATCTCGTTGTGCGACGTGCAGGGGATCCCGTGCGCGTTGCAGACGGCGATGGCGGCACGGGCGCTGGCCAGCGGCAGCCGGAAGTACAGCTTGAGCGCCGTCGCCCCGGCCTCGATATTCCGCTCGGCCGCGCGCGTGGCCTCCTCCGCGTCGCGGACGACGACGGCGTCCTTGGGGTAGGCCGGTTGCTCGCCGTCGAGATGCGGGCCGGCCGTGAAGATGCGCGGGCCGGGCAGGCCGTCGTCGGCGATCATCCGGCGGAGCCCGGCAAACAGCTCGTCCCACTCGCCGGGGTCGCGAAACGAGGTCACGCCGTGGCTCAGCTGCCGCAGCGCGAGCTTCGGATCCTCCTCGATATGGAAGTGCAGGTCGATGAGGCCGGGCGTCACCGTGCGGCCGCCGAGGTCGACGCGCTCGGCGCCGTCAGGGATGACGACGGCGTTGGCGGGGCCTGCCTGCGTCACCGTCTCGCCGGTGATGACGATGCGTGCGCCGTCGATGGGCGGCGCGCCGGTCCCGTCCATCAGGCGCAGGTTGTCGAGGACGAGCGCGCGTGGCTGCGCTGCGGGGCCTGTCCCCAGCGCCACCGCCACCACTCCGGGGACGATTGCCCGCCATACCCACCGCCGCATGGTCGCTCCCTTTCGAAGGTCTGTGCTCCAGCCGGCCGCACCGTATCAGGAGCCGGGACCGGGCGGCAACCGTCCGGCGCATGCGATAGGCTTGCACCTCGGCGCGTCGGTCCACGGATCACCCGTGATCCTCGTGCGCGGAAGGAAGGCCTCGAAGGTGCGGCAGGCGAAGTCGACGGTGCAGGGCGTCGTGACGGTGGGGGGGCTGGTCGTGGCCGTGTGCGGCGGACTCGCCTGCAAAGAGGCACCCGCGCCCGCCGTGCCACAGTGGACGACGCACGAGATCGCCCTCGAGGCGCAGGGCACGTACGCCAATCCGTACACGGACGTCGACGTCTCGGTGCGGTTCGAGAGCGACAGCGGCACCCGCATCGAGCGCCCTGCGTTCTGGGACGGCGGGAACACGTGGAAGGTCAGGTTCGCGCCGCCCGATGCCGGGCACACCTGGACGTGGACGAGCAGCGCGTCGGTCGATGACGAAGGGCTGGGCGGCAGGAGCGGCGCGCTGAGGTCGGTGCCGTACACCGGCGAGAACCGGCTGCTGCGCCACGGCCTCCTGCGCATGTCGCCTGGCGGACGCAACGTCGTGCACGCCGACGGCACGCCGTTTCTCGTCGTCGCCGACACGGCCTGGTCCATCCCGTTCCGGGCGACACCGGAGCAGGTCGAGATCTATGCCGACGACCGGCACGCCAAGGGGTTCAATACCGTCTTCCTGATCACGGTGCAGCCGGACAGGTTTGCCACGGGCCCGGACGCGCGCAACACCGAGCTCGGGTTCGCCCGTGCGTTTGCCGACATTCCTGCCGGTCACATGAACGAGCTCCAGCCCGAGTACTTCCGGACGCTCGACACCCTCGTGGAGATTCTCGTCGACCGCGAACTCACGCCGCTCTACGCGCCCGTCGCCCACGGCTACGGGTGGAAGGGCGAGACGGCCATCGGCTCGGAGGTGCCACCGGACGAGTACGCACGCTACTGCCGGTACCTCGTGGCCCGCTACGGCAGCCAGCCGGCCTTCTGGCTCGTGAGCCTCGACAGCAACGGGCTGGCCCCGGGCGTCAAGCCCGCCGGCGAGGCGATCGAGCGGTGGGATGCGTACGGGCAGCCGACCGGGCTGCACTACAGCCCGTACGACGACTACCTGGCCGGGTGGGCCACGCCCGACAGCACCTGCTGCTTCCACTACAACCGCACGTACCAGTCGGAGCCCTGGCTCGATTTCCAGTGGGCGCAGACAGGGCACGAAGGGCAGTCGCTCTATCACAAGGTCCAGCGGATGTACGACGAGGTCCCGACCAGGGCCGTGATGAACGGCGAGTCCACGTACGAGGCCATGGGGGAGGGGCGGTACGGCCTCGGCTGGTGGCAGGGGCACGACGCCTGGAACCAGCTGATGCACGGCGGGACCATGGGCGTGGCCTACGGGGCGGTCGGCCTGTGGCAATGGAAAGTGACGCCTGACGAGCCGGGATGGCCCGAGTGGACCAACGCACCGCTGTCGTGGCGCGACGCGCTCGACCTCGAGGGCGGCCGGTACGTCGGGTTGGTGTCGAAGGCGTTCCGCGGGTACGACGTCACCGACATCGAGCGCCGCTGGGACCTGACCGCGTCAGCGACGCCGCTGCTCGCGAAGGAAGGCACCTTCTACGTCGCGTACCTGCCCGAGGGCGGAGAGGTCGCCATCAAGGGCGTCCCCGCAGGGTTGCCCGTCGAGTGGTTCGACCCGCGGACCGGGGAGATCGTCGGTCGCGGATCGGCCGCCGCGGACGGGCGGTTCACCGCGCCCGGACGCACGCCCGTGGTGCTGCTGATCGGCGAGCGCCGCGACGTGGACTGAGCCGCGCGGCGCCCGTCAGCGGCCCGACAGCTGTGCTAGCATGGCGCCTCTTCCAGAGCCAGCCGAGGCGACCACCGCTGTGAGGGGAGTCCATGGCGCGAGCGGGAATCTTCATCGGGGTCGACAGGACCGGGCAGCTCCAGCGGCTGCACGATGCGGCCGCGGGAGCCCGGCGCATGTACGAGTGGGCGTGCCGACAGGGGATGACGCCCGGCACGCACGCGAAGCTGATCACTGACGAGAACGGCGCGAAGGTCACGCCCGACCAGATCTTCGACGCGGTGCACGAACTGGTGAGCGGCGCCGGCGTCGATCAGCTCATCATCTACTTCGCCGGTCACGGCGTGAACAAGAACAGGAGTGAGCACTGGCTCCTGAGCGACGCGCCGGTCAGGCCCCACGCGGCGGTGAACGTGGCCGGCAGCGTCGACCAGGCGCGGTACGCCGGCATCCCGCACGTGGTCTTCATCTCGGACGCCTGCCGCGTCGCGCCCGAGGGGATCCAGGCGCAGCGCGTCGAGGGCGTCGAGATCTTTCCCAACGAGGACTACAGCGACAAGGCGAAGCCGGTCGACCAGTTCTTCGCCTGCGTGCTCGGCCGGACTGCCGCCGAGATCCGCGACCCGGCGGAAGCGGCCGGCTCGTTCACGGCGCTCTACACGTCCGTGCTGCTCGAGGCGCTCGACGGGCGCCTCCCCGACGCCCTCACCCCGGGCCAGCCGCCCGACGCCGCCTGCTACGTGCGACCCGCGGGGCTGCGCGACGCGCTCGACCGCGAGATGCCACGGCGCCTGCTCGCGCGCGGCCTCGCCGGGCGCGTCAACCAGACGCCCGACGCGATCGTCGTCGATCATCCCTACTGGCTGGCAAGGCTTGACACGGCGCCCGCCGTCGCCACACGCGGCGGCGTGGCGCCGGCGCCGGAGGCGCGCGGCGGACCGGCAGCGCGCTCCCCGGCCGAGGCGGCGCGCACGCTGCTGCGGGTGGCCATGACGGGCTCGACCGGCGAGCTGGCGGCAACGATGGCACCGACGCGTTCCGCCGTCGTCGACCCGGTCACCGAGCTCGCCGAGGACGCGGCGCGCGTGGCGACGCCGTTCGGTGCGGACCACCATGAGACCCACTGCGGCGTCAAGGTACGCGGCGCACACATCGTCGAGTTCCGGATCGTGGACGGCCAGGCCGAGCACGCCGTCGAGGACGGCACCGACCTCCGCGTGGCGCCGCCGCCGAATCCTGCAAGCATATGGCTGCGGTTCAGCGGCGACGTCGGCACGGTGGTGCCAGTCATCGAGGGCTTCCTGACCGTCGTCAGCCTGGAGGACGGCGAGATCGTCGACGTCGCGTTCGAGCCGTCGGCGTGGCACCACCGGCGCGCCCGCTACGGCGACCGCCTGCCGGAGCTGCGGATGCTGCGGGGCATCGCCTCGGCGGTGTCGCGGCAGGGCCGGTTCCGGCTGGAAGGGCCCGAGGCCGCGGCGCTCGCCTCGCGCATGCGTGTGGCCGGCGGCCTCGACCCGGCGCTGGCGCTCTACGCGGCCTACGCGTACCACGACCTCCAGCAGGCCGACCTGCTCGACGCGCTGGCGCGCGAGCTCGAGGCGGACCTGGGCGTGCAGCTGTTCGACGTCGCGATGCTTGCGCGACGCCTCGTCGGCGAGCAGGCCGACAGGGCGGCCCACGTCGTCCCGTTCGTGCCGATGCTGTCGCAGGGGTGGGCGCTGCTGCGCGCGCATCGGCTCCGTCTGCATCCGGCGCTCGACGGGGTCGAGCGGCACGTGCGCGACTCGCTCTGGTCCCTTTACGATCGCGAGGGGCTCGAGCGGCTTCGAGAGGCTCTGGAATCGCGGGAGGTGTGGTGATGCGGCAGCTGATTTTCGTGCACGGCCGGGCCCAGGAGCACAAGGACGCGGCCGCGCTCAAGGCGGAATGGCTCGAGGCGCTCGACGAGGGACTGCGCAAGAGCGGCCTCACGCTGCCCATCCCGGAGTCCGACGTCCGGTTCCCGTTCTACGGGACGACGCTCTACGATCTCGTGGATGGCCGGTCGCCCGGCGAGGCGGCCGAGATCATCGTGCGCGGAACCGACACCGGCCCCGACGAACGCCGCTTCATCCAGGCCGTGCTGGAGGAGGTGCGGCAGAAGGCCGGCATCACCGACGAGCAGCTGGCGGAGGTGGCCGGGCAGGACGTCGTCGAGCGCGGCCCGCTCCAGTGGGAGTGGGTGCAGGCGGTGCTCCGTGCGGTCGACAGGTTCGTGCCCCACGGCAGCGGCGGTGCCATCGCTTTGGTGACGCGCGACGTGTACCAGTACCTGCGCAACGCGGCCATCCGCCAGTACATCGACGAGGGCGTGGCGCAGGCGCTGCTCTCCGAGCGCGAGTCGGTCGTGGTCGCGCATTCGCTCGGGACCGTCGTGGCCTACAACATGCTGACGCAGCTCGGCGCGTCGCGCCGCTGGCAGGTGCCGCAGTTCATCACGCTCGGGTCGCCGCTCGGCATCAGCCCGATCCGGACGACGCTGCGCGGGCTCACGAGCCCCCTGCGGTGTCCGCCGTGCGCCGGGGCGTGGTTCAATGCCATGGACGAGCGAGACATCGTCGCGCTGTATCCGTTGACGCCGGCGCATTTCCCGCTCGACCCGGCCGAGCCGGCGATCGAGAACAAGACCGACGTGAAGAACCGCACCAGGAACCGCCACGGGATTGCGGGGTACCTGGACGATGCTGAGGTTGCCCGGAGAATTCACGATGCCCTGGTCGCCTGACGAGACGACGTGAGCGACCCTCGCCCCACGCCGCGGGGCGGGGCGGGGCCCATCCGCCCGCTCCGGCTCGCGGCCTGCCTGTTCCTGCTCATGCTCCCCGTGACGGGCCTCGTGCCGGTCCTCACGGGCCTCACGCAGGGGCGGTTTCCCGGCACGAGCGACGTCGCGCGCCACCTGTTCATGTCGGTGAACATGATTGGCGCCATCCTCGCGGCGCCCCTCGCGGGCCTCGCCTCCGACAGCCTCGGCCGGCGGATGCCGCTCATCATGGCGGGTTTTGCCGTCAACGGCCTCACGCTGCTGCTCATCGCCGGTGACTGGAGCTATCCGGTCATCCTGCTGCTGCGCTTCATCGAGGGCGGAGCCCACATGACCTCGCTGTCGCTCCTGATGACACTCGGCGCCGACCACGCCTCACGCGAGCGGCTCGGCGGGTCCATGGGCGCTGTCGGGGCGGCGGTGAGCCTGGGCGTCGCGGCCGGTGCGCCGCTCGGGGGCTGGCTCGGCGCCGCCGATCCGCTGCGGGTGCCGTGGCTAGGCGGGCTGCTGATGCTGGCCATGGTCGTGCTGACGCCCCTGCTGCTGCGCGACCCGCCCCGGTCCGCACGCCGGCCGTCGCCGGCCGCGCTGGTGCAGGCGCTCGCACGGAACCGGCCGCTGCTGGTGCCGTATCTCTTTGCGTTCGTCGATCGGCTGACGGTGGGCGTCATCGTCTCGACGTTCTCGCTCTACCTCGGGGCATGGCTGGGCCTCACGCCGGCGCGCATCGGCCTCACGATGGCGGCCTTTCTCGTGCCGTTCTCGGTGCTCACGTGGCCGTCGGGTGCGCTGAGCCGTTACTGCGACCGCTTCGGCATGATGGTGGCGGGAAGCATCCTCTACGGCATGTTCTTCATGACCCTCGGGGTCGTCCCGGCGGCGTGGCTGGTCCCCGTGATGGCCGTCGGCGGCGTGACGGCGGCGGTCATGTACGCGCCGTCGCTCGTGCTCACGGCCGAGCTGTCCGGCCCCGGTGAGCGCGCAAGCACCGTTGCCGGCTTCAACGTCGCCGGGTCGATAGGCTTCGCGCTGGGGCCGCTGCTCGGCGGCACTCTGGTCAGCCTGTTCCGGTCGATCGACGACGGGCCGTACACCCTGGTGTTTGCCGTCGTGGGCGCGATCGAGATCCTCGCGGCCCTGGCGGTGATCCCCTTCTGGCGTCGCCGGCGCTGACCGGCACGCCCCGACAGGAGTCCTGCATGTCGTCCGAACAGTGGAACCAGCGCTACGAAGGCGGAGAGGTCCCGTGGGACACGGGCGTGCCCGATCCCATCCTCGTCGAGGTGGTCGATCGCCTCGGCCTGACCTCGGGACGCGTCCTGGAGGTGGGGTGCGGCACGGGCACCAATGCCCTGTGGCTCGCGTCGCGCGGTCTCGATGTCCTGGCGATCGACGTGGCGCCCCGCGCGATCGAGCTCGCGCGCGCCAAGGCTGACGCCCATGGCCGCAGCGCCGGCGTCCGGTTCGAGGTCCGTGACTTCCTGGCCGGGGCGCTCGAGGAGTCGGGCTTCGACTTCGTGTTCGACCGCGGCGTGTTCCACGTCTTCGACGCGGCCGCCGACCGCGCGCTGTTCGCGTCGCGGGTGGCCGAGGCCCTCGCGCCGGCGGGGCAGTGGCTGAGCCTTGTCGGCAGCACGGAAGGGCCGCCCCGCGAGGAAGGTCCGCCACGCCGCTCGGCGCGCGACATCGTGCTGGCCATCGAGCCGGCGCTCGAGATCGTCGAGCTCGTGTCGACGACGTTCAGCCTGGGCCGCGAGGTCGAGCCGCGCGCCTGGCGCTGCCTCGCGCGGAAACGGCTCGTCCCCGCGCAGCCGTCCACCGGTGTCCAGATGCCGGCCTGACCGCCCGCCTCAATACCCCTTGACGCTCTACATGTAGATGCCTTACATGTAGAGCATCAAGGGGTATGACCGTGACCGATTCCCGCTCCGACCTCCTCCAGGGCACGCTCGACCTGCTCATCCTGAAAATCGCGCAGACCGGACCCGTCCACGGGTACGCCATCGCCCAGCGCCTCCAGCAGCAGTCGGAGAACGTGCTCCAGGTGCAGCAGGGCTCGCTGTATCCGGCGCTGCACCGTCTCGAACGCAAGGGGCTGCTCAGGTCCGAATGGCGCCAGACCGACACCGGCAGGGACGCGAAGTTCTACGCGCTCACGGCGAAGGGGCGCAAACAGCTCGAGGCAGAGACGGCCCACTGGATGCGCCTCTCGCGGGCCATCGCCCTGGTCCTCCAGACAGCGGAGTGACGACATGACCCGCCCAGTCTCTCGCCGGAGTGCCGAGGAGCAGCTCGACGCGGAGGTCCGCTTCCACCTGGAACAGCGGGTGGACGAGCTGGTCGCGCAGGGGCTGTCGCGTGACGCCGCGGAGGCGCGGGCCCGCCGCGAGTTCGGCGGCGTCGAGCAGGTGAAGGAAGCCTGTCGCGACCAGCGTGCCGGCCGGTGGCTGCTCGACACATGGCGCGACGTGCGTGTGGCGGCCCGCGCGCTGCGGCGCGCGCCAGTCTTCTCGGTGGTCGCCGTCCTGGTGCTGACCCTGGGCCTCGGCGCGAACATCGCGATGTTCCAGGTGCTCGACGCGCTCGTGCTGCGTTCGCTGCCGGTGCCTGCCGCCGAGCACCTGTGGCACATCAGCGTGGACAACCGCGGGCACGGACGCTCGGGCAACTTCTCCGGCCCGCTGCCCGACCTGAGCGCGGCCCTGGTGGATGCGCTCGGTCGCGAGCTGGCGGGCGTCGCCGAGCTGGCCGTCTGGTCGAGCCGGCTGGCGAACCTGGCCGAGGGCGGGCAGGCCCGGATGGCGACGGTGCTCGGCGTCAACGGCGACTACTTCCGCGTGCTCGGCGTCAGGCCCCGCCTCGGGCGGCTGATCGACGCGTCCGACGACAGGCCTGGCTGCGGAACCGGCGCGGCCGTCGTCGGCGAGCGCTTCTGGCAGCGGACGCTCGGCGGGCGTCCCGACGTGCTCGGCCAGACGCTCCGGCTCGACGGACACGCGTTCGAGATCGTCGGGGTGACGCCCGCGGACTTCTTCGGCGTGGAGGTCGGGCGCCATCCCGATGTCTTCGTCCCGTTCTGCACCGAGCGTGCGATGGCGACTGGCCCGAGCCGCTTCGACAGCCGGCGCGAATGGTGGCTGGCGGCCGTTGCCCGCGTGCCGGAGGAGATGACCGGCGCGCAACTCGCCGCCCGACTCCAGGCGATCGCGCCGGCGCTGTTCCGCGAGACCCTGCCGCACGAGTACCGCCCGGAGCAGGCGGAGCAGTACCTTGGCTTCGGCCTGCACGTCAGGCCGGCAAGCCATGGCATCTCGCCGTTGCGCCGCCAGTTCGCGCCACCGTTGTACCTGCTCTTCGCCATCACCGCCATCGTCCTGCTGATCGCGTGCGCGAACCTCGCGAACCTGCTGCTCGCCCGGGCCAGCCATCGCGAGCGCGAGATTGCCGTGCGCCTGGCGATTGGCGTCTCGCGGGCACGCCTGGTCCGCTACGTCGCCGCCGAGGCCGGCATCCTCACCGTGGTGGCCGTGGTCCTCGGCGTGCTCACGGCGTTCGTGTTCAGCCGTGCGCTCGTGGGCGCGCTCGGCAGCAGCGTGTCGCTCGACATCACGATGAACTGGCCGCTCGTGGCCTTTGCCGGCGGCCTCGCCCTGCTGACGCTGACACTGTGCTCCGTGGGGCCGGCGCTGCGCGCCGCGAGGGTGCCGCCTGCGCTGGCGCTGCGTCAGAGCCTTCGCACGTCGGCGGCAGGCGCGACGCTGTCGTGGCGGCGCATGCTGATCGTCTCGGAGGTGGCGCTGACCTTCGTGCTGCTCATCGGCGCGCTGCTCTTCGCGCGCAGCCTCGGCAACCTTCGCGCCGTCGACGTGGGGTTCGACGTGGACGGGCTCTTTGCCGCGCACGTGAACATCGAGTCGCTGCCCGACTGGGCGTCGCGTCGCCCGGCGCTCGCTCAGGCCATCGAGGAGCGACTTGCGGCGCTGCCCTGGGTGTCGTCGGTGTCCGAGGTACGCCTCGAGCCGCTCGGCCCGTCGGCCTGGAACGACACCATCGCGGTCAGCGGCGTGGATCGCCTCGACGTCACGAGCCAGTTGAACCGCGTCGGGCCGGCGTTCTTCACGACGATGGGCATGGCGTTGCGGGAGGGCCGCGGGTTCAGCGGGCGTGACGACGCCGACGCCCCGCCGGTGGCCATCGTCGACGAGACCTTCGTCGAGCGCTACCTCGACGGCGCCCCGGTCATCGGGCGCACCGTGCGGCTGCTCAACGGCGAGCCGGGCCGGACCTACGAGGTCGTTGGCGTGGTCAGCCGGTCGAAGTACCGCAACCTGAGGGCCGCCGACGAGCCGGTCATCTACCTGGCGGCGGCGCAGGCCGCCGAGCCAGCCCCGTACGTGTCGATCGTCTTCAGATCGAGCCAGCCCCTCGAGGCCACGGCCACCGCCGTCGCCCGCGCCGTGGGTGAGGTGTCGCCGTCGCTCTCCATCGAGACCACGAGCCTGGCGGCCAACATCGACAACGCGTTGCGCATCGAACGGCTGCTCGCGGCCCTCTCGGTGGGGTTCGGCGCCCTGGCGCTCGTGCTCGCGGGCGTCGGGCTCTACGGCGTCATCGCGTACGTCGTCGCGCGCCGCGAGCACGAGATCGGCATTCGCCTCGCGCTGGGCGCGTCACGCGGGCACGTCGTCGGCCGCGTCGTCGGCGACACGGCGTGGCTCATGGCGCTCGGCATCGGCCTGGGCCTCGGCGCCGCGGCCGCCGCGAGCCCGCTCGTCGAGGAACTCCTGTTCGGCCTCGAGCGCCATGACCCGGCGAGCTACGCCGCCGCGCTCGCGCTGCTGGTCGCCGTCGGCCTGGCGGCCAGCGCGCTGCCTGCGTGGCGGGCCGCGCGTACGAGTCTCATGACGGCGTTGCGTCAGGAGTAGCGGACGGCCTGCCCGCCGCCGCCCTGGCCGGCGAACGGACTAGCCCTGCGTCCGCTCCTCGGGCATCGGCGGACGCACGCCCGCGTGGCCCTTCTCGCCGAGCACCGCCCACGGGTGCGGCGTCTTGCGGGGGACGAGCCCGAACTGGTCGATCGTGCGCGAGCGGACGTAGGCCATGGCCTCGTCCACGTCGTCGGTGACGAGCAGCAGGTCCAGATCCTCGGGGCTGATCGTCTTCTCGCGCACCATCAGGTCCATCTGCTCGAGCAGCGGCGCCCAGTACGCCCGATTCATCAGGACGACAGGGAAGTTCAGCACCTTGCCGGTCTGGATGAGCGTGAGCGCCTCGAACAGCTCGTCGAGCGTGCCGAGCCCGCCGGGCAGCGCGATGAACGCGTACGAGTACTTGAAGAGCAGCACCTTGCGGACGAAGAAGTACTCGCAGGTGACCCAGCGGTCGAGGTACGGGTTGGCGGCCTGCTCGAACGGCAGCCGGATGTTGCAGCCGATCGAGATGCCGCCGGCTTCCTTCGCGCCGCGGTTGGCGCCTTCCATGACCCCCGGGCCGCCGCCCGTCATCACGGTGAAGCCCATGCGCGCGAGTGCCGCGCCGACCTGGCGCGCCAGCTGGTAGGTCGGGTGATCCTCGTGGAACCGGGCCGAGCCGAAGACGGTGACGCAGGGCCCCGCGAAGTGCAGGGTGCGGAAGCCGCGGATGAAGTCGCGAACCGACTGGAGGACGATGCGGAGCTCGCGGCGTCGGGAATGCGGGCCCTGCAGCATCACGCGGTCGCCGTTGCCGGGCCGCACGGCCGCGCCCGCCGACGGCGTGGCTGCAGGGGACTTCGAGGCGGGGGGCGTGTCCGGTGACATGCCCATCATTGTCACCCAACGCGCCCCCGGAGTGCTGATGCCTAGAGGGCCTTCAGGACCTCGCGCATCAGGTGCTGCGACCCCTCGACGCCATCCCAGGGGCCGTCCTCGTACTCGAGGGCGATGACGCCGCGGAAGCCGCCGTGGTTCAGGATCCGCACGCAGCGCTGGAGATCGACATGCTCCCAGCGGTCCCAGTACTTGGCATGCACCGTCGTGTGCGTGTAGGGCATCAGCGCCTCGAGGCCGTGGTAGAGCAGGTACTCGTGCTCCCAGTTGCAGAAGTCGGGCGAGGCCTCGCAGTACGGGTGGTTCACCTCGTCGAGGATGATGCGGATGTTCGTCGGGTCTGCGCTGAGGCCCCAGTGGTTCTCGATGGTGACCTTGACGCCCACCTTGCCGCCGTAGTCGGCCATCTCCTTGAACGACTCGATGGCATTGGCGAGGTACCGGACGATCTCGTCGTTGCGCGGGTAGCCGGACGTGGCCGTCGCCTGGGGGACGATGCGCGGGCCGCCCGTGTTGACGCGCATGGTCTTCGCGCCGATCTGCGCGCAGGCGTCGAGCCACTTCTTCGCCACCTCGATGCCCTCGCGGCGCAGGTCGGCCTCGGGCACCGAGATGTTGCGCGGGGCGTTGTTCGAGACATGGTGCACGCGGACCCCGGTCTTCGCGCAGTTGTCGGCCAGCCGGTCGAGCCACTTCTTCGCGGCCGGCAGCGACGGGTCGAACTCGTAGGTCGTGCGCGACTGGCCGTTGGGCAGCGTCACCTGCGACTGCGCGAACATCGTGTCGTCGGTGACGTCGCCGAACAGCGACGACCACAGGTCCATGTGGGTGACGCCGGGGAAGTGGTCGCGCGTCCACTGCGGATAGTCGAGCAGCGTGATCTCGCCGTACTTCTTCTTCATCGCCTCGGCGCGCTCCTGCGCGGCACCGCCGCCCATCATCCCGCCGGCGCGCCGCTTGAAGAGCAGGCGGTGGGGATAGGTGTTGGTGGCGATCCGCGACAGCTTCTCCTGCTCGGTGAGCGGGCGCGCGTCAGGAGCGGCAGGCGCCGCCCCCGCCTTGCCCGTCGTGCCGGCGGCGGCGATGAGGCCGCCGGCCAGCGCGGCGGTCGTGCTCTTCAGGAAGCTGCGGCGGGCGGGTTCGGGAGTCGTCAGGGCAGGGGCCCCGTTGTCGGTCGTGCGTGAGGTCATGGTCTCGCGATGTCCTTGGAAGAGAACTCGATTACGCCTCTCCGAACGACGCCGGCCGTGCCGGCGTTTCCCCCCGCGAGGGACGCGCCGAGGGCGCCTGCCGCCCGTGACGCATCGACGGGCGGCCCGGCGGGTCGGCATGGATCGCCGATTCCACCCGGTCTGGCACATGATGTAAGCGGCTCGGCACGTGCCGGCGTACTGAGACGTCGACCCCGCAGCCCCGGAGAGCGTAGCGCCGCATGACATCCCTGCTGCAGCGATTCTTCAACGTCCGCCGCGAGGAGGTGGCGCCGCTGACGGCGGCCGCCTTCTTCTTTTTCTGTGTGCTCACGGCCCTGATGATGCTGCGCCCCGTGCGCGACGCGCTGGGCATGCAGCGCGGCATCGAGGCGATCCGCTGGCTGTTCATCGGCACGGCGCTCATCACGCTGGCGGTGAACCCGGTGTTCGGCTGGCTGGTGAGCCGCTTCCGCCGGATGACGTTCATCACGGCGACCTACGTGTTCTTCGCCCTCAGCCTCGTCGGCTTCTGGGCCCTGATCGTGTTCACGCCGCAGGCCGTGGGCGAGACGAGCGGGCAGGTGTTCTACGTCTGGTTCAGCGTCTTCAACCTGTTCAGCACGATGGTGTTCTGGGCGCTGATGGCCGA
>CAYSHC010000039.1:0-29933 GCA_964430855.1 uncultured Vicinamibacteraceae bacterium
GCGACCGTCGGGCGGCCGATGCGCAAACAGAGAGTGTAAACGATTCCGCGATCAGAGTGGTAGGGACGGCTCTCCGAGCCGTCCTCGCCGCTTCCCGCTGACTGCTCTCGCTTTACCGTTGACCGAGTGCTGGTGGCCGCGTGTCGGTCCGTCGGCTTGCGGGTCCCACCCGCGGACGAGGCCGGGCTGCGCGTGCCGCCGAATCCTACGGGCAGACCAAGGCGTGAAGTGCAGGCTCACCAGGCGCGTTGACAAGATATATTCTCTACGAATATATTCCCGACACATCCAACCGCGAGGACCGATGGACCGGCTGCGCCCCGATCACTTCCTGCCCCTCACGCCCGTCGCGTTCGACATCCTGCTCGCCCTGGCCGATGGCGAACAGCACGGCTACCGGATCATGCAGGACGTCAACGCGCGGGCCGGTTCCGGCGCTCCCCTTCGCGCGGGCACCCTCTACCGTGCGCTGGCGCGGCTCCTCGAGCAGGGCCTCATCGAGGAGCTGCCCGAGCGTCCCGCCGACGTCGACGAGCGGCGGCGGTACTACCGCCTGACGGCCCTGGGCATCGAGGTCGCCCGGGCCGAGATGCGACGGCTTGCCGGCCAGGTCGATGTCGCGCGGCAGCGCCGCCTGCTCGGAGACCGGACATGACCGGCTCCGGCAGGCGACGAGACGGGCTGGCAGCACGGGCCATCGCGCTGGCGCTGCTGGCCTATCCCCGGGCATTCAGGGATCGGTTCGGCGACGACCTGCGGCAGGACGCCCGGCGCATGCTTCGCGCGTCCGGCCCCACCGGTGCCGTCCTGTACCTGACGACCCTGGTGCTCTCGGGCCTCGCCGAGCGGGCCACGGCCCTGCGCCGGCTCCTGTCGCCGCCCCCGGCCCGCCCGCACCTGTACGAACCGGAGGGGCGGCGAGCCGCCGTCTGGGACGGACTGGCCCGGGACGTCCGGCGAGCGCTGGGCCAGGCGCGTCGCACGCCGGCGGTCACCGGCATGGCCGTCTTCGCCCTGGCGCTCGGCATCGGCGCCACCACCGCCGTCTACAGCGCCATCGACGCGGCCCTGCTGCGTCCCCTGCCGTTTCCGGACCCGGAAGCGCTCGTGCGCCTCACCGATGTTCACGTGCCGATCGACTACTCGGACCTGCGGCCGGCCGGCGCCGACGGCGACGCTGCGCCGCCCATGGTGCTGCGGGCCTCGAGGCTCGACATCACGCACCTGGCCGGGATGCGCGACGTCTTCGCCCACGCCGCCGTGATGGCCAGCGGCGGCCTGAACCTGGGCGCGGGGGCCGAGCCCGTGCGCATCGACGTGACCTTCGTCACCGGCGCGTTCTTCCGCATGCTCGGCCGCGACCCGGTGCGGGGACGTGCGCTCACGCCGGAGGACGCCGGGATGGGCCGCCGGGTGGTCGTGCTGTCGCACCGCCTGTGGCTGTCCCACTTCGGCGGCGATCCCGCGACCATCGGCGCCACCGTCCTGCTCAACGACGAGCCGCACGAGGTGGTGGGCATCATGCCCGAGGACTTCCGCTTTCCCGCCGCGACGCAGGCATGGATCCCCATCGCCGTGCCGGTCCGGTGGTCGGAGCTGCAGGCCGCCTTCCGCAACTTCCTGCCCGCCGTCGTCGTGGCGCGCCTGGCTGACGGCATGACCATCGACGTCGCGCGGGCGCGGCTGGACGCGGCACGCCGCGTCCACGTGGCGGCGGGGAGCGAGGCGGAACAGCGCCTCGCCGCGGTGGCCGATCTCGTCACCCCACTGCGGCACTGGCTCGTCGGCGATCGCACGACGGCGCTCGCCGTGCTGCTCGCCAGCGCCCTCGTCCTGCTGCTGGTGGCCTGCTCCAACGCGGCGACGCTGCTGCTGTCGCTGGGAGCGGTCCGGCGCCGCGAGCTGGCCACGCACCTCGTGCTCGGCGCCACCCGTGGCCGCCTGCTGAGACGAGTGCTCGTCGAGGGAAGCCTCATCGCCGTGACGGCCGCCGCCATCGGCGTGGGCATCGCGGCGGGCGGCCTGTCCCTGCTCGACGCGCTGATGCCACCCGGCCTCACGGGCCTAGCGCCGCTTCGGCTCGACAAGCGCGTGCTCACCGTCACGCTCGGCCTGACGGTGATGACGGCGCTCATCGCCACCCTGTGGCCGGCGCTGAAGGCGTCACGCGGGAACGTGGCCGACGCCTTGCGGGATGCCGGCGGCCGTGCCGTCGCCGCATCCTCGCGTGCGACACGTGGTCTCGTCGTCGCCGAGGTCGCCCTGGCGTGCCTGCTGGTCATCACCGCCGCCCTGCTGCTGGCGAGCCTTCGTGCGCTCCTGTCGACGGACCTGGGCATGCAACCCGACCGCGTCGCGACAGCGCGCCTGACGCTCCCGCCCGGCCGCTACGGCGAGCCGGCCGTGATGACGGACCTGGTGCGGCGAACGCTCGAACAGCTCGCGGCGAGGCCCGGCGTGCGCCGTGCGGCGGCCATCAACACGCTGCCGCTGGCCGGCGAGATGGGCATCGCGCTGGCCATCGAGCCCGAAGGCGGCTTTGCCGGCGGCGCGCCGCCGATCGACCAGCGATTCGCGCCGTATCTCATGGTGACGCCGGGCTACTTCGACACCATGGGCATTCCCCTCGTGCGCGGGCGTGAACTTTCGTGGACCGATAGCCGCCACGACCCCGTCGCCGTCGTCAGCCAGACGGCAGCCGCGTTGCTCTGGCCGGGCGAGGAGCCGCTCGGCAAGCGCCTGCAGTACGCGGGCGGTGGACCGTCAACGCCGGTCGTCGTGGGCGTCGTCGGCGACGCACGCGTCTCGCAGCTGCAGGCCGCACCGGGTCCGCAGGTGTACCTCCCCTTCCAGGATCAGCCGCAGCACTACCTCGCGCTCGTGGCCCGGGGCGTTGACCGGGAGGACGTGGGAGACCTGACGGGCGCCATCCGCGACGCCGTACGCGCCGTCGATCCGTCGTTGCCCGTGCACGCGGCGCAGCCCATGGACGTCGTCATCGGCGCCGCCGTCGCGCCCCGGCGTGTGAACACCCTCCTGCTGGGCACCTTTGCCGGCGTCGCGCTCTGCCTGGCCGTGATCGGCGTCTACGGCACGCTCGCCTACGCCGTGGCGCGTCGCACGCGGGAGATCGGCATCCGCCGGGCGCTCGGCGCGTCGCACGGCGCCATTGTCCTGCTCGTGTTGCGGCAGGGCCTCGTGCTGGTGGGGCTTGGCACGACGCTCGGCGTCGCCGGGGCGCTTGCGACCACGCGATACGTCGAGAGGCTGCTCCACGGCATCGCGCCGCGCGATCCGCGCACGATCGGCGGCGCGGTGCTGCTGTTTACGATCGTCGCCCTCGCGGCCTCGTACCTGTTCGCGAGGCGCGCCAGCGCCGTCGACCCGCTCGACGCCCTTCGCCACGAGTGATCACGCCGTCCGCACGCGTGCGGCGCCACGACGGATGCCCCGCTCGCGGTGTCCGTGAGGCGGACGGCGCACGCCTGTAATACACTCCCCGCCTGAATGGGCACCCTTCAGCTCTCCTCCCTCGACGCGGCCATCATCGTCGTCTATCTCGCCGGCATCACGGCACTCGGCCTGTGGGCCAGCCGGGGCATCAAGAGCAGCCAGGACTTCTTCCTCGCGGGACGGTCGCTGCCATGGTGGGTCGCCGGCATGTCGCTCGTCGTCTCGGACATCGGCGCGAAGGACATGGTCGGCCTCGCCGGCGATGCCTACCGGTACGGCATCGTCATGATGAACTTCGACTTCGTCGCCTGCACGATGCCGGTGCTCATCGCGGCGTTCCTGTTCATGCCCCTGTTCTGGGGCGCCGGCGTCTCGACCATCCCGGAGTTCCTGGGCCGTCGGTACAACGACGGGGTCCGCACGTTCTTCGCGGTCATCTGGGCGCTGTTCATGGTCGGCACGGTGGCCACGATCTTCGTGAGCGCCGCCGCGATGTTCGAGGGCCTGCTCGGGTGGAACTTCTGGTTCTCGGTAGGGCTGACGTCGGTGCTCGTCGGGATCTTCACGACGTCGGGCGGGCTCAAGGCGGTTGCGGTCACCGACGTCGCCTCGTGCGTCGTCCTGATCGCCGGCGCGGCGCTGCTGTGCATCATCGGCCTCAACGAGGTCGGCGGCGTCGGCGCGATGGTGGACAAGGTGTCGACGCTCCCCTGGACCGAGCAGCACTTCACGCTGCTCCCGTCTGCCGACCACGAGGCCTTCCCCTGGCCCGCCGTGATCCTCGGCCTGGGGCTGGTGCTCGGCCCGGCCTACTGGGTGGGCAACCAGGCCATCGTGCAGCGGACGTTCGGGGTCCGCAGCCAGGCCGACGCCCGGGCATCGTATGTGCTCGCCGCGGTGATCAAGCTGGTGTTCCCCGTCCTCCTGGTGCTCCCCGGGCTGCTCGCGCTCGCGCTGTACGCCGACGAGCTCGGCGCGCCCACCGCGGGCTGGGACGCCAACCAGGTGCTGCCGATGATGATCGGCCGCCTCGTGCCGCCCGGCGCGCTCGGCCTGCTCATCGGCGCGTTCATCGCCGGCGTGATGGCGAACCTCGACTCGTACGTGAACTCGGCGTCCACGCTGCTGGTGACCGACCTGTATCGCCCGTTCGTCCGACCCGCGGCGAACGATGAGGAGTGCCTCAAGGTCGGCCGCGCCCTCGTCATCGTGCTCATCGTCGTCGGCGCGATCGTGAGCTACCAGGTGAAGGTGCGGTTCGGCTCGGTGTTCGAGGCCTTCCAGACGTTCCTGTCCTTCTTCCAGGGCGCGCTGTTCGCGCTGCTGCTGTTCGGCATGCTCACCCGGCGCGCGACCACGCAGGGCGCGATCGCCGGCATGCTGATCGGCGTCGGCACGGCGGCCGTCCTGACCGCCACCGGCGCCCTCTACCTCTGGACGGCCTGGTGGTCGTTCGTCGCGGCCTCGGTCTCGCTCATGGCCGTGAGCCTGTTCACCACGCCGAAGAGCGACGACGAGCTGCGCGGCCTCGTCGCCTGGATACGCTGATGCCCTCCACCGTGGGAACCGCCATCGTCATCGCCCTCTACGGGCTGTGTCTCTTCGTGATCTGGTACGTCTCGCCCAGGCTGCCTGGCGCGGAGCACCTGCCGTCGGCGCCCTTCTGGCGCAACCCGAGGGTGTGGGCGTCGTTTGTCGCCCTTGCACAGATGGCGACGTACGCCTGGCTGAGTTGAGGGATGTGGGACGGCTCGGAGAGCTCCAAGGCCGGCTCGGAGAGCCAAGGACGGCTCGGAGGACGGCTCGGAGAGCCCAAGGACGGCTCGAAGGACGGCTCGGAGAGCCGTCCCTACCTCTGGAGAAGTTCGCGGACGCGGTCGACGGGGATTGCCTCGGCCGTACCGAAGCGGCTGGTGACGGTGGTCGCGCGCAGCAGCGAGTTGTAGACCGCCTCCTCCGTCGCCTCGAGGGCCGCCTGGAACAGCGGCGACAACGCGTCGGAGGCCAGCACGCGGCGCGCGCGGACCGCGGCATCGCCGCCCGCAGATGCCGACTCGCGGACCGTCGAGAAGGCAATGGCGAAGTCGCCGCTGCCGTTGCTGTACGAGGCGCCCGTGCGCCCGAGGCCGAAGAGCGCCCGAGCCGCCAGCCGTTCGAGCGCACGCGCGTCCAGCGGCGCATCCGTCGCCACGACGATCATGCACGAGCCATCGCCGTTCCCGACCTCTCCGCCCCCGGGGCGCGGTGATGCGCGCAACGCCTGCCCGACGGGCGCGCCGCCCATCGTGAGCTCCCCGCCGTAGTTCGACTGCACGAGAACCCCCACGGTGTACCCGCCGCGCTCGTCCGGCAGCCGCCGCGACGACGTCCCGATGCCGCCCTTCCAGCCGAACGCCCGCGTCCCCGTCCCCGCGCCGACGCTGCCTTCGGCCACGGCCCCCGGCACAGCCTGCTCGATCGCGGCCCGCACATCGGCAGCCGTCACGCGGCGCGCCCGGATGTCGTTCAGGGCGCCGTCGTTGGTCTCGCCCACCAGCGCGTTGACGGAGCGCACGTCTTCGTTGCCGGGCTGCGCGAGCGTCCAGTCGATCGCGCCGTCCAGGCCCGCCGCCACGCTGAGCGTGTTGGTGAGGATGATGGGCGTCTCGATGGTGCCAAGCTCCTGCACCTGCAGCGCGCCGGCCAGCTTGCCGAACGCGTTGCCCACGAACACGGCGCCCGGCACCTTGTCGCGAAAGAGGTTGCCGCCGTGCGGCAGGATGGCCGTCACCCCTGTGCGGATGTCGTCCCCTTCGACGATCGTGACGTGGCCCACCCGCACGCCGTCCACGTCGGTGATGGCGTTGAGCGGTCCGGGCTCGTAGATACCAGGACGCAGGCCGAGGTCACGCGCGCGCGGGCGCTCGCCCGGCTGGCTCAGCACGCCGGGCGCCGCCAGCAGCAGCGCGGCGACGGCCGTCGAGAAGGCGCGGAGGGGTCGCGATGCTCGCTCCATGCGTAAGCGACAGGTTACACGCCCTTGAGCGTGTGTCCGAGCTTGGTCTTCTTCGTCTTCAGGTACTTGAGCGTGTGCTCGCCCGCCGGAATCTCGAGCGGCAGCGTCTCGGTCACCGCCAGCCCGTAGCCCTCTAGTCCGACGAACTTGCGCGGGTTGTTGGTGAGCAGCCGCATCGTCCGCACCCCCAGGTCACGCAGGATCTGCGCGCCGACGCCGTAGTCGCGCTGGTCGGCCTTGAACCCGAGACGCTCGTTCGCCTCCACCGTGTCGAGGCCCTGGTCCTGGAGGGCGTAGGCGCGAATCTTGTTCGCGAGGCCGATGCCCCGGCCTTCCTGATTGAGGTACAGCAGGACGCCGCGCCCTTCCATGGCGATGCGCTGGAGCGCCGTGCTCAGCTGCGCGCCGCAGTCACAGCGTGCCGAATGGAACACGTCGCCGGTCAGGCAGCTCGAATGGACGCGCACCATGACGTCCGCGCCATCGCCGATGTCGCCCTTTACCAGCGCGACGTGCGTCTCGCCATCGACCTCGCTCTCGTACGCGTGCACCTGGAACTCGCCGAAGTCGGTGGGCAGCTTCGCCTGCCCCGCCAGCTTCACGAGCCGCTCGTGCCGCATCCGCCAGCGCACGAGATCGGCGATGGTGATCATCAGCAGCCCATGCTTCTTGGCGAAGCGCGCGAGATCCGGCACGCGGGCCATCTGGCCGTCGGGCCGCATGATCTCGCAGATGACGCCAGCCGGCGTGAGCCCGGCCGCGCGGGCCAGGTCGACGGCGGCCTCGGTGTGCCCCGTGCGGACGAGCACGCCTCCAGTGCGCGCGCGCAGCGGGAAGACGTGCCCGGGACGCGCAAGGTCCTTCGGGCGCGTGAGCGGGTCGATCGCCGTCAGGATGGTCGCCGCCCGATCGGCCGCCGAGATGCCCGTGGTGGTCTTCCCCTTGGCCTCGATCGAGACGCACATGGCGGTCTCCGTGCGCGACGAGTTGTCGCTGACCATCAGGGGCACCTCGAGCTCGTCCAGCCGCTCGGGCGTCATCGCCAGGCAGATGAGCCCGCGCCCGTGCGTCGCCATGAAGTTGATGGCCTCCGGCGTCACCTTCTCGGCCGCCATCGTCAGGTCGCCCTCGTTCTCGCGATCCTCATCGTCAACGACGATGAGCATCCGCCCGTCGCGGATGGCGTCGATGGCCTCCTCGATGGAGGCAAACGGCGAGCGCCCCCGGCTGCTGCCGGCCACGCGGAGGGTGTGCTTCTTCGTCATCTGGGGTTCCCGTTTCCCGCGTCACGCTGGAGCGCGAGCTGGCGGACGACGTACTTGCCGATCATGTCGCACTCGAGGTTGACGGGCGTCCCGGGACGGGCGTCGGCAAGGGTCGTCTGTGCCCACGTGTGCGGCACGATCTGGACGTCGAACGCCCCGGGATGGAGCCGCGCGACCGTGAGGCTGATGCCGTCCACTGCGACAGCTCCCTTCTCGATGAAGTATGGCGCCAGGGCGTCGGGAAACGAAATTCTCACGCGCCGGAAGTCGCCTTCCTCCTCCACGGCCTCGATCGTGCCGGTGGCGTCGACGTGCCCCTGCACGAAGTGGCCGCCGAGCCGGCCGTTGGCTGCCAGCGGCCGCTCGAGGTTCACGCGGCTGCCGAGGCGCAGTGTCCCGAGCGTGGTCACGCGCAGCGTCTCGGGCGAGACGTCGGCGGTCCAGCCGTCCTCCGACACGCCCGTCGCCGTCAGGCAGACGCCGTTGGTGGCGACGCTGTCGCCCGGCGCGATCTCGCGCGCCAGCGACGTGCGGATCGTCAACCGCTGCCCGCCCTCGACCGGCGCCAGCGCGACGACAGTCCCCACGTCCTCAATCAACCCGGTGAACATCGCTCTCCATCAGCACGTCCCGCCCGAGCGGCGAGACGCGCGTACGTGACACATGACCGGCGAGCACGGGCAGGCCGCTCGGCACGGCGTCCGGCCCGAGGGCGACGTCGGCCACCAGTTCCGCGACGCGATCGACCACACCTTCCTGCCAGCACGCCGCGTGCAGCGTCGGGCCGCCCTCGACGAGCAGGCACTGGATGTCGAGCGTCGTCAGCCGGCGCAACGCGTCGGTCACCGTGCCGTCGGTGGCGACGATTGTGGCGCCGGCCCGTTCGAGCGCGCGCGCCGCCGAAGACGCGGCGCTGTCGTGCGTCGTCACCACAGCCACCGGTCCCTGATCCAGCGTCGCCAGGAGGCGCGACCACAGCGGCGTACGGAGACGGCGGTCGAAGACGACGCGCGTCAGCGGCCGCGCACGCCAGAGCTCGCGCGCCGTCAGCACTGGATCGTCGGCGAGGACGGTGCCGGCGCCTACCGCGACCGCGTCGATGGTGCCGCGCAGCCGCTGCGTCCAGACGAACGCCTCCCGGCCGGTGATCGCCGTGCGGGCGCCGCGACGCGCGGCGACGGCTCCGTCGAGGCTCGTCGCAGCCTTGGCGATCACGTACGGCCGGCCCCGCTGCATGACACTGAAGAACGGCGCGTTCTGCCTCGCCGCCTCCAGGCGGCGGATGCCGACGGTCACCTCCACGCCGCGCTCACGCAGGTAGGCCACGCCCGCGCCGTTGACGCGGGGATTGGGGTCGCCGATCGCGACGACGACACGTCGCACCCCGGCCTCGTGCACGGCGACACAGCACGGGCCGGTGCGGTTCGTGTGGCTGCACGGCTCGAGCGTGCAGTACAGCGTCGCACCGCGCGCGCGGGGGCCGGCGTCGGCCAGGGCCACGATCTCGGCGTGCGGCCCTCCCGCCCGGACGTGGTGCCCGAGGCCCACCACGACGCCCTCGTCGTCGACGATGACGGCGCCGACCACCGGGTTCGGCGTCGTACGGCCGAGGCCACGCGCGGCGTGCCAGAGGGCGCGCCGCATGAACCGGTCGTCATCCGGCAGGACGATGCCGTCCACCTCCGCGGAGCCGCGCCCCGTTCCCGGCATCACCACGACGTGTCGAACAGGGCGTCGACGTAGCTCCTCGGCTCGAACGGGACGAGGTCGTCGATGGATTCGCCGGTGCCGACGTACCGGATGGGCAGGCCGAGGTCCTGCGCGATGGCCACCGCGACGCCGCCCTTGGCCGTGCCGTCCAGCTTGGTGAGGATGATGCCGTTGACGCCCGAGACCTTCATGAACTCGCGGGCCTGCGCGACGCCGTTCTGCCCGACGGTGGCGTCGAGCACGAGCAGGACGTCGTGCGGCGCGCCCTCCACCTCGCGGGCCGCCACCCGCTTGATCTTCTCGAGCTCGTGCATCAGGTTCACGCGGGTGTGGAGCCGACCCGCGGTATCGACGAGCACGGGGTCGAGGTTGCGCGCCCGCGCCGACCTGATGGCGTCGAAGACGACAGCAGCCGGGTCTGCGCCTGGCTGGGCCCGCACGAAGCCCACGCCCGCGCGCGTGGTCCACACCTCGAGCTGCTCGACGGCGGCCGCGCGAAACGTGTCGGCGGCGCAGACCAGCGGCCGTGCGCCCTGGTTCTTCAGAAGGTTCGCAAGCTTGCCGACCGACGTGGTCTTGCCCGTGCCATTGACGCCGACGATCAGCACGACGCGCGGCGTGCCGCCCGTGGCCGACGGCGGCGCGGCCCCTTCGAGGATGGCGAGGATCTCGTCGCGGACGTACGGCAGCAGATCCTCGCCGCGGCCGGCCCGGCGCCTCACCGCCTCGACGATCCTGTCGGTGGCGGCCACGCCGATGTCGCACGAGATGAGCGCCTCTTCCAGCGCGTCGAACGAGTAGAGGCCGCGTTCGGCGACGCCGGCGGCGGCCGGGGATGCGGACGCCGGCGCCTCGCCGAGCGTCGCGAGCAGCTGGTCTTTCGTGCGCTGGAGGCTGGACTTGAGACGGTCGAAGAAGCTCACCTCTCCAGCTTACCGCGCCTTCCCCGCCCCGGCTTCCGGCTACTCTGCCTTCTGCGGGCGCATCATCAGCATCTCGGTGGCCTCGAGCGGGTGCAGCCGCCCCGACAGCACGTGGTCCATCTGCTGCGCGATGGGCAGCTCCACGTCCATCCGGCGTCCCAGCTCGAGCACGCCGCGCGACGCGTTGACGCCCTCGGCCACCATCTTCATGCCTGCGAGGACGTCGGCGAGCGGACGGCCGCGCCCGAGCTCGATACCCACGTGCCGGTTGCGGCTGGCGCTCCCGGTGCAGGTCAGGACCAGGTCGCCGAGGCCGCCGAGCCCGGCCAGGGTGTCGCGGCGGCCGCCGAGGGCGCATGCAAGACGCGTCATCTCGGCCAGGCCGCGTGTGACCAGCCCGGCCAGCGCGTTGTGACCCAGGCCGAGTCCCTCGACGACGCCCGCTGCGATGGCGATGACGTTCTTGTAGGCCCCGCCGATCTCCACGCCGATGACGTCGTCGCTGGCGTAGAGCCTGAACCGCCGGCCGCGGAACTGCTCCTGCACGCGCACGGCGGATGCCGCGTCGTCGGAGGCGACGCACACGGCCGTGGGCAGCTCGCGCGCGACCTCGCCCGCGAAGCTGGGTCCCGAGAGCACCACCACCGGGGTGCCCGCGGGCAGCACCTCACGGAGCATCTCCGACGGTCGCAGCCACGTGTCCACTTCGAGGCCCTTCGTCGCCGACACCAGCAGCGCATCAGGGCGGAAGTGCGGCGCAGCGGCCTCGAGGAGCACGCGCGTGCCGTGCGTGGGCACGGCCCAGACGACGGTCTCTGCGCGCGTCAGGGACGCGGGCAGGTCGCCCGTCGGCCTGACCGTCGGGGGCAGGAGCACGTCCGGCAGGTACCCGGCGTTGGCGCGGCGGGTCCTCATCTCGTCGACGAGGCGCTCGTCGCGGGCCCACAGCCAGACGTCGTGACCCACCCGGGCCAGATGGATCGCCAGCGCCGTGCCCCACGAGCCGGCCCCCACCACCGTCACTGCTGCCACCTACTGCACGCTCACTTTCTGACCGATCCGCCGCTCGGTGCCGGCCATCAGGCGCCTGACGTTCGAGCGGTGACGGAAGGCCACCAGCGCGACCGTCGCGCAGGCCGACTCCAGGGCGGCACCGGGCGCCTGCAGGACCCACACCAGCGCCGGCAGCGTGGCCATCGCACAGAGCGAGCCCAGCGACACGAAGCGACTCCACCAGACGGCGACCACGAACACCGCCGCGGCGAGCACAGTGGCGACGGGGGCCAGCACGAGAAACGCGCCGCCCGTCGTGGCCATCCCCTTTCCGCCACGGAAGCCGAGCCACGGCGGGTAGACGTGACCGACGACCGCCGCGAGGCCCGCCCAGGCAGGCAGCGCCGCCCCGCCGAGGTCACGGGCCAGCAGCACGGCCAGACTGCCCTTTGCGGCGTCAAGCGTCAACGCCGCCACCGCCAGGCGCGTCGACGAGACCCGCAGCACATTGGTCGCTCCGACGTTGCCCGAGCCCACGAGGCGGAGATCGAGGCCGCGGCCCCGCAGCACGATCTGCGCAAACGGCACCGAGCCGAGCACGAACGCCCCGAGCAGCACCAGCACCTCAGTCATGACGGCCTCTCCGCGTCAGTCCTGCGGCAGTCCGAGGACTGCGCGCCGCAGCAGGTCGAGCGCGGCGGCCGTCGCCTGCTGCCTGATGATCGCCCGGTCACCGACGAAGCGGGCGTGCCGGCACATCGCGCCCCTGGGCGTCTCGACGGCCAGATAGACCGTGCCGACGGGTTTGGCCTCGGTGCCGCCTTCCGGGCCGGCGATACCCGTGATCGAGGCGCCGACCTCGGCGCCCGTCCGGCGGCGCACGCCGGTGGCCAGCGCCCGGGCGACCTCCTCGCTCACCGCGCCGTGGGCGGCGATGAGCTCGCCGGGCACATCGGCCAGCGACTGCTTGAGGGCGTTGCTGTAGGTCACGACGCCGCCTTCGACCCAGGCCGAGCTGCCGGGCACGGCCGTGAGACGCCACCCGAGCATCCCGCCGGTGCACGACTCGGCGACGGCCACCCGCCAGCCGCGCGCGGCGAGCGCGGCACCGACCACGGCCTCGAGGTCGCGATCGTCGGTGGCATAGACGGCATCGCCCAGGGCGCGGGCGGCCTGACCGACGGCCTGGTCGAGCACCGTGGCGGCGGCAGCAGGATCGGTGGCCCGCGTGAACAGGTGCAGGTCGATGCGGCCGTACGCGGCGAGGATCGTCGCCTCGATCGGCACGCCGCCCTCGCGCCAGGCCGCGTAGAGCGGTTCCATCGTCGCCTCGACCAGCGACTCGCTGCGCCCGACGACCCGCACGATCCGCCGGAACGTCCGCAGGTCGGGCGTCCGACCCGCCAGGTGCGTGGCGATGACGTGCTCGAGGATCGGCGTCATCTCCCGCGGCGGCCCTGGCAACAGCAGGACGGCCTGGGCGCCGAGGTCCACCCACTGCCCTGGCGCCGTACCGTAGGCGTTGTCGAGGCGCACGGCGCCGTCGATGATCATCGCCTGGCGCCTGTTGTTCTCCGGCATCTCGAGGCCGCGGCGCGCGAACCTCTCGGCAATGCGCGCGAGCTGCCCGGGATCCTCGTGCATCCCGCGGCCCAGGGCGTCGGCCAGTCCCTCGCGCGTCAGGTCGTCCTCGGTCGGCCCGAGCCCCCCGGTGACGACGACCAGGTCGGCGCGCGAGAGCGCCGTGCGGAGCGCAGTGGTCACGTTGCCGCGATGGTCGCGGACGATGGACGTCGCGACCACCTCGATGCCGACCTCGGCCAGCCGCCGCGTGATGTGCCGCGAGTTCGTGTCGATCCGCGCCAGCGCGATCAGTTCGCTGCCGACGGCGATGATCTCCGCGCGCTCGAGGATCGGCGTCTCGCTCATGACAGCAGCCACGTCGGCCACAGCCAGCACATGCCGCGAAGGATCAGGTGCGCGTAGACCGCGGCCATGAAGTCGTCGCTCATCACGCCCCATCCGCCGTGCAGCGTCTCGAACCACCGGCTCGGCGGCGGCTTCACGACGTCGAACACGCGGAACAGGAAGAAGCCGACGAGCGCGCCCGTCACGCTGACGGGCAAAAACGCCAGCGTCACCAGCATACCCATCACCTCGTCGACGACCACGGGACCGGGATCGATGTGCCCGAAGTGCTGCTCGGCCGACGTCGCCGCCAGCGCGCCCGCGACGAACACCCCGACGATGACCGCGGCTTCGACGAGCGGCAATCCCGCCCAGCGGACGGGCAGGTAGACGAGGAGGCCGCCCAGCGACCCGATGGTGCCGGGGGCAAACGGGACGTACCCGAGGCCACCGGCGGTGGCAATCAGCAGAGACAGTTGCTTCATGGAACGGATGGGCCTCGCGCCGCAGGGCCGGCGCTCATTCCGCCGGCACCACGCGCGTGCCGGCCATGCGGTCGTGCAGGCCGCGGCCCTCGCCGTCGAAGAGGACGGGGAGGAGCCCGAGGCCGAAGGGGACGGCGCAGGCAAGCACGACAACGCTGCGCACGACCGCGTGACCGAACGGCACGCGCTCGCCGCCGGCCATCGTGGTCCGCACGCCTGTCAGCATCTTGCCGATCGTCTGCCCGGAGGCCGTGGTGAAGGTCACGAGGTAGGAGAAGTCGAGCAGGAACAGGAAGCCGATGAGCGGCGCCAGCGGCAGCAGCCGCCAGTCGGACGCCGGCAGGCCCAGCAGCCGCAGCGTCAGCCACACGACGAGCAGATCGATCCCGAGCAGCAGCGCCGCGTCCACGAGGCCGGCACCGATGCGCGCCCCGAGGCCGGCCGCCGCGACGGGCGCCGTCGCCGCGGGCCCACGGTCAATCAGGGTGTCGTCTCCGCGCGCGTCGAACTCGCGAACGGCTGCGTCATGCAGTTCCGCGGCGCCCGGATCCGCCTCCACGTCGGCGTCGAAGTCGAGCGCCGGCGCCGGCGGGTGCGCTGGCCGTGTCCGCGCTGGCGCCTGCCGTGCGGGTGCCGGCGCGGCGGGGGCGGGCCGCGCGACGTCCACCGTACGGCGCACCACGAGCGGCGGGGGCGCGGGCGGGATCGGCACTGGCGGCGGGTCGAGCGCTCCCGGGGGCTCGGCCGCGCGAGAAGGGTACTCGGGCGTGCGCGACGGACGCCGCGGCGACTGAGGGCGCGGCGAGGGCGGCTCCGCGTCGGCCGGAGGCGCAGGGTCGAACAGCGGCAGGTCGACGGCCGCCGTCTCGTCGTGGCCGCCCATGTCGTCGGCCGGATCGTCAGGCTGCCGCGGCGGCGGGTCGTCCCAGGTGCGCGAGCCGAGGGGCGCATCGAGCGTCGGCGGTTCAGCCGGATCGGGCGGCACCGCGAGCTCGAAGTCGTAACCGCAGTTGCGACACCGCGTCACGTCCTCGTAGCTCAGGTAGCTGCACTTGGGACATCGCATATGCGTAAGCAGTTGGCATCGCGTTGACGCCGACGCGGACAATTATGTCACGGACCCTCCCACGCGGCCGCGCCCGCCTATTCGACCGGTACGGGACCCTCGCGCGCCTCCGGACGGCGGGCCGGCGCGATGCCGAAGGCCCGCATCTTCCGGTAGAGGTTGCTGCGCTCGACGCCGAGCACTTCGGCGGTGCGCGAGATGTTGCCCTGCTGGACCGCGAGCGTCCGCAGGATGTAGTCGCGCTCGAACCGCTCGCGTGCCTCGAGCAGCGGCATGATCGGCCCGGAGAGCGGCTCCCCCGCCATCTCCGGCGCGGCGCCGCCCTGGAGGAACGACAGGTGGTGAGGTTCGACGACCTCGCCGGGCACCATGATGAGCAGCCGCTCGAGGACGTTGCGCAGCTCCCGCACGTTGCCCGGCCACGGATACGCGCGCAGCTGTTCCAGCGCGCCCTCCGACAGCACGCGCGGCCGCCGGCCGTGCTCGCGCGAGAGCTCCTGCATGAAGTGCTCGGCCAGGCGCGGGATGTCGTCGCCGCGGTCGCGCAGCGGCGGGACGAAGATCGGGATGACGCTCAGCCTGAAATAGAGGTCTTCCCTGAAGCGCCCGGCGCGAATCTCGGTGGTGAGGTCCTTGTTGGTCGCGGCGAGCACGCGCACGTCCACGCGGATCGAATCCTGGCCGCCCACCGGGTCGACGACCTGCTCCTGGAGGACGCGCAGCACCTTTGCCTGCGTCTTGAGGCTCATGTCGGCGACCTCGTCGAGGAAGATCGTCCCGCCGTCGGCCAGCTCGAACCGTCCGCGGCGGTCCCCCACCGCGCCGGTGAACGCCCCTCTGACGTGCCCGAACAGCTCGCTTTCGATGAGCTCCTCCGGACTCGCCGCGCAGTTGACCTCGACGAAGGGACCGTTGCGGCGCCGGCTCAGCGCGTGGATGCTGCGCGCGACCAGCTCCTTGCCGGTGCCGTTCTCCCCCACGATCAGCACGCGGCCGTTGGTCGGCGCCGCCATCGCGATCTGCTCGCGCAGCGAGCGCATCACGTAGCTCTCGCCCACCATCACGAACCGCCGGTCCACGTGCTCGCGCAGCGCACGATTCTCCGCCTCGAGCTGGCGCTGCCGCAGGGCGTTGCGCACCACGTGCAGCGTCTTGTCGAGCGAGAGCGGCTTCTCGACGAAGTCGAACGCGCCCATCTTCACGGCGCGCACCGCCGACTCGATGCTGCCGTGGCCCGAGATGACGACGACGGCGGCGTCCACGTGCCTGTCGCGCAGGCGCGACAGCGTGACGAGCCCGTCGATGCCGGGCAGCCACACGTCGAGGAGGATGACGTCGAAGTGGCGGCCTGGGGCCAGCTCGATGCACGCCTCGCCGCTCGGCACGGCCTCCACCTCGAAGCCCTCGTCGCGCAGCACGCCCGCGAGCGCGGCACGGACCCCGGCTTCGTCGTCCACGATCAGTACGCTTGGACGCATGACGCTCAGATGGGCAGTTCGAGCGTGAACCGCGCGCCGTGCGGCTGCACGTCGCTCACCTCGATGCTGCCGTTGTGTTCCTGAAGGATACGCCGAACTATCGCCAGGCCGAGACCGCTGTCGCGCCCCTTCGTCGAGTAGTACGGCAGGAAGAGCCGGCTGCGATCGGCGCTGCCGAGTCCGGGGCCGTCGTCCTCGATCACGAGGCGCGCCACCGCGGTGTCGACGTCCCACCGTGTGCTGATCGTGATGGTGCCCGAGGCATAGGCCGTCTGACCGCCCTGCCGCGACGCGAACGCTTCCACGGCGTTGTCGACCAGGTTCAGCACGACGCGCTTGAACTGCTCCGGGTCGACGCGCACGGGCGGCAGCGAGGTGTCGTACCGGCGGACGAACGTCACACGCGGCAGCCCCGCGTAGAGCGAGAGCGTCTCGTCGACGAGCGCGTGCAGGTCCGACTCGATTGCCCGGGCGGCGGGCAGCCGCGCGAACTGGGAGAACTCGTCGACGAGGCCCTTCAACGACTCGACGGCGCCGACGATGTTCGAGGAGCACTCGTCCACAAGGGTGCGCGTGCTCGCATCGGCCTGGCTGAAGTGGCGCCGCAGGCGCTCGGCGCTCAGCTGGATCGGCGTCAGCGGGTTCTTGATCTCGTGCGCGAGGCGCCGCGCGATGTCGCGCCAGGCCGACACCCGTTGCGCGCGGATGAGCGGCGTCACGTCGTCGAACACCAGCACCGTGCCCTCGCCGCCGCCCTCGTCGCGCAGCGGCGTCGCCGCCACGGCGAGGTGCAGCTCGCGCCCGTCGCGCACGACCGCAATCTCGTGCCCCGCCGTGCCTCCCTTGCCCCGCGTGGCCGCCTGTGGAATCGGCAGCAGCGGCCGCAGGTCCGGCCGCGCGAACACCTGCTCGAACGGCTGGCCGACGGCCGAGGCGTCGAGCCCCAGGAGGCGCGCGGCGGCGCTGTTCATGGTGTTGATGCGCCCCCGCGCGTCGAGCGAGAGGACGCCTGTCGCGATGCGCTTGAGGATCGTCTCGATGTACCGTCCGCGGCCCTCCACCTCGCGGCGCTTGCGCTCGAGCTCGCTGCGCGACTGCTGGAGCTCGCCGGCCATGGTGTTGAAGGCTTCGACGAGCTGGCCGAACTCGTCGGCCGTCTCGGGCTCGATGCGGTAGTCGAAGTGTCCCGCGCCGATTTCGCGCGTCCCGGCGGCAAGCAGGTTGATGGGACGCGTGATCCGCTTCGCCGTGTAGAGCCCCAGCCAGGTGGCGCTCACCAGGATGAAGAGCGTGATCATCAGGAAGAACGAGAGGTACACGCCCTCGATGGGGCGCCGCAGCAGCCGCAGCTGCTGGTAGCCCTCGTAGGCCTCGACCATGCGCCGGCTCTGGCGCGCGAGGTTGCCCGACAGGTGCTCGCTCACGACGACGATCCCGACGGGCCGCGGCGAGTCGGGCGACCTGACGAGCGCGGCCGCGCGCACCAGCTCGTCGCCGTCGCGCAGCGGCTCGATCGACCGCGTGTCGTCGCTGCCGGCTGCGACTCTCACGGCCAGCCTGTCGGCCGAGGCGCGTGACACGTCCGGAGGAATCGTCGGCGCCGCCACGTCGAAGAGCGGCTCCACGTCCACCGGCCCCGCGTCGGGCACGATGCGGTACACCTCGACGAGCGCGGCCCGTCCCGACGCCACCTCCGGTGCCACCCGCGCGCGGATCGCGGCGACGTCGCCGCGCTCGACGCTCGAGGCGAGCAGGCCGGCCAGGCGGACCGACTGGCGGGCCGCCTGCAACTGCTTCTCCTGGTAGTAATCGCTCGCGATCTCGCGTGCGGCGCCGAGGACATCGTCGATGGGCGGGGCGAACCACCGGCTCGCGCTGTTGCGAATCAGCTCGCTGCCGACGATGAGCACGAGCACGGCCGGCACGAGCGACAGCCCGAGCATCGCCGCGACGAGCTTCGCGCGGAAGCGCGCAAACGGCAGCGCGCGCCGCCGCTCGACCAGCAGCTTGATGACGTTGCGCGCGAGCACGAACCCGAGCGCGCACAGCATCGTCAGGTCGACGGCGACCAGCGCGTAGAGGACGACCTCCGAGAGCAGGGCCGGCGACAGGCCCGACGAGCGGTCGACGAGCGCCACGAGGCCGACGAGCGCCACGCCGAGCAGGGCGATGGCCAGGAGGATGAAGAGCGGACTGTCGCGCAGCGGGCGCGGGCCGCGGGGCGCCGAGGACGGCGGCGGCGGTGTCCCGCGTGTCGCGTCGCGCGCCGCGGCCTCAGGGGTGCTCGCGGCGGCCGGCCGGGTCACCGAGAGCATCGACGACGTCAGGCGAGAGCTCGGGGCCATGAGCCGTGAGGGGACCGCGCGTGCGCCCGCGCCGCGCTACTGCCGGAAGCGGAACGACACGCTGCCCAGCACCGAGTCGCGGCCGAACGGCCAGGGCCAGCTCAGGCCCCGTGGGCGTGCCTCGGCGAGCACGCGCACATAGTATTCGCCGTTGTCCTCGAGCGGTCGGACGCTGGCGAGCCGCCGCGCGCGGAAGATCGTCGTCCACTGGAGCGCCGTTGCCTCGTCGTCGGTCGTGCGCACCTCCTCGACGCGACCGTCCTCGATGAACGTCACATGATAGCGGCGGGTCAGGTTGTCGAACCGGAGGATGGCCGAGACACGTGCCGAGGCGAGCGTCCTGTCGAACCACCACGGCGTCTCCTGGCGCAGAACGACGTCGTAGGCAAACGTCGTGGGCAGGCCGCTCTGGATCGACGCGCGCACGTCGTCGGGGACGTCGCCGGTCACCTGGAAGCTCACGAAGACGTGTCCGTCGCGGATCGTCGTCTCGACCCGCACTTCGGGGTCGCTGGCCAGCAGCGGCACCGCCGCTGCGCCCCACACGAGCAGCAGAGTCAGCAGGCGGCGCATCAGTCCTTGGCGTTGAGGAGGTCCTCGAGCTCGGTCATGAACTCCCCGATGTCACGGAAGTGACGATACACCGAAGCGAACCTGACGTAGGCCACCTTGTCGAGCTGCCTGAGCTCCTGCATCACGACGTGACCGATCTCGGTGGTCGACATCTCGCGATCCGGGCGCTCCTGGAGGGCGCCCTCCACGCGGTCGGCGATGGCCTCGAGCGCGCTCACCTTGACGGGGCGCTTCTCGCACGCCTTGAGCAGCCCGGCGATGAGCTTCTGCCGTTCGAACCGCTCGCGGCGCCCGTCCTTCTTGACCACCATGTAGGGAATCTCGTCGACGCGCTCGTAGGAGGTGAAGCGCCGGCCGCACGCCAGGCATTCGCGCCGGCGACGGATGACCTCGCCCTCGCGGCTCTCCCGCGAGTCGACGACCTTGTCCTCGAGATGTCCGCAGTACGGGCACTTCACGTGGCGTGACTCCCTTCCTCGACCATCGCGCGCATCCGCGACAACGACAGGCCCTCGCGCGCCATGAAGTAGATCGCCAGGGCGCTCACCGGCAGGAACGCCAGCGCATGCAGCGCCACGGCCATCGCCACCGAGGTGTCGTTGTCGGCGCCGAAGAACGACACCATGGCAAACCGGACGGCCTCGTGAAAGGCACCGACGGCGCCTGGCGTCGGCACGGCGACGCCGACGGTCAGCACCATCAGCACGGCGAACGTGCCGGCCGGTGGCAGGCGGAGCCCGAACGCCTGCGCCATCGCCCATGTCGTGAGCGCAATCGAGAGCCAGACGGCCGCCGACCAGCCGAGCGCCGGCCCGAGGGCGCGCGGCGAGCGCAGCGCGCCGAAGCCCCGGCCGAAGGCCCCGACGAGACGCGTCACCAGCCGCGCGAGCCGCCGCGGCAGCCACGCGGTCAGCCAGGCCGTCCACGACTGCACCCGCTCGGGATGGCCCGCCATCGCGAAGGCCACGGCGAGGCCCGCGGCAGCCGCGCCCCCGGCCAGCAGCCCGCCGACGCGAACGGCGCGCAGGGATTCTCCGTCCTTCACGGTGAACTGCGGGTCGAAGACGGAGACCGACACGGCAAACAGGCAGAGGAGGGCGATGAGGTCGAGCGCCCGCTCGAGGACGATGGTCGCGAACGTCGCCGTCGGGTCGAGCCCCTCGCGCCGCGCGAGGAGGTACGGGCGCAGTACCTCGCCCACGCGGCCGGGCAGCAGGCCGTTGGCGCCGAAGCCGATTACCGTGGTCCGGAAGGCGTTGCCGAAACCCGCCTGGCCGATGGGCGCGAGCAGATGCTGCCAGCGCCAGGCGCGGAAGATGAACGTGGCGACCGTCGCGGCCACCGCCAGGAGGACGTACCCCGGATCGGCCTGGCGCAACTCTCGTGCGACCGCCGACAGATCCGCGTGGCGCAGGAAGACCGCCACCAGGAGCACGGTGGCCAGGAGTACGAGAGTCGTCTTGAGATAGCCCATCATAAGCCGTTGGGCTTGCTGGGCGCGACTGTACTATAGGTTGGGGTTTGGGCGCCAATGGGAAAGCGTGAGCTCCTGCTGATCCTCGGCTTCGTCGTGGTGGGCACCGTGCTCTACCAGGCGACGGCGCCATCGGCGCCGAAGGGCGACGGCTTCTCGCTCAGCGAGGTCATCCGCGACGTCCGCCGCGAGATGGGCGACCGGAAGGCCGTCCGCGAGGTGGAGCGCGAGACCCACGCAGCCGTGGCCCCCGGGACCGAGCGCGTGCGCGTGCAGGATTTCCGCGGTCGGCTCCGCGTCTCCGCCGTGGACGGCGACACGATCCGTCTGGCAGCGACGATCACGCTCCGCGGGCTCGACGACGCGGACCTCGACCGGCTCGAGAAGGCGCTCGAGATCCACCTGGTGCAGGGCGGCGACGCGGTCGACGTGGACGTGCGTCTCGGCGATGAAGGGACGCGTCCCGACCAGACGCTGACGCTCGAAGTGCCGCGGCACCTGCGCCTGGAGCTCGAGGGCCGCGGCGTCGCCGACGTCAGGGACGTCGCCGCGCTGACGCTCGACGAGTTCCGCGGCGACGTGACGGTAGCCGGCGTCAGGGGTGAGACGGCGGGGTCGCACCGCGAAGGGCGCATCGAGATCGGCGAGGCCGCCCGCGTCGAGCTGGAGGCGCGTCGCAGCACCGTTCGGCTCGTCCGCCCAGCCGCGGCTACGCTCGACGTCGAGACCTCCGACGTCGAGGTGACCGACGCCGCCGGCCCGGTGACGATTGCCGGGGAGCGCTCCACGCTCGAGGTCATCGGCGGCAGCGGCCCGGTGTCGGTGACCGGCAGCGGCGGCACGCTGAAGCTGCGCGACATCGGCGGCCCCGTCGACGTCGACGCCGAACGGCTGACGGTGTCGCTCGCCATGCGCCAGCCGGCGCCGGTCACGGTGGAGGTCGAGCGCGACGACCTCGACGTGACGCTCCCCCCTGGCGCGCTGTCGCTCGATGTGCGCGTCGACAGGGGCGAGATGCGGCTCCCCGACGGCCTCACGCCGACCCGGGATGGCGACGTCGTGACGGCCTCGAGCGCGTTCGACGGCGGCGGCCCGCGCGTCGCGCTCACCGTCACGCGGGGCACGCTTGTCGTGCGGCGGCACGAGCCGGCGATGTCGCCCACGCGCTGACCGGTGTACCGCCGCCCCAAGGTGACGCGCTGACGTGTGTTCCGCTGCCGACCTGCCGTCCGTGACGTTCCGCTCGAAAGTGGACTGGTGGGTGCGCGTCCTGCTGGTCGCGGCCGCCATCCCGCCGCTGGTCGCCATCATCGCGACAGCCATCGACGGATCGCCGCTGCGCGCGCTGCTGTTCTCGCCCGTGCTGCTCGTCACCGTCGGCCTGCCGCTGTGGCTCGTGCGGAGCACCGCGTACACGCTCGACGGCGACGTGCTGACGGTGCGCTCGGGGCCGTTCGTCTGGCGCGTGCCACTCCGGGACATCCGCCGTGTCACGCCCACTCGGAACCCGCTGTCGAGCCCTGCGCTCTCCCTGGATCGGCTGCGCATCGACTACGGCACGCGGTCGCTGCTGATCTCGCCCGAGGACGGCGACCGGTTCCTGGAGGAACTGCGCCGGCGCCTGCCCGACACGCCGCCGTCGCGCTGACCCGCCGATCCCCGGACCGCCGATCTGCGGTATCGTAGGCGGCGCGCTCCGCTGCCTGCGTGCAGACAGCGTACCCGCCCGGATATCACCCGTGACGATCGCCCCGCTGCTCGACTGCTCCGACCTGCCGCTGCCGCTCCTGCGTCGCGGCAAGGTGCGCGAAGTGTTCGAGGTGGACGCCGACCACCTGCTGATGGTGGCGACCGACAGGATCTCGGCCTTCGACCACGTGCTGGGCTCCGGCATCCCCGACAAGGGCCGCATCCTCACGCAGCTGTCGGCGTTCTGGTTCACGATGTTCGCCGACACGGTGAAGCACCACCTCGTGTCGATGGACCCGGCCGACTTCCCTGCCGTCGTCCGGCCGTACGCGGATCGGCTGCGCGGGCGCACGATGCTGGTGCGGCGGACGACGCCCCTGCCTATCGAGTGCGTGGCACGCGGCTACCTCGAAGGCTCGGGCTGGAAGGACTACCAGGCGACGGGCGCCATCTGCGGCATCCCGTTGCCGGCGGGCCTCGTCCAGTGCGCGCAGCTGCCGGCGCCAATCTTCACGCCCGCCACCAAGGCGGAGAGCGGCCACGACGAGAACATCTCCGAGGCGCAGGCGGCCGCGCGCATCGGGACGGCGCGCGTCGGGCAGCTCCGCGACCTGACGCTCACCCTGTATGCCCGCGGCGCGGCGCACGCGGCCACGCGCGGCATCCTGGTGGCCGACACCAAGTTCGAGTTCGGCCTCGTCGGCGAGGGTGACGCCGCCGAGCTCGTGCTGATCGACGAGGTCCTGACGCCCGACTCGTCGCGGTTCTGGCCCGCGGACGCCTACGCGCCGGGCGGGCCGCAACCGAGCTTCGACAAGCAGTACGTCCGCGAGTACCTCGAGTCGATCGCGTGGAACAAGCAGCCGCCCGTCCCGTCGCTCCCGCCCGACGTCGTGGCCAGGACGCGCGAGAAGTACCTCGAGGCCTACACGCGGCTCACCGGCCTGCCGTTTGCGTGACGCGATGCTGAGGGATCTCGAGAAGCTCGTGGCGGCGATGGTCTCGAGCGGCATCCGCTACCCGGACGCCGAGCGGGAGTTCGAGCGCCGCTTCCTCGAGGCCGCGCTCAAGGCATCCAACGGCAGCATCGTCCGCTGCGCGGAGCTCACGGGGCTGCACCGCAACACGCTGGCCCGGAAGATCGAGCGGCACGGCCTCGACGGCCGCCCGGCCTCCCGCCCCGCCCGCGCGCGGCGCGTCGCGAAGCGCTGAGCGTGGCAGTCCGCCCCCTTGACTGCCAACTGGCGTGCGCTATACTTGGCAGTCGGAAGCGGCGACTGCTAATCCCGCCGATCCGCAGGTTTCTCAGTTCCCGGGCGCACTCGAGCGCCCAGATTCCGACTGGAGTGAAGAGCATGAACCTCCGTCCGCTACACGACAGGCTGATAGTGGAGCGCATCGAAGAGCAGGAGCAGAAGGTGGGGGGCATCATCATCCCCGACTCCGCGAAGGAGAAGCCGCAGCAGGGCAAGGTCATCGCCGTGGGCAAGGGCAAGCTCCGCGACGACGGCAAGGTCACGCCGCTCGACGTGAAGGAAGGCGACACCATCCTGTTCGGCAAGTACTCCGGCCAGGAAATCAAGCTTGACGGCAAGGAGTACCTCATCATGCGCGAGGACGAAGTGCTCGCGGTGGTGGGCTAACGGGAGCGAACGACTATGGCGAAGCAGATTATCTACGGTGAAGATTCGCGACAGGCGATCCTCCGCGGCGTCAACCACCTGGCCAACGCGGTCAAGGTGACCCTGGGGCCGAAGGGACGCAACGTCGTCCTCGACAAGAAGTTCGGCTCGCCCACGATCACCAAGGACGGCGTGACCGTCGCCAAGGAGATCGAGCTGGCCGACCCGCTCGAGAACATGGGCGCGCAGATGGTGCGCGAGGTCGCGAGCAAGACGAGCGACATCGCCGGTGACGGCACCACGACGGCGACCGTGCTCGCGCAGGCCATCTACCGCGAAGGCGCGCGCAACGTCGTGGCCGGCGGCAACCCGATGGAGATCAAGCGCGGCATCGACAAGGCCGTCGAGGCCATCGTGAACGAACTGAAGTCGCTGGCCAAGCCGGTGAGCGGCAACGCCATCGCGCAGGTGGGCACCATCTCGGCCAACAGCGACAGCACCATCGGCACGATCATCGCCGAGGCCATGGAGAAGGTCGGCAAGGACGGCGTGATCACGGTCGAAGAGGCCAAGTCGATGGAGACCTCGCTCGAGGTCGTCGAGGGCATGCAGTTTGACCGCGGCTACCTCTCGCCCTACTTCGTGACCGACCCCGATCGGATGGAAGTGGTGCTCGAGAACCCGGTCATCCTCATCCACGAGAAGAAGATCTCGTCGATGAAGGACCTGCTGCCGGTGCTCGAGCAGGTGGCGCGCGGCGGCCGTCCGCTGCTCATCATCGCCGAGGACGTCGAGGGCGAGGCCCTGGCGACCCTCGTGGTCAACAAGCTGCGCGGCACGCTGCAGGCCGCGGCGGTCAAGGCGCCTGGCTTCGGTGATCGCCGCAAGGCCATGCTCGAGGACATCGCGATCCTCACGGGCGGCCGTGCGCTGACCGAGGACCTCGGCATCAAGCTCGAGAACGTCAAGCTCGAGGACCTCGGCAAGGCCAAGAAGGTCGTCATCGACAAGGACAACACGACCATCGTCGAGGGCGCCGGCCAGTCGAGCGCCATCGAGGGCCGCGTCAAGCAGATCCGCGCGCAGATCGAGGACACAACCTCGGACTACGACCGCGAGAAGCTGCAGGAGCGGCTGGCCAAGCTGGTTGGCGGCGTGGCCGTCATCAAGGTCGGTGCCGCCACCGAGACCGAGATGAAGGAGAAGAAGGCGCGCGTCGAGGATGCGATGCACGCCACCAAGGCGGCCGTCGAGGAGGGCATCGTCCCGGGCGGCGGCGTGGCGCTGCTCCGGGCGGCCAAGGCGGTCGACAAGCTGCAGCTCGAGGGCGACCAGAAGGTCGGCGCCGACATCATCCGCCGCGCCGTCGAGGCCCCGCTCCGCAACATCGCGAGCAACGCCGGCCTCGAGGGCTCGATCGTCGTCCAGAAGGTGAAGGACTCGAAGGACGTCAACTTCGGCTACAACGCCGCGACCGACACCTACGAGGACCTCGTCAAGGCGGGCGTCATCGACCCGGCCAAGGTGGTCCGCTCGGCGCTGCAGAACGCGGCGTCGATCGCGTCGCTGCTGCTCACGACCGAGGCCATGATCGCGGAGCTTCCGGAGGAGAAGAAGGAAGCGCCCGCGGCCGGCGGCGGCATGGGCGGCATGTACTAATCAGCTGCCCCGCGCAGCACGAAGGGCCGGCTGGACTGTTCCAGCCGGCCCTTTTTCTTTGCCTGCCCTGAAGCAACATCCGAGGACGGCAGAGGCCATCACCGGCAACGCACCGGATCGCGCCCCTTCCCTTGCAAGCGACCGCCCTGCGACGTGGTGTCAGCCCGTCAGTGCAGAGCGAACTCGATCTCGAGCGCCACGACGATTGGAACCGGGTTGCCGTTGCGGTCGGTCGCCGGGCGGAACACCCACTGCCGGGCCGCCTTGATCGCCTCCTGATCGAGGCCGTAGACCGTGTCGAGCGAGCGCATCACGCGGACGTCGCCCACCGTACCGTCTTTCTCGACGACGGCCTCGAGCACGACCATGCCGGTGATCTTGGCGCGCATGGCCTCACTCGTGTAGTTCGGGCGGACGCGCCGAATGAGGACCGGATTCGTGATGCCGGCGCCCGGCCTGGCGATGCCGCCGCCAAAGCCGGTGCCCTGACCGGGACCGACGCCGTCGCCCGTGCCGCTCCCCATCCCCCGGCCCTGGCCTCCTCCGCCCGTGCCCGCCTTGAGCGCGTCCGGCGACAGGCCGCTCGCCTGAGGCGCCGTCGCACCTACTGTCATCACCGGGACCGTCATGGTCGGAGGCGGCGGCTCAGGTGGCGGCACCGGAGGGGGCGGCGTGAGGGGCGGAGGCTCCGGCTCGGGCTGCGGCGTCTCCGGAATCACCATCGGCTCGGGCGGTGCCGGGTCGGGACTGCCACCGCCTCCACCGCCAGGCCCTTCCTCGGGCTGCAGGTACACAAGGGTGCCGATCGGGAGCGGACGCTCCTCGTACACCTGAATGGCCCGCGGGCGGGTCAGGAGAAAGGCGGCAATCGCTACCAGCAGGGCGTGGGCAGCAAGACTGCCGAGCGTCGCGCCAAGCGCACGCTTCCTCTTGTCGTGGTCGGCGCCGGCAAAGAGCGAGCCCGACTGTGACAGCCAGCCGGACGGAGGCGTCGGGATTGCGGGGGATTCGGGCCGCTCGGGCGACGCGTTCGGCGGAGACGCAGTACTCATCGATTGATGGAGGGCTCGCTTGCAAGTATAGCCTGCCGCCGCGGCCGACTCCCACGGGGCCGACCGGCGTTGCGGGCGGCGCGCCTTCGAAAAATCAGACGCCGCGCTGCGATGGCCGGCCGGCCGGCGCAACGGGGTGTACAATGGCGGAACGCCAGCTGGAGACCCTTATGCGACTTGGAATGTGGGAGCTGATCGTCATCCTCTTCATCGTCATCCTGATCTTCGGAGCCAACCGGCTGCCGGAACTGGGGCGCGGCATCGGCCGTGGCATCCGGAACTTCAGGGATGCGACCCGCGAGGAGAAGACCAGCGGCGACGTCGGCACCGACGCCTGACCTAGCCCTTCCGGCTCCTGCCGGAGCGGGCGGCCTTGCGCAACGCCCGCTCCCGGCGTCCGGGCCGTCCCGCCACCTTCGGCTTCCGGACCTCCGTCTTCGGCCGCGTCCGGCTCCGCTTGGCCCCTTTCCCTTCCCTGGCCGCGACGGCCTCCAGAATCTCTGACAGCCCCAGATCGATCTGTCGCCGCTCCAGATCGACGCGAATCACCTGTACGCGCACCCGGTCGCCCAGCCGGTACACGCGGCCGCTCGACTCGCCGCGCAGCGTGTGCGCCCGCTCCGAGTACCGGTAGTAGTCGTCGGCCATCGTCGAGATGTGCACCATGCCCTCGACGAAGTGCTCAATCAGCTCGATGTGCAGCCCGTAGGCGCTCACACCGGTGATGTAGCCCTCGAACTCCTCGCCAACCTTGTTGGCCATGAAGCGGACCTTCTTCCACTGCACGAGCTCGCGCTCGGCATCGGCAGCGCGCCGTTCACGCTCCGACGTGTGGCGGCCGATCTCCGGCAGCTCCTCCGCCAGCTCTGCCTTCCGCTCGGCGTCGACGCGGCGGCGGCTCTCGCGCAGCACGCGGTGCACGACCAGATCCGGGTAACGGCGAATCGGCGAGGTGAAGTGCGTGTAGGCGTCGGTGGCCAGACCGAAGTGCCCGAGGTTGGTCGCGTCGTACCGCGCCTTCTGCATGGTCCGGAGCATCAGGAACGCGATCGGCTTCTCTTCCGGCTTCCCGCGGATGCGCTCGACGAGCTGCTGGAAGTGACGGGGCTCGACCCGATCGGGTGGCCCGGGCAGCCGGTACCCGAGTGTGCCGATGAATTCCTGGAACACCTCCACCTTGAGCGGGTCCGGCTCTTCGTGCACACGGTAGAGGGTCGGCATGCCGATCTTCGCGAGGTGCGCGGCCACGGTCTCGTTGGCCACGAGCATGAATTCCTCGATCAGCCGGTGCGCCACGTTGCGCTCCGACGCCACGATCGCCTCGACGAGTCCGGCGTCGTCGAGAACGACGAGCGCCTCCTGAAGGTCGAAGTCGATGGCCCCGCGCCGGCGCCGGCGGGCATGCAGCACGTCGAACAGCTCGTGCATGCGCTCGAAGAGCGGCACGAGGGGCCGGTAGCGATCCATCATCACCGGATCGCGATCGGTGAGGATCGCGTTCACCTCGGTGTAGGTCATCCGCGCGTGGCTGTGGATGATCCCGTCGTGCATCTCGTACCGGACCACCTCACCGGTACGGTGGTCGATTTCCATGAGGCACGACTGCACCAGGCGGTCGACGTGGGGATTCAGGCTGCACAGTCCCGTGGCGAGCTCCGACGGGAACATGTGCACAGCGCGCTCGGGAAAGTACACCGACGTGCCGCGCTCGTAGGCTTCGCGATCGAGCGCACTGCCCTCCGCGACGTAATGGGCCACGTCGGCAATGTGCACACCGAGCCAGAAATTACCGTTGGGCAGCCGCTCGACCGAGACCGCATCGTCGAAGTCGCGCGCCGACTCGCCGTCGATGGTCACGACCTGCCACGACCGGAAGTCCCTGCGTCCGCGGCGATCGCGGTCGCTGACCGCCGTCCCGAGGCGCGTGGCTTCGGCAATCGCGTCGTCGCTGTGCGCGTCCGGGATGTTGTACTTGCTGATGATGACGCGCGTGTCGACGCCCGGCGCGTCGATCGGCCCGAGCACCTCGACAATGCGGCCCAGCGCGGGACGCGTCGGTGTCGGCCAGCGCGTGATGGCCGCCACGACCATCTCGCCCGGCACCGCCCCCATCGTCTCGCCCGACGGCACCTGAATGTCGATTACCAGCCGGCGGTCGAACGGCACGACGAATCCCCGGCCTGCGTCGTCGACGTCGTACCGTCCGACAACGCGCTCGGCACCGCGCTCGAGGATGCGGAGGATGCGCCCCTCGGCCCGCTCGGCATCGCGCTGACGTTCGATGCGTACGACGACGCGGTCGCCATGCATCGCCTGATTGAGGTTGTTGCCGGCGATGAAGATGCTCGACGGCACGCCGGCTCCGGGCGGCGTTTCGGGCTCGACGAACGCAAAGCCACGGGGATTGGTGGATACGCGCCCCACGACCAGGTTCATCCGATCGGGCAGGCCGTACCGCTGTCCCCGAATCTCGATGAGCGCGCCGCTGTTGACGAGCGACCGCAGCTGCCGTTTGAACGTGGCCCGCGCCTCGCGCGGAATTCTGAGGATCTGCAGGAGCTGTCGCGCCGTCGCGGGGTGATCGACCTTCTCCCGGATCGCGCGCAGCAGCTGACTTTCCGAATACATATGACGGATTCCGTTCCTTCTAGCGCACGACCGTGGGCACCGACGCCTCCAGCGTCCGCAGCGCCTCCGCAGCCGCGTCTGCGGCGGCGGCGTCGAGCGCGCCGCTCAGCTGATCGGCCTGTTCGAGCTGCGCCAGCGCCGCATTGAGCTGTCCGGCCCGATCGGTCTGCCCTGCCTCGCGCAGACGCTCCTGCAGCCGGACCGCTACGGCGCGTGCGCGTTCGAGCGACCGGCGCGCGTCGCCGAAGTTCGATCGCGTAAGACTCACCTGCGCCTCGAGCACCGCGGCGCGCGCCTCGGCAAGATCGGCCCTGATGCCGGCATTCGAGAGATCGACGGCGAGCGAGGTGCGATTCGAAGCGCCGGTGCACCAGCCGACGACGAACGCGGCCACCACGGCCGCGGCGACGAGCCCCAGCGTCCTGAGCGTCATGGCGGAAGAATACCCGCGAAGCGGGTCAGGCGAGCAACAGAACCTGCAGATCGCCGACGTTCGTCCCGGTCGGCCCACGCCTGATCAGGACGCCGAGTCGATCGAGCAGCGGGTAGGCGTCGTTGTCGTCGAGCGCGCGCTGCACGATGCCGGCCCCGTCAGGGCCGAGCGTAGCAAAGGTG
>CAYSHC010000040.1:0-5945 GCA_964430855.1 uncultured Vicinamibacteraceae bacterium
GACCTGAACACCCACGGGCGTCAGCTGTCGTTCTTCTTCGCGTCGCACAACGACGTGATCGAGGAGATCGCGAAGTTCCGCGCCGCGCGCCGCCTGTGGGCCAGGCTGATGCAGGAGCGGTTCGGCGTCACCGACCCACGGGCCCAGCAGCTGCGCTTCCACACGCAGACGGCCGGGTCCACGCTGACCGCCCAGCAGCCCGACAACAACATCGTCCGGGTGGCGCTCCAGGCGCTTGCCGCGGTGCTCGGCGGCACGCAGTCGCTGCACACCAACGGCAGGGACGAGGCGCTGGCGCTGCCCACCGAGGCCTCGGCCCGCCTCGCGCTGCGCACGCAGCAGATCATCGCCGCCGAGACCGGTGTCGCGAACACGCCCGATCCGTGCGGCGGCGCGTACGCCGTCGAGGCCATCACCAACAGGCTCGAGGAAGAGGCCCGCGCCCTGCTGGCACACATCGACGCCGTCGGCGGCACGCTGCGCGCCATCGAGCAGGGCGTGATCCAGCGGCAGATCCACGATGCCGCATACGCGGCGCAGCAAGCCATCGACTCGGGACAGCAGGTGGTCGTCGGCGTCAACAGGTTCGTGACCGACAAGGTTCCGTCGCCCGACGTCCTGCGCATCGACCCGGCGGTCGAAGCCGCGCAGCAGGCACGCGTCGCCGCAGTACGCGCGCGGCGCGACAGGCAGCGGTGGCGTGCGGCGCTCGACGCCGTGGCTGCGGCGGCCCGCGGCACCGACAACCTCGTGCCGCCCATCATCGAGGCCGTCGAGGCCGACGCGACCGTCGGCGAGATCGCTGATACGATGCGGGAAAGCTTCGGCGAGTACCTCGAACAGGGAGCGTAAGCGCTGCTTTCGGTGAAGCACCTCACGGCGGTCTACGGCCACGGCACTGACGCCGTGGTAGCGGTCGACGACGTGAGCTTCGACGTGGGCACGGGAGAGACGCTGGCGCTGGTCGGCGAGTCGGGCAGCGGCAAGTCGACGATTGCGCTCGCCCTGATGCGCCTGCTGCCGCCGGGCGGGCGCGCGACGTCCGGCCAGGTGGTGCTCGCGGGCACGGACCTCGGCACGCTCGACGAAGCCGCCATGGACCGCGTGCGCGGCGCGAAGATGGCCCTCATCTTCCAGGAGCCGATGAGCGCGCTCAATCCCGTGCGCACCATCGGCAGCCAGCTCGTGGAAGCGCTCGAGGTGCACGGCAGAACCGACGGCGATGCCCGACGCGCGGCCCTGGAGGTGCTGGCACGCGTCCGCATGGACGATCCGGCGCGGCGCTTCGATCAGTTCCCCCACGAGCTGTCGGGCGGCCTGCGCCAGCGCGCGATGATCGCCATCGCGCTCTCGTGCCGGCCCGCGCTGGTCATCGCCGATGAGCCCACCACGGCCCTCGACGTGACGCTCCAGGCCGAGATCCTGAACCTCCTGCGCGAGCTGAAGCGCGACTTCGGCCTGTCGCTGCTGCTCGTCACCCACGACCTCGGCGTCGTCGCGCACACGGCCGACCGTGTCGCGGTGATGTACGCCGGCCGCATCGTGGAGCAGGGCCCGGTGCGGGCGGTGTTCCGCGCGCCCGCGCACCCGTACACGCAGATGCTGCTGCGGGCGATGCCGGGCGCCGCCCCGGGAACGCCGGGCAGCAACCTGCGCAGCCGGGCCGTGCCCCTCCAGCCGGCCGGGCCGACAGGCGGCGCGGACGGGTGCGCCTTCGCGCCGCGGTGTGAGTGGCGCCACGCCGCGTGCGACGAAGCCATGCCGGACCTCTACCCCGTCACCGCGACGCACCTGTCACGCTGCTTCCTGGTCAAGGCCGCGCGCGACGTGGTGCCTTCGTGACACCGGCGGTCCCGCTCATCGAGGCACGGGCCTTGACGCGACGGTTCCGGGCCGGCAGGCGCTGGTGGGGGCGCGCGGCGTCGGTCACCGCCGTCGACGACCTGGACCTGGCGCTCGAGGAGGGCGAGATCTTCGGGCTGGTAGGCGCATCGGGCAGCGGCAAGAGCACGCTTGCCCGCTGCTTCGTCGGGCTGCTCGAGCCGACGCTCGGCGAGGTCCGCTGGCGCGGCGAGGCCATTGCCGGCTGGCCGGCGTCGCGCCGCAGGCGCTACGCGCGCGACGCGCAGCTGATGTACCAGGACACCGCGACGTCGCTCAATCCGCGGCTGACCGTGGGCGAGAGCCTGCGCGAGCCGCTCGACGTCCACGCTGCCGGGACGAAGCAGGAACGCGACGAGACCGTCGTGGCGCTCCTGGCCATGGTCGGCCTCGACCCCGCACTCGCACGCCGGAAGCCGGGAGAGCTCAGCGGGGGCCAGCGGCAGCGCGTGGTGCTGGCGCGCGCCATGGCGCTCTCGCCGTCGCTGCTGATCGCCGACGAGCCCGTGTCGTCGCTCGACAGGACCACGCAGGCGCAGGTGGTGGACCTGCTGCTCGACCTGCGGGCACGCCGCCACCTGACCTGCCTGCTCATCCTGCACGACCTCCACCTCGTGCAGCGCACCTGCTCGCGCGTCGGCGTGATGTGCCAGGGGCGGCTCGTGGAAGTGGGCAGGACCGACGCGGTCTTCGAGGCGCCGGCGCATCGCCACACGCAGCAGCTGCTGGCCGCGCGGCTCTGGCCCGACCCGGACCGCGCCGCGCACGCACCGCCCTTCGCGCCCGGGCCACCGATCGCCCCTGAGGAGGTCCGGAGGCCCCTGGTGTCAGTGGGGCCGGATCACCTGGCCGCCGTCGGGTGAAGCATCGCCGCGGGTTCCCGCTCGAAGGCGTCCACGATCACCCGGAAGTACGTCTCGGCCATCCGGTCGTACCCCTCCATCGTCGGGTGCAGGCCGTCGGCGCCGATGAGCGGCGACTGCTCGCCGCCGAACGCCGTATAGATGTCGGCGCAGTGCACGCGGTAGCGGCTGCAGAGCCCGATGATCTCGGCATTCAGCGAGACGACCTCGGCGGACGCCGTGCCCCTGAGCGTGCCCGGCCGCTGCGGCGGCAGCGTCGAGAGGATCACCTCCACCCCGCGCGCCTGCGCGTCACGCGCGATGACCTCGATCGAGCGGACGACGGACGGGATGGCCCGTGCGCCCTCGCCCACCAGGTCGTTCGCCCCCGCGAGCAGGATCAGCACCTGCGCGTCGCTCTCGCGCAGCGCGGTGCCGTAGCGCGCGGCAATCTGCGCGGCGCGCTCGCCCGGCACGCCCGAGTTGAAGACCATCGGATCCTGGTCGAAGTACCGCTCGCTCAACAGCGTCTGGAGCTTGGCGGCGTAGTTGTCGCCGGAAATCGCCCGCACCGCCCGCAGGCGCGAGACCACGCCGTAGGTCAGGCTGTCGCCGAGCGCGAGGATGCGCTCCACGCCGAGCACCGGCGCGCCGATCACGCGCACGGTGAAGTTGCAGGAGGCGGTTGCCCGGCTCGCGTCGGTAGCCGTGCACGTGACCCTGGTGTCGCCGACGGGCACGGCAGCGCCGGGCGCTGGCGTGCACGTCACCGACACCGGCGCGGTGCCGCCCTGGGCCTGTGGCGGCGTGAAGGCGAGCGGCACGGGCTGCCGCTTCACCGCGCGCACCTCGGTGGAGGCCGGACACGTAAGCTGGAGGGCCGATGGGGGCCCCGGCGGGCTGGGCGGGCTGGGCGCCGTCGGCGACGACCCGCTGCAGCCGGCCAGCGTGGCGGCTATCGCCGCCGCGATGACGCCGGCGCCGGCAAGACGTGTCGCGGCGGGCGGAATGCCCACGGTCCGGACGACACGCGTGGAGGCAGGGCGACGGTCGGCAGTCACGGTCGAGCCTGAAAGTATGGCTCGACGCCGGCGTCGCCGGCAAGGCTGCCGTACGCCGAGCGGGGGGACCGACGGGGCCAGCCGTCCCGGGCGCTAGCCGGCCGTCGCGGCCGCGCGCGAGACGTCCTTCTCCACCATGCCGTCGCGGATGGAGATGATGCGGTGCGCGTGCTCGGCGATGTCGGCCTCGTGGGTCACGAGGATGATCGTGTTGCCCGCGGCGTGCAGGCGCTCGAACAGCGCCATGATCTCGACGCCTGTCTGCGAGTCGAGGTTGGCGGTCGGCTCGTCGGCCAGCAGGATTTTCGGGTTGTTGACGAGGGCACGCGCGATGGCGACGCGCTGACGCTGGCCGCCCGACAGCTCGTTCGGCTTGTGGTGCATCCGGTGCGTGAGCTCGACCTTCTCGAGCGCCGCCTTCGCCCGCTCGGTGCGCTCGGCCGAGCTCACGCCCGCGTAGACGAGCGGCAGCTCGACGTTGTGCAGCGCCGAAGCACGCGGCAGGAGGTTGAACGTCTGGAAGACGAAGCCGATCTCCTCGTTCCGGATGCGCGCGAGCTCGTCGTCGTCCATGCGGCTGACCTCCTTGCCGTTGAGGAGGTACGTCCCCCGCGTGGGGGTGTCGAGGCAGCCGATCAGGTTCATGAGCGTGGACTTGCCCGACCCTGACGGCCCCATGATGGCCACGTATTCGCCGCGCTCGATCTGGATGCTCACGCCCCGGAGCGCGTGAATCTCCTCCGAGCCCATCACATAGGTCTTCCAGAGGTCGCGGGTCTCAATCAGGGGCATGGGCGCTCGTCCTCGCTGTCCAGGGTCAGTCCACAGTCTACAGACGGCTTCCGCGAGGCGGCGGTTCCTCGGTCTGCCGCCGCGCGGCTAGCCATCCGGCTGCCCGGCGCCGGCGTCGGTGTCGGTGTCATCCTCGCCGGTGGCGCCGACGGCGTCGCCGTTGGTGATGGGCACGTTCGGCATCGGCTCCGCGTGCGGCACGTGGACGACGACGGCGTCCTCGCTGCCGGTCGGGGCCGGGAAGTGCGCCCACACCTCGCGCCGCTCGCCGGGCGCCAGCGGGCGCTCGTCACGGCTGCCGATGGGCATGCCCTCCGCGTCGCGCAGGATGAACAGCTTCCGCTGGTGTGCGAGGTCCGCCAGGTAGACCTCCGACAGCGTGCCGCGGTCGGGCCCGTCGGCGCTGAAGCGCTGGGCGATGTCGAGGGCCGTGGCCTCGCTGCCGATGTGCGTCACGGCGAGCCGCAGTTCCAGCGTGCCCGGCGAGACGCGCTCGAGCGACATGACGTCGATCTGGAGGGTGCCTTCCTCGCCGATGGTCGTGGCGAGCGATGCCGGGGACGGCTCCGGCGCCGCGGCCTGCGCGGGGGCGGGCGCCTCGTCGGACGGCATGGCATACCAGAGCAGGCCGCCGACGATCAGCAGCACGGCAAGAATGAGGGCGAAGACGGCCCACAGGCCGGGGCGCCGCGGCGGGGCGGCGTCGGTCGACTCGTTCACACGCGATCTCCAGGGGAGGCGGCACGTCGCTCGGCGCGGCGACGCAGGTACGCGAGCACCGCGCGCACGGCAACGCCGTAGGCGCCCGACTCCATGACCACCCGCCGCCAGACCGTACCTGCGCGGCCGGGGTACGAGGCATACGTCTCGACGCTCAGGCGGCTGCCGCCCGACGCGGACGACTCAATCCGGAAGACAGCCTGGTAGCGCGCGAAGCGATGACGGCCTGCGGCCGCCCAGGTGGCGGGACGCACGACTTCCCGCACGACGAACCCCGGGCGCTCCGCGCCGATAACATGTGACGCCAGGCCGTTGGCCGTGGCCGGCTCCGCGCCGACCACGGCGCTCAGCAGGCGCAGCGGCCAGGACGCCCGCGGGCCGGGACACGCCGCGATCAGCGTGTCCCAGACCACCCCGGGCGGCGCGTCCACGTCCGTCGTGTGCAGCGCGACGAACGGGAGCAGCTCGATGTCCAGGCGCTATTCCTCCTGCTTCTCGTACTGCTCCTTCAGCTTGGCCACCACTGCCGGATCGGCCAGCGTGGTCGTGTCGCCGAGCGCCTTGCCGTCGGCGATGTCGCGCAGCAACCGCCGCATGATCTTCCCCGTGGGGGTCTGGCGGCCCCCGTCGGTCACGTCGATGCACTCGG
>CAYSHC010000040.1:5955-28981 GCA_964430855.1 uncultured Vicinamibacteraceae bacterium
GCCGCGGCGCCGGAGCCGACCCCGGCATCGCTCGCCACGACCAACGGCGGTAAAGTGGAGGTTCTCGGGCCGGGCCAGCGCGCCGATCTTGCGCACCACGTGCTCCTTGAGCTCGTGCTCGAGACCCGTCGACGGCTTCTGCCCTTCCTTCAGCGTCACGAACGCGGCGATCGACTGGCCCTTGATGTCGTGCGACTTGCCGACGACGGCCGCCTCGGCGACGGCCGGGTGATCGACGAGGGCGCTCTCCACCTCCATCGTGCCGATGCGGTGGCCGCTCACGTTCAGCACGTCGTCGACGCGGCCGAGCAGCCAGAAGTAGCCGTCGCCGTCCACGCGCGCCCCGTCGCCGGCGAAGTACACGCCGTCGTCCCACTTCGACCAGTAGGTCTGGATGAAGCGCTCGCGGTCGCCGAAGATGCCGCGCAGCATCGACGGCCAGGGCTTCGAGATCGTGAGCAGGCCGCCCCCTTCAGTCACGACGCTGCCGTCCTGCCTGCGGATCTCGACGGTGACGCCAGGGAACGGCCTGGTCGCCGAGCCGGGCTTGGTCGTCGTGATGCCGGGCAGCGGCGTGATCATGATGGCGCCGGTTTCGGTCTGCCACCACGTGTCGACGATCGGGCAGCGTCCGCCGCCGATGTGCTCGTGGTACCACATCCACGCCTCGGGGTTGATCGGCTCACCGACCGAGCCGAGCAGCCGCAGGCGGGACAGGTCGTACCTGGCGGGCAGGTCGTGGCCCCAGCGCATGAAGGCGCGGATGGCCGTCGGCGCCGTGTAGAAGATCGTCACGCCGTGCTTCTCGCAGAGCGCCCAGAAGCGATCGCGCTCCGGCCAGTCGGGCGCGCCCTCGTACATGAGGCACGTGGCGCCGCACGCGAGCGGCCCGTACACGACGTAGCTGTGGCCGGTCACCCAGCCGATGTCCGCCGTACACCAGTAGACGTCGTCTTCCTTCAGGTCGAAGACGTATTTCGACGTGGCCATCGTGGCGGTGAGGTAGCCGCCCGTGGTGTGGACGATCCCCTTCGGCTTGCCCGTCGTGCCGGACGTGTAGAGGACGTAGAGCATGTCCTCGCTGTCCATCGGCTCCGGGTCGCACCACGAGCCGACGTCCTGCTTCAGCCGGTGGTACCAGTGGTCGCGCCCTTCCTTGATGTGCACGGGGAAGTTCGAGCCGTCACGCTTGACGACGACGACGTTCTCGATCGACGGCGTGTGCTCGAGCGCGGCGTCGGCGATCTTCTTGAGCGGCAGCATCTGCCCGCGGCGGTAGCCGCCGTCGGCCGTGACGAGCACCTTCGCCTTCGCGTCGTTGATGCGGTCGGCGAGCGACTCTGAGCTGAAGCCGCCGAACACCACCGAGTGCACGGCGCCGATGCGTGCGCAGGCGAGCATCGCGAAGGCCAGCTCCGGAATGAGCGGCATGTACATCGCGACGATGTCGCCCTTCTTGACGCCAAGGCCCTTGAGGACGTTGGCGAACTTGCAGACCTCGCGCTGCAGGTCGAAGTACGTGTACGTGCGGCGGTCGCCCGGCTCACCCTCCCAGATGAGCGCGGCCTTGTTGCGGCGGCCGTTACGGACGTGCCGGTCGACGCAGTTGACCGACGCGTTCAGCTTGCCTCCGACGAACCACTTCGCGTCTGGCGGGTTCCACTCGAGCACCTTGCTGAAGGGCTCGATCCACTCCAGCTCACGGGCCTGCTCGGCCCAGAACGCTTCTGGATCGGCGGCCGCGCGGTCGTAGATCGACGGGTCGTTCCAGTTGGCGGCGGCCCGGAACTCGTCGGACGGCGGGAAGCGCCGCTCCTCGGTGAGCAACGCCGAAATTTCTGCGGAGGAGGAGGTTTGGTCGGACATGGGGCGCATGCTAGCAGGCACGAGGCCCGTTCGTCATGTGTCCTGCACGGGGCGCCAGCCGCGCCGCCTACCGCGTGGGCTCGAGGAACGACGGCATCGGCGGCGGAGGCGGCGACGTCCTCCTGAACAGCGCGTGGCCGAGCAGCCCGCCGAGCAGGCCGAAGACGCTGAAGAACACCAGGTTCACCAGAAGGCCGACGAGCACCGCCACGACACCGACCCCTCCCGCCCCGAGCCTGTCAAGCAGTTCGCGGAACTCCGGCGGCGCCTCGTCGGCAGCCTGCGAGATCTGCTGGAGCCAGTCGCCGAGGAGCGGGCCCATCAGCATCTGGATCGGGATCGACACGATCGCGGCGACGAAGGCACCGACGATGCCGGCAAGCAGGCCCACGATGGCCGCGTCACCGGCCTGGATGGGAGCGTCCTGGTTCTGCTGGAGGAGGTACGCGGCGAGCACGCCGCCCGAAACCACCCAGAGGCAGCACAGGCAGTTGCCCATCGAGACGACGGGCAAGGCAGAGAGGACGCCGATGAAGAGGCCTCCGAGCAGCGTGGGCTGGAGCTTCGAAGCGGTCACGCGACACTCCCCTGCGGCGGCGACGCGGCGTCGCCCGGCACGCGCGAAAGTGTAGCAGCAGCCCCGCCGGCGGCGTATTGCCGGGGGTAGACTCGTCGCATGGCCCTGTCGGATGTCTTCGCGTCCAACATCTTCGTCCGCTGGCTCCGCGGCGACCACACGCGCTACGACCTTGCCGTCACGATGATCGGCGTCAGGATGGGCGACCGCCTGCTGGTCATCGGCGCCGACGCGCCGGCGCTGACGGCGGCACTCGCCAGGGTGGCCGGGCTGAGCGGCGGGGCCAGCGCGCGCGTCACGACATCCGAGCAGGCCGCCAGTCTCGAGGCGGCGGCGTCGGAGGCGGGCGTCCTGCTCGACGTCACCGCCGGGCCGCTCTCGGCCCTTCCCCAGGCGGACGGCTCCCTCGACGTCGTCGTCGTGGATGCTGCGCGCCAGGCGCCGGATGTCGACTACGACGAGGTGGCCCGCGTGCTCCGGCCCGGCGGCCGGGTCATCGCGGCCATCGAGACGAAGAAGGGCACGCCCCCGGACGTCGAAAGCGTCAGGAAGGGCATGGCCGGCTCGTTCCGTGCCGTCCGCGTGCTCGACGACCGCAAGGGCTGGGTCTTCGTCGAGGCCCTGAAGCCGGGCGTCCGGGCCTGACGCGGGCGGGCTGGCGCCGCGTCCTGCCCGGGTGACACCCGCGCGGGGAGTGGCCCCGCCAGCGGACGCCCGCCAGGATCAGCCGCGAGAATCCGTCGATTTCCCCGCCTCTCTCCACGAGCCGACAGGGCACGGTTGTTGCTCGATTCATCGTCGACGCCGCAGCCGGAGGAGGAACGGGGGATGCCACGTGCGCCAGAAGATGTCTTCACGGCCCGCGAGATCGCGCGGGCGGCAGGGGTCGATGCCGACCTCGTGGCGCAGCTTGTCGCCGACGGGGCGATCCCGTCCATCGACGGCGAGTTCGTCGCGTTCGATGACGCCCGGCGCGCGGCCCTCCAGCTCCGCGCGGGCGAGGTCCCCACGGCGGCCACCGGCCTGACCTGGGTCGCCGCCGGCCCCCCCGGCGTCCTGTTCGCGCGGCACCGGTCCGCCCCCCGCTCGCCCGGACTCCCGGTTGCCGCCTCGGCAGCCGTGCACGGCGTGCTGCTGGGCGGCCTGCTGCTGGCCGCCGTCGCGCAGTTCGGCCCGACGGAAGCCCGCGCGCTGGAGCCCACTCCCGCTGCCGAGCCGATGCGCCTCGTGTTCCTGGCCCAGCCCGGTCCGGGAGGCGGAGGCGGCGGAGGCGGCACGCGGATGCCGACGCCGGCCCCGCGCGCGAAGCGCGAGGGCACGAGTTCCCTCCCGAGTCCCATTCCCGAACGGCGGACACCCCCGGCCGATCCCCCACCGAAGCCGCCCGAGCCGCCACCGCCGGTTCCTGCGGAGTGGCTGCCGCCCGTGCTCGCGCCTGTCGCCACGCGCCCGGCAGACGACGGCAATCGGGCGGGCGTGATCGAGGAGAACGAGGTCGAGGCCGAGAGCCGCGGTACCGGTGACGGCGGCGGCGCCGGCTCCGGCGAGGGCACCGGCCTCGGCGAAGGGTCGGGTTCCGGCATCGGCGAGGGCGAGGGCGGCGGGTTCGGCGGCGGCCTGTACGGCCCCGGCAGCGGCGTGGAACCGCCGCGGCTGCTCTCCGAGGTGAAGCCCGACTACAGCGAGGAGGCTCGCCGCCGGGGCATCGAAGGCGACGTCGTCATGGAGATTGTCGTGCGCCGTGACGGCAGCGTCGGCGACGTCCGGATCGTGCAGGGCCTCGGGGCGGGGCTCGACGAGCGCGCAGTCGCCGCCGTTCGCCGCTGGCGCTTCGCGCCGGGCACGCGGCAGGGCACGCCCGTCGACGTCATGGTCGAAGTGGCCGTCGAGTTCAAGCTGCGCTGAGGAAACGCCATGCTGATCATCACGATTCTGTCGCTGCTGATGGCCGCCACGATGGGGTGGCTGGCCCTGCGTCTGCTGCGCGAGGAGCAGCGGCGCAGCGAGGCGCGCGTCGCGGCCCTCGCCGCGGCGCTCGACGAACCGGCGGACGCCTTCCGGCCCGCGGCGCCGCCACCCGCGGCCCGCCCGGCCGTCGTGGCCACCGCCGTGCCGGCATTGCCTGATACGGCCCGGTCCTTCGCGCCGGAACCTGCTCCCGACGACAGGCCGATGTTTGGCGGCGGCCCGCTGCTCGACACCGAGCCAGGGCCGGCAGCCGCGCCGCTGCGCCTGCGCTGGCAGGGCATGGCCGCTGTGCTGGTCGTCGGCGTGCTGGCCGTGTTCGCGGTTCGCGCCTTGTGGCCTGGCGGACCGGCGCCGAGCGAGCCGGCACCCGCGGCCGCGACGTCCAGCCAGCCTGCTGCCACGAACTCCGCGGCAGGCATCCCCGTGGAGCTGGTCTCGCTGAATCACGAGCGCACGGCTGACGGGCTCGTGATCCGAGGGCTCGTGCGGAACCCGGCGGCCGCCTCCACCCGGACCGGCACCTCGGCCAGCGTCTTCCTCTTCGACGGCGAGGGCGGCTTCCTCGGCAGCGGGCGGGCGATGCTCGAGCCGTCGAAGCTACCCGCCGGCAGCGACGCGGCATTCGAGGTGCGGCTGCCCGACAACCCTGCGGTTCGCCGCTACCGCGTCACGTTCCGCACGCCCGACGGTGACGTGGTCCCGCATCTGGACAGGCGCACGGGGTCAGGTCTCGCGATGACGCATGCGGGGTCAGGTCTCGCGACGCGATAAGTGCAGGAGTTGCGATCATGCGCACCGCCCCTTCTCTCGTCCGGTCTCCCACGGGTCTCGCTGCCCTGCTGCTTGCGGTCGCGATGGCCGCGTCCACCACGCTCGTCGCCCAGGAGGGCGCGTCGCAGGGCGCATTCAAGTTCCGCAGCGCCGTCGAGCTGATCAACGTGACGGCCACGGTCACCGACCGTGACGGCAGGTTCGTGTCGGGACTCCAGCGGGAGGACTTCGCCGTCTTCGAGGACGGCCAGCCGCAGTCGATCACGCACTTCAGCAACGAGCGCGTGCCCGTCAGCCTTGGCATCGTGCTCGACATCAGCGGCAGCATGTCCGGGGAGAAGTGGCGTGCGGCGGAACTGGCGCTGAACCGCTTCCTCTACGACCTCCTCGCGCCCGAGGACGAGATCTTCATCGTCACCTTCTCGGACAACGTGGACGTGGCGAGCGACTGGACCAGCGACCGCGGCCGCCTCTCGCGCGCGCTGTCGATGGTGCGTCCGCGGGGCGGCACCGCGCTCTACGACGCCGTCGCCGAGGCCGTCCCCATGGCGCAGTCCGGCCGGCACAAGAAGAAGGCCGTCCTCATCATCTCGGACGGCGTGGACACCGACAGCCGCACCGACGCCCGTGCCCTGCAGTCGCTCATCCGCGAGACCGAGGTGCTCGTCTACGCCATCGGGATCGACGGGTCGGGGTCGGGCACCTCGTCACGGGGCGGATGGACCGTGCGCCCGAGCGCGCAACTCCCCTTCCCCATCCCGCTGCCGGGCGGCCGCCTGCCGGGCCAGCGCGGAGGGCGCATCGTCATCAACAGCGACGACCGGGTGGACGTCCAGGCACTGCGCTCGATTACCGACGACAGCGGCGGACGCACAGAGGTCACGCGCGGCTCGCGGGGCATCGACCCGGCAACCGCCAGCATCGCCGACGAGCTCTCGCGCCAGTACTCGCTCGGCTACGTGCCGCCGCGCGCGAAGGACGGCCGCTGGCACACGATCCGCGTCGAGGTCCGCGACGGGCGCTACCAGGTGCGGGCGCGCCGCGGCTACATGGCGCAGTAGCGACGCGCACAGGCGCGGAGGGGTCGATGCCGTATCATCGGCCCCGTGTCTTCGCTCGCCCTCGCCCTCGTCCTCAGTGCCGCGGGCAGCGTCGTCGGCGTCCTTCTCGCGTCGATCGTGTACCTCGTCGGCGACACCATCCGCGATCGGCTGGTGTCCTGGCTCATCAGCTACGCCGTGGGCTCGCTGCTCGGCCTCTCGCTGCTGAAGCTGGTGCCCGAAGCCCTCGAGGCCCTTGCGCCGGCGGCGGCGCTGTCGACGCTGCTTGTCGGAATCCTCACCTTCTTCATCCTCGAGAAGCTCGTCGTGTGGCGCCACTGCCACGATACGGACGCCTGCGCCGTGCACAACAGCGCGGCGAGCCTCGTGCTGATCGGGGACGCCTTCCACACGTTCGTGGACGGCGCCATCATCGCCGCCGCCACGCTCACGAGCATCCCGCTCGGCATCAGCACCGCGATCGCCACGGCCGCGCACGAGGTGCCGCAGGAGCTTGGCGACGCCGCGATCCTCCTGAGGGCTGGCTATTCGCGGACGCGCGCGCTCACCCTCAACCTGCTGTCGGGTGCCGGGGGCATCGCGGGGGCGCTTGGCGTGTACTTCACGCTCGGGCACATGCCGACGGTGCTGCCCTACGTCATCGCGTTCGCGGCGGGGAGCTTCCTCTACGTCGCGATGTCCGACCTGATCCCCAGCCTGCACCGCGGCCAGCCCGACGTCCACCCCGTCGCGCAGGTGTGCCTGATCGCCGCCGGCGTCGCGACGCTGTCGGTCATCTGACGCGTCACCAGCGCCGGCGGAACGCCTTCCGGACGCCAAAGCGTGACACGTCGCGTGCCGCGCCGCTCCCGGGTTGTCCGCGCCACGTGACAATCGGCCCGTGCCACCTGTCTCCACAGTGCGTCGCTTGCGACGTCGCCCGGATCGCCGCTCATTTCCGGACGCCTTCGCCCGGTTCTGCCGTGGCACGCCCTTTGATTTCCAGAGGGCAGGAGGACGCATCGCCCGCATGGTCCCCAGCCAGCCTGCGACCGGGCGTTTGCGTGAAGGGCAATGAAGACACTTGCGTCCCGCATCCTGCAGACGTCCGCCGTCGCGGCCATGCTCCTGGCGTCGAGCGCGTACGCGCAGGCGCGCAGTGACTCGAACCTCCCGCTGTTCAAGGAGGTCTCGCACCAGGTGCAGCGCTACGTCAACTTCACCGTCTTCGACAGCGTGAGCGCCTCGGTCGACAACGGCGTCGTCACGCTGACGGGCAAGGTGACCATGCCGTACAAGGTGGACGATCTGACGCGCCGCGTCTCCCGCGTGGCGGGCGTCACGTCGGTGGTGAACCGCGTGGAGGTGCTGCCCGTCTCGCGCTACGACGACGAGCTGCGGCTGCGCATCGCGCGGGCGATCTACGGGAATCCGACGTTCTGGCACTACGCCGCGATGACCAACCCGCCCATCCACATCGTGGTCGAGCGCGGGCGCGTGACGCTCGAGGGCGTCGTGAACAGCGACGTCGAGAAGCACCTGGCGCGCGCGCTGGCGATTGGCTTCGGCGAGCTCTCCGTGGAGAACCGCCTCAAGACCGAAGCCGAGGTGACGCAGGAGCTCGAACAGATCTGAAGCGAGTCCGCTGCCAGGCAAGGCGGCGGGCTCAGGCCCGTCGCCGCCTGCCGGTCCTGACCACCCACCAGATCAGTCCGCCGACGGTCAGCGCGGCGGCCGCCATCGCCGCAAGGAACAGCGTCACGGTGAGCACGAGGATGCGCTGCTGCGCGAACGTCACCTCGATGCGAAGCGGCTCGCCGGCGAGCCGCCGCTCGAGCGGCTGCTGCCACGTCAGGATGTTGCCGCGCTCGATCTGACCGCCGGGCGCGTTGTGGAACGTGATGCGGCTCGGGACGTGCAGCCTGATGCCCACGAGCTCATTGCCGCTCCACCCGACGTCGCCGACGTCGGTGACGGCGCCACGCCTGAGCACCTGGACGTACTCGAGCCCGTCGTCCTTCCTCGTGAACGCGTACTCGGCCCACGCGAACGGTTGCAGCGCGGGCAGCGTGCGGACGTCCGGCGTCTCGAGCCGCACCTGGATGAACCGGCGTCCCTCGCGCCGCCAGGGCCGGCTCACGCGCGTCACGTTCACCTGTCCGCCTTCGTACAGCGCACGGATCGCGTCCCTGTCGATGAATGCGTCGGGGTCGACGGGTACGTCCAGCCCGTGCAGGGCGGCAAGCGCCGCCATCGACGCGTTGACGATGACGGTGGCCGAGCCGTCAACGTCGATGTAGACCTCTTCCTCGTACTCGTAGACCGGACCGAAGGGCCGCGCGCACGCGGTTCCCAGCACGAGCAGCACCAGCACGAGCCCGTACGGGCGCAGGCGATTCACGGGGGGTATCGTACAGGACGGACCTGACGGAGGAGGGGACGAACGAGGAGGGATGAACGGGGGAGGAACTATCATGCTCGGGTGTCCGCGCGTCCACGCCTGTTCCTCGTCGACGGCAACAACCAGATGTATCGCGCCTACCACGCGATACGGGGGCTGACCGGTCCGGACGGCAAGTCCACCAACGCCATCTACGGGTTCGTGACGATGCTCCGGAAGCTCATCGCGGACCACCAGCCGACCTACATCGCCTGCGCGTTCGACCTGGCCGGGCCCTCCTTTCGCCGCGACCTGGCGGCTGACTACAAGGCCAACCGCGCGCCCATGCCCCCGGACCTCGTCGAGCAGGTGCCGCTCGTGCACGAAGCCTGCGAGGCACTGGGCGTGCCCATCCTCTCCTACGAGCGCTACGAGGCCGACGACGTGCTCGCCACGCTGGCCCGGCGCGCCGTCGAGGCCGGCCTCGACGCGGTGATCGTCACCGGCGACAAGGACTTCTTCCAGCTGGTGGACGACCACGTCCTCGTCTACAACCCGCGCGACGACGGCACCTGGTTCGACGCCGAGGGCGTGCGCGAGAAGTTCGGCGTGCGGCCCGACCAGGTGGTGGACGTCCTGGCGCTGATGGGCGACGCCATCGACAACGTCAAGGGCGTCCCCGGCATCGGCGAGAAGGGCGCACGTGACCTGATCGCCACGCACGGCTCGCTCGACGCGTTGCTCGAGGCGGCGCCCACGCTGACGCAGAAGCGGTATCGCGAGGCGCTCCTCGCGCACGCCGACGATGCCCGCCAGAGCCGCGAGCTGGTGCGGCTGCACACCGACGTCCCGGTAACGCTCGACCTCGACGCCGTCCGCTACGCCGGCCCGTCGCAGGCGAGGTGCTTCGCGCTGTTCTCGCGGCTTGGCTTCCGGTCGCTCGTGACCGAGTTCGCGCCGACGGCGCAGGATGTGTCGAGCGACTACGCCGCCTGCCTCGACGCCGACGACCTCGCGGCGCTGGCCGACGAGATCCGTGCCGCCGGCGCGGCAACCATCTTCCCTGTCGCCGACGGGCAGGCCGCCATGACGGCGCGGCTCGTCGGCATCGGCATCGCCGTCGCGCCGGCCCGCGCGCGCTACATCCCGCTCGGCCACACGTCGCTCGACGCATCGCCCAACGTGCCCCTGCCGCTCGTCGCCGGGATTCTCGGCCCCGTGCTCGCCGACCCGGCCATCCGCTGGTCGGCGCACGACCTGAAATGGGCCACGATGGTGCTCGCCGGCGCGGGCCTCACGCTGGCCGCCAGCGGAGACGACGTCGCGCTCGCGAGCTACGTGCTCGACGCGACGCAGGGCGCGCATCCGCTCGACGCGCTGGCGCTCGAGCGGCTCAACTACCGGGCGATGGACCTGGCGCAGCTGCTCGGCAAGGGCGCGAAGGCCCTGCGCATCACCGACCTGCCCGTCGATGCCGTCACGCCGTATGCCGCCGAACGCGCCGACCTCGCGCTGCAGCTCGGCCGCCAGCTCGTCGCGGCGGTCGACGAGGAGGGGCTGGGCAGCGTCTACCGCGACTTCGAGCTCGCGCTCGTGCCCGTGCTCGTGGCCATCGAACGCGCCGGCGTCCGCATCGACACGTCCGTCCTCTCGCGCCTGTCGGCCCGCATGGACGAGGAGCTGGCGGCGCGCTCGGCCCGCATCTACGAGATGGCCGGCGAGACGTTCAACATCAACTCGCCGAAGCAGCTCTCCGAGATCCTGTTCGACAAGCTCGGTTTGCCCGCCCTCAAGCGGACCGGCAAGCAGCGGACGGCCTCCACCGCCGCCGAGGTGCTCGAGGAGCTGGCCCTGACGCACGACCTGCCGCGCGAGATCCTCGAATGGCGGGCGCTGATGAAGCTGAAGGGCACCTACGTCGACGCGCTGCCCCTGCTCGTGAACCCGAAGACCGGGCGCGTCCACACGACGTTCAACCAGGCGGTCGCCGCCACCGGCAGGTTGAGCAGCAGCGACCCGAACCTCCAGAACATCCCCATCCGCACCGAGCTCGGGCGCGAGATCCGCGCCGCGTTCGTCGCCGAGCCGGGGCACGTGCTCATCTCGGCCGACTACTCGCAGATCGAGCTGCGCGTGCTCGCGCACCTCGCCCAGGAGCAGAGCCTCATCGACGCCTTCCGGCGCGGCGACGACATCCACGACCAGACGGCGCTGAAGGTGTTCGGCACCGACAGCGGCCTGTCGAAGCACGAGCTGCGGCGACGGTCGAAGATCATCAACTACGCGCTGCTGTACGGGAAGACCGCGTTCACGCTGGCGCGCGACATCGGGGTGAGCCAGAGCAGCGCCCAGGCGTTCATCGACGCGTACTTCGCGGGCTACCCCTCGGTACGCCGCTACATCGACGAGACCATCGCGCGGGCGCGCGAGACCGGCGTCGTGACGACGATGTTCGGGCGGCGGCGGAAGGTGCCGGAGCTGACGAGCCGCAACGGCCAGATCCGCGCGGCCGCCGAGCGCGTGACGGTGAACCTCCCCATCCAGGGCACCGCCGCCGACATCCTCAAGCGCGCGATGATCGACCTGCATGCGGCGCTGGCCGAGCGGCCCGGCACGCGCATGATCCTGACGGTGCACGACGAGCTGGTATTCGAGGCCCCCGAGGGGGAGGCCGACGAGGTCGCCGAGCTCGTGCGGGCAAAGATGCAGGGCGCGGTCACGCTGGACGTGCCGCTGACCGTGGAGGTCGGCATCGGGCGGACCTGGCGCGACGCCAAGTAGCCCGCTGCCGAGCGGTCGTCACCGGAGGTCGCGGTAGCTCGTCAGCTGGATCTTCCGCCGCTCGATGACCTCGCGCACCATGGGGCTCGTCCAGGCCGCGAGGTTGGCCGACCGGTCGGCTGCCACCCACTCGTAGCCTTCATGGCCGATGGCCTGCATCTCCGGCGTGTCGGTGGACGCGTGGTCGATGTGGAGCCAGAGCCCGGGCTCGAGCGTCTCGAGCCGCGCGGCCAGCTTGCGCGCCTTCTCGTCGCCGCTGTCGCGGCTGTCGTACACGCGCCCGACAGACTTCATGTCGAGGTCGGACGGCACGATCAGGCCGTACTCCTTCGAAAGCCGCCGCACGACCTCGCGCACGCCCGGAGACAGGCGTCCGAAGCCCATGTGCTCCCAGGTGTAGGTGATGCGCGGGATCAGCCGCCTTGCCTGCTCGAGCTGCGCGCGCAGCTCGCGCTCGATCTCGTCGAGGCGCGGGTTGGCTTCCTCGATGCTCCTGCCCGCCGCGCCACCCGGACGCCGCGTCACCGTCGGGAAGAAGTAGCCGTTCTCGTCGACGAGCGACGGCACCGGCGTGAGCGGGCGCCACTTGACGTTGTCCCATTCGCTCGTCAGCGCCAGGTGCACGCCGACGTCGAGGTCGGGATGCTCGTTCAACAGGCGGACGGCCTCGGGGAACCACGGCCCCGGCACGATGACGTTGGTCGTCGTCAGCACGCCCTTCGTGAAGGCCTCGATGGTGGCGACGTTGATGCCGTGCGCGGCGCCCATGTCGTCGCCCTTGACGATCAGCCGGATGGGCCCCTGTGCCGGGGCCCCGGCCGTCAGCAGGACCGTCGAGGCAAGCGCGAGGATCGTTCCCGTAACGAAGCGAGTCATCGGCGTGTCCACTGCTCCTTGATGATTTCCCACTCGGCAAGCAGGCTGTTGGCCGCGTCCGGCCCGCCGGACGCGCCCGGAAGCCGCTTGACGCGCTCCGGGACGAGCGCGCGCACGACCAGCCTGTCGATGTCGGCCCGCAGCGCCTCGCCGCGGTCCGGCGTCATCGGCGCCTGCACCCAGGCGACGACAGCGCGGTCCCAGGCCAGCTCCAGCGCGCCACGCGCGAGCGCGGAGGCCGCCGACCAGTACAGGGCCGCCGACGAATCGGGGAACTGGAGCAGGTGCCGCGCCATCCGCTCCTCGAGCTCCAGATAGAGGTCGGCGCGCTCTTCCGGCGGACGTGTCTGCGCGTGCCGGTCCTTGGCCGTCGCCCACCAGTCGGCCAGCTGCTCGCGAGCCTCGGGCGACAGCGCGGACGCCTGGTCGAGCGCCGTCGCCAGGACGAGCGCCGCGGGCCCGTATTCGCCGTCGAGATACAGGGCCTCGCCGATGCCCACCCGGAGGTCGATGCGGTCACGGTCCGAGAGGGCGTGAGGGTCGACGGCCCGCAGCGCCTGCCGGCCCTCCGACAGGTCCTCGGGACTCGCCGACGAGCGGTGCCGCTCGAGCAGCGCACGGCCGAGGAGCAACCGCGTGGTGTCGTGATCGCCGGGCCGGCCGAGCAACGCGACGGCCACGCGGATCGCCTCGTCGTACTCGCCGGCGTTGTAGAGCTGACGGACGCGGTCGAGCGGCTCGGCCGCGTGCGCCGCTGCGGCTTCCGCGGCGCCGGACGGACGCGCGACGTTCTGCGCAACGGCGGGCGCCGACAGCAGGAGGCTCGCCAGCACGACCAGCGGCCACGCCGTGCCCGGCCTGCGCTCATTCGACGTAAACGGTTTCATATCAATCAGTTCCGTCCGACAAACCGGGCGCGTCTGTTATAATGCGGCAACGTGGTCGAACCGCTGATCCTTCCGCGCTCTGAGCATACGCTGTCTCGGAAGGATATCGACGCCGACGCCCTCAAGGTGCTCTATCGCCTCCACGGCGAGGGATTCGTAGCCTATCTCGTCGGCGGCAGCGTCCGCGACCTGCTGCTCGGACGGCGGCCCAAGGACTTCGACATCGGCACGAGCGCCCACCCCTACCAGGTGAAGCGGCTCTTCCGGAACTGCTGGATCATCGGGCGGCGGTTCCGCCTCGCGCACGTCAAGTTCGGTTCCAAGACGATCGAGGTCGCGACCTTCCGGCGGCAGGTTCCCGCAGGGTCGGTCGACCCCGCCGAACCGCTGTCGCCCGAGCAGGACGTGGCGGGGGCCGACCCGGCCGAAGCGCTGGCGGAGGCACGGCCCATCGAGCGCGACAACGAGTTCGGCACACCCGAGGAAGACGCCTTCCGTCGCGACTTCACCGTCAACGCCCTCTTCTACGACATCGGCACGCACGCCATCATCGACTACACGGGCGGACTCGAAGACCTGCGCGCGCGCGTGATCCGGTCCATCGGCAACCCCGACGTCCGCTTCGTCGAGGACCCCGTACGCATGCTGCGGGCCCTGGTTCTGGCCGCGCGCCTCGACTTCACGGTCGACCCCGAGATCATGGAGGCGATCGGGCGGAAGGCGCCGCTCATCACGCAGGCAGCCCCCGCGCGACTGCTCGAGGAGTACTACAAGATCCTCCGGAGCGGCTCCGCGCGCGAATGCTTCGACCAGCTCGCCGACAGCGGCCTGCTCGAGCACATGTCGCCCGAGCTGATGAACGACGAGGGCCAGCTGACCGACGCGTTCGCCGCGGTCGACGCCTACCGCCGCCGCTTCGACTCGGCGCCGGACACGCTGACCAACCCGATCCTTGCCGGCACGCTGCTCGTGCCGCTCGGGCTGCTCCGGCGCCGGCCACCGAGGGACGAGGAAGGCCGCGAGCTGCCGACCATGCTCGGCATGATGCAGGTGGCGCGCCGCGACGTCGACAGGCTTCGCCAGATCCTCGGACTCCAGCACCGGCTGCTCGACATCGACCAGCCCGAGCGCGCCCAGCGGGCGCTGCTCGCCCGCCCCGCGTTCCGCGAGACGCTGACCTGGCTCGAGATCCACGGACGCTGTCCCGAGGTCATCGCCCACTGGCAGGCCGTGATTGAAGAGCACGCGCCTGTCCTTGCCGCGGCTGAAGCCGAGTCGGCCGAGGCCGCGCGACGCCGGCGGCGACGCCCGCGGCGGCGACGCCCTGCCGGCGTCGCCACCCGCTGAGCTCTCAGGACCTTCCGAAGCCCCCGCAGTCACCTGCTGCGGTCGGCCACGCGTCGTAGCGTGAACGTCAGCGCGAGAGGTCGACGCGCACGCCGACGCGCACGCGGCGCGGCAGCCCCACCGTCCGCTCGGGCGTCCGGCCGGTGTCGTAGTCGGCGTCGAACAGGTTCTCGACGGCGACGAAGACGCGCGTCTGCGACGCGAGCCGGTGCTCCCCCAGCAGGTCCACGATCCAGGCGTCGTCGAGCCTGAACGCGTTCTGGTCGTCGTCGTACTGGCCGCCAATCCAGCGCGTCTGCGCCGTGACCGCCGAGTCGCTGCGCAGCTGCCAGCGGACGTCCACGGCCGCCTGCGCGCCTGGCACCTGGGGCACGGTTCGCCCGGCGAGCCCTGGCTCGACGGCCTCGGCAAACCGCGAGCGCGTGAACGTGACGGAGCCGCCGATCCTGACGGGCGCGTAGGGCCGCCAGGCGCCTTCGAGCTCCAGCCCGCGGGCCTCGATGGTGCCCGCGTTGCGGCGCTCGCGCGTGATGAGGCTCGGCGTGCGCGAAAGGGTCACGTTGGTGATGGCGTCGTCAAGCTGCGTGAAGAACCCGGTGACGCGGCCCGACAGCGTCCGGCGCTCCACCTGGAGCGACACGTCCACGCCGGAGGCCGTCTCGGGCTCGAGCGCCGGATTGTTGTTGGTGACGACGTTGCCGACGCGGAACGAACGGAGGCGCTCGTTGAGCGTCGGCGCGCGGAAGGCACGGAAGACGCTGGTGCGCAGCGTCGTGTCGGTGCGCAGGGCGTACACGGCCGACACCTTCGGCGACACGGCCGTCTGGTCGATGCTGCCCGCCGCCGACGTGTCGGTATCGATCGCGTCCACGCGCACGCCGCCGACGAGCATCCAGCGCGCCGAGGGCGCCCAGGTGCCCTGCCCGAAGACACCCGTCTGCGTCTGCGTCCCGTTGGCCAGGCTCTCGCCCGTCGCGCGGCGCTCGGCGAGATCGCCGTCATGGCGCCGCACGTCGACCCCGCCGAGCCAGGTGACACCGCCGGTGGCGGCGACGTACTCGGCGCTGCCGCCGGCGAGCGAGGCCTGAACCTGCTGGCGCAGGATCACGTTCTCCGACGTCCTGTCGGCGCTCACCGACGTGAACGACTGGTCGTAACCCTGACTCGAGGCGAAGCCGCGGACGCGCAGGTTGCCAGGACCGACGCGGCCCTGGAGGTCGCCCGACACCTGCCGCTGGTTGGTGTCGTTGTCCTGCAGCGCGGTGCCGTTGTTGCGGTCCTCGCCGTGGACGCCCCAGCGGGCCGTGGCCTGCCATCCGTTGCCGAACGCCGGAGGCAGGAGCGACGCGCTGGCGACGTACGAGTCGACGCCGGCCGGCGTGTCGACGGGACCGCGGACCTCGGGGGCGATGGGGATGCCGCCCTCGGTCGTGGAGATCTCCCCGGACAGGCCTGCCCGCCAGGAGGCGATTCCCGCCGACGCGATGCCGGACACGCGGCCGGACTGCTGCGACCCGGCCTCGGCGACGACGCGCGCCGTCGGGACACGGCCGGGCGTGGCCGTCACCACCTGGATGACGCCGCCAGCCGCGTCGGCGCCGTAGAGATCGCTGCTGCCTCCCCTGACCACCTCGACGCGTTCGATGGCAGCGACGGGGACGCGCGTCCAGCTCACCCACCCGCCGAAGGGGTCGTTGAGCGGCACGCCGTCGGCCAGCACCAGCGTCCGGCTCGCGCCGGAGGCCGACAGGCCACGGAGCGTGACGCCCTGCGTGGTCGGGTTGGCGCTGCGCGACGAGTTGCGCCGGAACAGCGAGAACCCCGGCGTCAGGCGCAGCGCGTCGTCGAGTGTGCCCGCGGCGAGGCCTTCGATGTCGCGGCCGAGCAGGACGGTGGTGTCTGCCGGCACCTCGGCGCCGCGCACCAGCCGGCGGCTCCCCGTCACCGACACCTGTTCCACGAAGCCGGCGGGACGCAGCATGACGATGATCGGCTGCGCCGGCGCGGCGGTGACGGCGACCCGTTCAGCCAGGAAGCCGTCCGCCCGCACCTCCAGCGTCGCGGGCGCGACGTCGAGCATGACGGCGGCCCGCCCGTCGCTCCGCGTCAGCCAGGTCGGGCCGTCCTCGGGGGCCCCGCTCATCGCCACGACGGCCCCGACGACAGGTGCGCCCTGCGGATCGATCACCTCGAGCGTCACCGTCACCGGCACGGCCGCTGCGCAGATGGCGGGCACGCCAGCCATCACAAGCAGGGCGGCACAGGCGGCCAGCCAGCGACGAGACGCGGGACGCGAATCCGACTGCCGGTCAGCCATGGCGCCGCTCGAAATCCGACATGAAGTCGACCAGCGCGTCGACGCCCGTTTCGGGGAACGCGTTGTAGATGGACGCACGCAGCCCGCCGACCGAACGGTGCCCCTTGAGCCCGTCGAGACCGGCCGCCGTCGACTCCTTCACGAACAGCTTCTCGAGTTCCTCGCTCGGCAGGCGGAAGGTGACGTTCATGCGGGAGCGTGCCTCTGGCAGCGCGTGTCCCCTGTAGAACTCGGTGCGATCGATGGCGGCGTAGAGCTTCGCCGCCTTGCGCGCGTTGCGCTCGGCGATGGCCTGGAGGCCCCCCTCGCCCTTGAGCCACTTCAGGACGAGCCCGAGGATGTAGATGCCGAACACCGGCGGCGTGTTGTAGAGCGAGCCGTTCTCGGCGTGCACCGCGTAGTTGAGCATCGTGGGCAGCGAGGCCTGCGAGCGCTCGAGCAGGTCCTTGCGGATGATGACCACGGTCACGCCCGACGGGCCCAGGTTCTTCTGCGCGCCGGCGTAGATGAGGCCGAACTTCGACACGTCGAGCGGCCCGCTCAGGATGTCCGACGACGCGTCGGCCACGAGCGGCACGGTGCCGGTATCCGGGATCTCATGCCACTGCGTGCCGGCAATCGTGTTGTTGGTCGTGATGTGGACATAGGCCGCGGACGGGTCGAGCTGCAGCTCGCTCGCCGCGGGGATGCGGTTGAAGCCGTCGGGCTCGGTCGTCGCGGCAATGCGGGCCGTGCCCACCCGCCCGGCTTCCTTCACGGCTTTCTTCGACCAGCTGCCGGTGACGACGTAGTCGGCGGTGCCGCCAGCCGGCATCAGGTTCATCGGGACCATCGAGAACTGGAGGCTGGCGCCGCCCTGGAGGAACAGCACGTCGTAGTCGTCGGAAATGCCTGCCACCTCGCGCATGTCGGCCTTCGCCTGGCCGATCACCTCGTCGAAGGTCTTCGACCTGTGGCTGATCTCGAGAATCGACATCCCGACGCCCGGCAGCGCGAACAGGTTGCGTTGGGCTTCGAGCAGGACAGGCTCGGGCAGGACGGCAGGCCCGGAGCTGAAATTGAAGACTCGAGATTCTGTCGGCATCGTGGGGACCTCGGACGGGAATAAGGACGGATGACGACGGCACCAGCCGCCACAACCCCACATTATAGGAGCCGTCCTGCCGAGGAAGCGCGGCTCAGCGGTCGGCTTCGAGCTGCACCAGATCCACGGCGAGGACGTCGGGGTGGCCGTCGCGGATGGCGGCGATGACGTCAGGGCCCGGCGGGACGTCGAGGTTGATTCTCGCCACGGCGGCTTCGGCGCCCGCGAACACGACGTTCTCCGTTTCCTGGACGTTGATCGCGCGGGCGCGCAGCTGGTCGAAGACATGCGCAAGGACGCCGGCACGGTCGCGGTGGCGGACGATAAGCCTGTGCGTCGCGGGCGTCCGCTGGGCGAGGTTGACCACGTTGGGTACGCGGCCGGTCCTGACAAACGTCGACACGATGCGCACCGTCTCGGCGGCGATGGCCTCCTGGGCCTGCGAGGTCGAGGCGCCGATGTGATGCGTGCCGTAGACGAGGCCGGCCTTGACGATGGGGTCCGTGAACTCGCCGGCGGAGCCTGATGGCTCGTCGGCGAACACGTCGAGCCCGGCGCGGATGCCGCGCTCGCTGACGGCCTCGTGCAGCGCCGCTGCGTCCACGACCTCGGCGCGCGACGTGTTGACGAAGATGGCGCCGGGCCTGAGTGCCGCGAGCACCTCCGCATCAACGAGGCCGCGGGTCTCGGGCGACAGCGCGAGATGCACGCTGAGCGCATCGCTCCGGGCCGCGACGTCGCGCGGTGCCGGCGCCGTCGTCACCGGCGCGCGCCACGCCACGGTGTCGAGTTCGAGCGCGCGCAGCGACTCGGCGTCGAGCGGGCCGTCACGGCCGTCGAAACGGCGGCTCCACAGCACCACGCGCATGTCGAACGCGGCGGCACGCCGCACCACTTCCCTGGCAATGGCACCCGCGCCGAGGACGCCAAGCGTGCGTCCCGCGAGCCCCTGGGCGACGGCGTACGTCGCCTTGTCCCAGCGGCCGTTCCGCAGGTCGGCCACGTTGTCGGGGATCCGCCTGTCCAGCGCCAGCAGCAGCCCCATCGTGAGCTCGGCGACGGCGATGGCGTTGCGCCCGGGGCAGTTGGAGACGTAGATCCCGCGGCGGCTCGCCGCCGCCACGTCGATCGTGTTCACGCCGGCCCCGGCCCTGACGATGAGGGCGAGGCGGGTGCCGTCCATCATCGCCTCGGTCACCGTGGTGGAGCGGACGACGAGGATGGCGGCACCCGTGTCACGCAGCGCGGCGTCGAGCGTGTCGCCCTGGAGCGACGGCTCGTACCGCACGTCACAGCCGGCAGCACGCAGGCCGGCCAGGCCCGATTCCTCGAACCGGTCGGCGACCAGGACGACCATGCGGGCATTATCACGCACTCGCGGCCGTCGGCACCGGGCCGCCTGCGGGGCGGACGAGTCGACCTGCGGCGCCTAGATCTCGTGCGACAGCAGCCCGTCCCTCAGTTTCGGCTCGAACCAGGTCGACTTCGGCGGCATGATCGCGCCGGCGTCGGCCACGCGCATGAGCTCGTCGATTGACACCGGGTACATCGAGAACGCCACGGCCGCGGCGCCTTCGTCCACGAGCCGCTCGAGCTCGGCCGTCCCGCGGCTGCCGCCGACAAAGTCGATGCGCGGGTCGGTGCGCAGGTCCTCGATGCCGAGGAGCGGACCAAGCACCTGGTCCGAGAGCCGGGTCGCATCGAGGTCGGCCGTCGGCTCGGCCGTGCCGGCCAATGCCGTGTCCGTCGCGTGGCCGCCGTCGAGCGACAGCGTGTACCACTTCCCTTTCACGTAGACGCCGCACTCGCCGCGACGCGCCGGCTCCGCCGTGCCGGCCACGAGCGGCAGGCGCTGGGCGAGCAGCGTCAGGAAGCCCTCCGGCGTGTGGCCGTTCAGGTTTCTCACCACGCGGTGATACGGCAGGATGCGCATCTCGGCGTCGGGGAACGCCACGGCCAGGAAGAACGCCGCGTCGTCGTCCGGGCCCGCGCCGAGGTCGACACTGGCGCGCGCGGCGCTGGCGGCGCGGTGATGGCCGTCGGCGATGTACAGGCGCGGGATGGCCGCAAACGCCGCGGCAATCGCCTCGAGCGTGGGCTGATCCGCCTGCCAGATCGTGTGCCGCACGCCGTCGTCTGCCGTGAAATCGTAGGCCGGCGTGCCCTCCGTGACACGTGCCACCAGGGAGTCGATCTCGGGCACCTGCCGGTACGTCAGCAGCACCGGCCCCGTCTGGGCGCGCAGCTCGGTGATGTGCCGCGTCCGGTCGTCCTCCTTGTCGCGGCGGGTCTTCTCGTGGCGGGCGATGCGGCCGTCGAGGTACTCCTCCACCGAGAACGTCGCCGCGACGCCCGTCTGCACGTGGCCGCCGGCCGCGAGACGGTAGACGTACAGCGCCGGCGTCGTGTCCTGCACGAGCCACGACGAGCGAAATGCCTCGAACGTCTCCCATGCCCGGGTGTAGACCTCGTCGGCGTACGGGTCGGTGCCGTCGGGCAGGTCGATCTCCGCGCGCGAGACGCGCAGAAAGCTGCGGGGATTGCCCGCCGCGAGCGCGCGCGCCTCGGCGGTGCTGACGACGTCGTAGGGGACGGCGGCGATCTCGGCGGCGAACTCCGGACGGGGGCGGATGGCGCGGAACGGGCGAATGAGAGCCATGGCGGCCCTCATTCTAGCCGTCGGTCCGCTGGCCGGACGTGGCGCCGGCTGTCGGCACGTCAGTCGTCGCCGAGCGTCGTCGCCGGCGACTGCACCGGGATCGCCCTGGCGAGGGTGGCCGTCGGGCGGTCCACGGCGCCGGCGAAGCGGAGCTCGGTACGTTCGCGCTGCGCGATGAACGCCGCGAGGTGCTGCTGCGGGATGGGCTGCCCTGGCGGCAGCTTGCGGTGCTCGTCGAGCGGATTGACGTGCTTCCCGTTCTTGAGGAGCTCGTAGTGCAGGTGCGGCCCCGTCGCGAGGCCCGTCTTGCCGACGTAGCCGATGACCTCGCCCTGCGCGACGCGCGCGCCGGCGCGGATGCCCTTCGCGATCTTCGAGAAGTGCAGGTAGCGCGTCTCGTAGCCGTTGTTGTGGCGGATGAACACGCTGTTGCCGCCGCCACCGGTCCACCCTGCGCGGACGACGGTGCCGGAGGCCACGGCCAGGACGGGCGCGCCAGTGGGTGCCCCGTAGTCGACGCCCCGGTGCGCGCGCACGGTCTTGAGGACGGGGTGCACGCGGCGGAAGGAGAAGCGCGAGGTCACACGCGGCTCGAACTTCAGCGGCGACTTCAGGAAGAAGCGCCGGAGCGAGCGGCCCTCGCGGTCGTAGTAGTCGACCTTCTCGCCGGGCACCTCGTAGCGGAACGCCTCGAAGGTCTTGCCACCGTTGGTGAACTGCGCCGCGTGGATGGGCCCGTAGCCGCCGAACTCGCCTTCGCGCACGAGCTTCTCGAAGACGACCTCGAACGAGTCGCCGGGCTGGAGGTCGTTGCTGAAGTCGATGTCGCCCTCGAAGATCTTCGCGATCTCGAGCGCCAGCATGATGTTCTCGCCGGCCTGGTTGACGGCGGCGATGAGCGACGGCGCCGACGGGGTGATTTCGCCGCGGATGGACACGAGCGCGCGATGCTTCTCGTACGGCAGCACCTGCACGTCGAAGGTCGGCACGGCCGCGTCGGCCGCGCCCGCGGCTTCCGGCGTGCGCCCGACCACCTTCAGGAACCTGTCGGCGTCGATCTGGTAAGTGAACTCGCGGATGACGCCGTCGATGACCTGGAGGGTGTATGGCTGCTCCGCACGCAGGCGCCTCAGGTCGAAGCCGTCCCTGGCGGCGGCGACGAAGTGGTTGATGATGTCGTCGCTCACCTCGTGGGCCCGCAGGAGGCTCGCGAGCGTGGCGTTCCGCGGGACGCGCGCCTCGATCAGCCGGGCAGTCTCCTCGCGGACTTCCACGGCCGTCGGCACCTGCACCGGCACCGACGCCACGGGTTGCGGCGGCTGGCGGCATCCGGCCGCCACCGACACCAGCGAGACGAGGGCTAGCGGAATGATGCGATTGGGCACGACGCGCGAGAGTGTAGCACGCACTTCAATCGATTGAATCGACAGAATCCGTCATGGCGTGAGCCGCGGGACGGGACGGCTTAGAATCGACGCGGCGGCCACGCCGCCGGGTCCCTTTCTGGAGGAATCTCGCATGCGTTGTTTCCCGTTCCGTGCGGTGCCGGCAAGCCGGGCCGCGATGGCGTCGATGCTGGTCCTTTCGCTGCTGGCGGCCCCGTCCCGGGCCCAGCACGCCGATGCGCCAGACCTTGACGCCCTGCAGCTGATCAAGCGGGAAGCCATCGAGAACTCCCAGGTCATGGAGACGCTCGGTTACCTGACCGACGTCCACGGCCCGCGGCTGACCAACTCGCCGATCATGCACGCCGCCGCTGAGTGGGCGCAGGAGCGGCTGCGATCGTGGGGGCTCTCCAACGTGCAGCTCGAGCCGTGGGGCACCTTCGGCCGCGGCTGGGTCAACGAGTACTTCGCCGCCAACCTGGTGACGCCACACCCGTTTGTCCTCCAGGGCTACCCCAAGGCCTGGACGCCGGGCACCAGCGGTCCGGTAGCGGGCGACGCCGTCGTCGTGCAGATCGACAGCGACGAGGACTTCGAGAAGTACCGCGGGACGCTGCGCGGCAAGTTCGTGCTCCAGTCGCCGATGCGCGACGTGCCGCCCTACTTCGAGTCGCCGACGCGCCGCTTCACCGACGAGCAGCTCGACCAGATGACGCGCCAGCCGCTGCGGACGCCGCGGTTCGGCGGCGGCCAGCAGGGCAACATCGCGGAGTTCCGGACGCGTCGCATGCAGTTCTACAAGGACGAAGGCGTGCTCGCCGTGCTCGAGATGTCACCCGGCGACCGCGGTGACAACGGGGCGATCCGCGTGCAGGGCCCCGCACCGGGCGAAGGCGGCCGCACCAGGGAGACCGAGGCGCTGCTGCCCCAGGTCGTCCTCGCCGCCGAGCACTACGGGCGGCTCCACCGGCTGATCGACAGGAAGGTGCCGGTCCGGCTGACGCTCGACGTGCGCAACAGGTTCGTCGACGCCCCGCTCGAGGCCTACAACGTGATCGCCGAGCTGCCCGGAACCGACAAGGCCGACG
>CAYSHC010000041.1:0-28567 GCA_964430855.1 uncultured Vicinamibacteraceae bacterium
GCGCGCCCCCGCCGCCTCGATCTCCCCTCGATCCTGACGACGGGTCCACGGAGTCCGGCAGGAGGCTGGTGCTGCTGGCCGTCGGGATCGCCGTCGTTCTGGCCGCGGTGGTCGGCTGGTACTGGTGGTCGTCCCGGGACGTCGAACCAGCGACGACGCGCAGCGAGCCTGGCGACGTCCAGCCCCGGGCCGACGCAGGGCTGCCCCCACTCGGCGAAGGGCCACCGGCCGACCTGCCGCCACTTGACGAGCTCGACCCGACGGTCAGGGCCCTCGTCGGCGCGCTCTCGGCACATCCGCAGCTGGCCAACCTGCTGGCTACCGACGACCTCGTCCGGCGGTTCGTGGTGGCCATCGACCGCGCGGGACGGGGCAGCTCCCCCGCCGGACAGATCGCCGTGCTTCGTCCTCAAGGCCAATTCCTGGTCGAAAACCCTAACGGCGAGGGCCGCATCCGGCCGGAGACGTTCGCCAGATACGACGACGTCGTCGCGATGGTGTTGAGCCTGGAACCAGATGCGCTGGCGCGCCTGTACGGCCAGCTGCGCCCGCGGCTCGACGAGGCCTACGCGGAGCTGGGCGTGCCGGACGAGACGTTCGATGACGCGGTCGCGCGCTTCATCGCCCACCTGCTGAGCGTCTCGCCGGAGCTGGCGAGGGGGACCGTCAAACCGGTCAAGGGCACGACGTACGGCTGGACCGACGAACGCACGGAGAATCTGTCACCCGCCCAAAAACACCTGCTGCGGCTCGGACCCGACCACGCCGCGTCCGTCCAGGCCCACTTGCGGCGCGTCGCCGCGGCGCTCGGCATTCCTGCCGAGCGCCTGCCGGCCACCTGACGTCAGACCAGCGAGATCCCGAGAATGCGCTCCGCGTTCTCGTGGTAGACCTTGCGAAGGACCTGGTCGGACAGGCCCAGGCCGTAGATCCGCCAGCGGCCCTGCGGCGGCACCTTCGCGGGGGCATAGTCGAAATACTCGTCTTCGGTCTCGAGGAACCGGTAGTAGATGTGGTACAGCTCCTCGCCGAAGACCTGCTGCGGCGTCTGGAACCCGAGCGGGATTGCGTCGGTCCCGAACAGGATGCGGTCCTGGTACTTGTCGAAGAACTTCTGCGCCGTGCGAGGCTGGCGCCCCAGCTCGCCGATCCGCGCGCCGATCTCGACGTGCACGTTCGGGAACCTGTCGAGCGTCTCGCCGACGGCGGCCAGATTCTCGGCCCAATGACCCACGTGCAGGCCCACGAACGTCGTTTTCGGGTGACGCGCGTAGACCCTGTCGCGCGCCTCGAGGATCTCCTGGAAGGACGGAAAGTCCTTCCCGTGGAACGACCAGTCGGGGTGAGCGCCAAGTTCCTCGTACCGCTCGTTGAACCTGTCGATCGGGAGGAAGAACGCTTCCGGGTCGCCCACGTGGATCGCCACGGGAAGGCCGAGCGCCCCGCACTGCTCCCAGAGCGGGTCGAAGCGCGGATCGTCGATCTTCACGAGCGGGCCTGACTCGCCGCCGTCGCGCAGGTAGAGGCCGAGCGTCTTCAGCACCTTCACCCCGACCGCGCCGACCTGCTTGGCGCGCGCCACCTCTTCGGCCTGCCACGTCGCGTAGTCGGGTTCGCCTGCCCGCGACCAGGCCGGCTCGGTCATGGTCACGAACCGCTTCGGAAACGCCTTGTCGAACGCGGCGATGTTCTGCTCGAGGCGCTCGCCGACCCCGCCGGTCAGGTTGACCATCGTCGCGAGGTTGACCTTGTCCATCACCTCGACCAGCTCGGCGGGCGGGACGCCACGCGTCCGGCCGCGGAAGGACACGTGCGTGTGAAAGTCGATGACCGGGAACCGCGCCCGCGGCACATGCGTTTCCGGCACGTGCAGCATGCTGCGCGGCTCGAACTCCGCCAGCCGCAGCGGCAGGACGTCGTCGTCGCCGCCGGCGGCCGCCGCCTGTCCGTCCTCGGGCGCGGCGGCCGGCTCCGAGTCCCGGCACGCGGCCAGCGTGCTGCCGACCAGCCCCGTCCCTGCCGCCGACAGCCACTTCCTTCTCGTCCACTCGTTCACGTGTGCTCTCCTGCCTTGGTGGTTGGTTGAACCCGCGCCGGCCTCAGAAGCGGCGGCGCGAGAGCCGTTCGAGCCGGAACTTCGCCGTGTCGGCGATCGCCATCACGGCCATCACGCCCGCCTGGACCGGGTCGGTGACGACGAGATCGGCGGCATCGGGCACGCTGCCCGCCATGTTGAGGCTGAAGACCAGCAGGCCGCGCGCGCGCACCTCGCGGACGGCGACCTCGATGTCGCCTCCCATCAGTGCGCCGGCCAGCACCAGCACGCGGGCACGCGGCAGCCGGGCCGCGGCGCGCACGGCCTCGGCCAGCGGCTGCTCGCCCACGAGCGGGATGGTATCGACCGAGATCTTCTCGCCCCTGATGTTGTGGCGGTCGGCCTCGGAAATCGCGCCGACCGCCACCTGCCCCACCTGCGCGCCGCCGCCCATGATGATCACGCGCTTGCCGAACACGCGGTCGAGGGTCTGCACCTCGTCCACCGTCAGCACCGACGGGGCCGCCCGCAGGTCGGCGAGCAGGCCCGCCCGGTCGTCCACGCGCACCTCGAGCGACAACTGCGGGTCGACGCCTGGACCCTGATGCAGTGTCACCCAGGCGATGTCGCCACCCCGCCTCGCGATGATGCCCGACACCTCGTGCAGCACGCCCGGCCCGCTCCGCGTCGTCAGGAGCAGAGCCACCAGTCCAGGGGCCGCCGTCTCGACCATGCGCCAGATGGTAATCCGAGCGGGCGACGGGTGCTATTCTGAGAAGTCGGTCCCGCCCGCATGAGTCTCGCAGCAACCTCGTCTCTCTCTCTTCGTGCCCTGCTGAAGCAGGCCGCCGCGTCGGCGCAGCTGACGGCGCCCTCGCCCGTGCTCGCCGGCCTCACGCCCGTCGCGAGGGCGTTTGCCGTCGCCGCCGCGGCATCGCAGGGCCCGTGTGTGCTCGTCGTCCCGGCCGACAGGGACATCGAGAGTGTCGTCAGCGACGTCCGCTTCTTCCTGGCGAGGCTCGAGGGCCTGACCGACGAGGCCGCCGCGCAGGGCGTGCTGCCGCTGCCCTCCCTGGAAGTGGATCCGTACCGGAGCCTGACGCCGCACTTCGGCGTCGCGTCGGCCCGCGCGCGGGCGCTGCACGCGCTCGCCGTCGGCCGTGCGCGTGTCGTCGTGGCGTCGGCGCCGGCCCTGCTGCCGCGGCTGCCCGACCCGGACCAGCTCGTGGCCTCGGCCCTCGAGCTCACGCCCGGGTTCGAGATCGACCCGATGGTGCTGGCCGACACGCTCGTGCAGGCAGGGTTCACGCGCGAGGACCCGGTGGACCAGCACGGCGAGTTCTCGCTGCGCGGCGGCGTCGCCGACATCTTCCCCGCGGGCGAGCGGCTGCCGGTGCGCATCGAGTTCATCGGCGACACGATCGAGTCCATCCGCCAGTTCGATCCCGGCACGCAGCGCTCCGTCGCGACGCTCGACCGCGTCGTCGTCCCCCCGGTGCGAGAACGTCCCGACACGCACGAGGCGCGGCAGACACCTCCACCCGCGACCTGGGCGACCTACCTCGGACGCACCGCGCGCACGCGCCTGTTCGTGGCGGAACCCGACGCCGTGCGCGACGCCGGGGACAAGCGCTACACGGCGATCCTCGAGAGCTATCAGGACGCGCTCCGGCGCGGCGAGACGCCCGTCCCGCCCGCGCGGCTGCTCCAGCCCTGGCCCGAGGTCGCCACGCTGCTCAACGGCGCGACCCGCCTCGAGACGTTTGCCGTCGACTCCGGCGACGGCCGCGTGACGAGCATCTCGGCGCAGGCCATCCAGGCCTATCGCGGGCGGGTGCCCGACTGGGTGGAGGAACTGCGCGAGGCCCGCGAGCAGGGCGACACGGCGGTGCTGGTGGCGCAGACCCCCGGGCGCGCCGAGCGCATCGGCGAGATCCTGCGCGACTACGGCGTGGCCTCGACGGACCTCGCCTCGGCCGAGATGCATGCCGCCGGCGCCTCGCTCCTCATCACGACCGGCGACCTCTCGCGCGGCCTGCGGCTGCCCGCGGCGCGCCTGCGCCTCTACGCCGAGGCCGACATCTTCGACGATGACCGGGCCGTCGCGCAGCGGCGGCAGTCGGCGGCACGCGCCTTCCTGTCCGATTTCCGCGACCTCAAGGTCGGCGACTACGTCGTCCACGTGGACAACGGCATCGGCGTGTTCGTCGGCCTCAAGCAGATCGACGTCGGCCACGAGACGCGCGAGTTCATGGAGCTGCGCTACGCCGGCGACGACAAGCTGTTTGTCCCCGTCGACAGGCTCGACCTCGTCCAGAAGTACTCGGGCGGCGGGACGCCCACGCTCGACAGGCTGGGCAGCGCGAGCTGGGAGAAGGCGAAGTCGCGCGTCCGGAAGGCCATGCGCGACATGGCCGACGAGCTGCTCAAGCTCTACGCCGCGCGCAAGGCCGTGACGGGCCACGCGTTCTCGCCAGACACGCACTGGCAGGCCGAGTTCGAGGCGGCGTTCCCGTACGAGCCGACGCCCGACCAGGCCGCGGCGATCGCCGATGTCAAGCGCGACATGGAGTCGCCCATGCCGATGGACCGCCTGCTGTGCGGCGATGTTGGCTACGGCAAGACCGAGGTCGCCATGCGCGCGGCCTTCAAGGCCGTGATGGACGGCAAGCAGGTGGCGTTTCTCGCGCCGACCACCGTTCTCGCGCTCCAGCACCTCAAGACCCTGCGCACCCGCTTTGCGGCCTTCCCGGTGCGCATCGACATGGTCAGCCGCTTCCGCTCGAAGGCCGAGCAGCTCGAGACGCTCAAGGCCCTCGAGGAAGGGCGCCTCGACATCATCGTCGGCACGCATCGCCTGCTGTCGAAGGACGTCGTATTCCGTGACCTCGGCCTGCTGATCGTCGACGAGGAGCAGCGGTTCGGCGTCGCGCACAAGGAGCGCATCAAGCAGATGCGCAAGCGCGTGGACGTGCTCACGATGAGCGCGACGCCGATCCCGCGCACGCTGAACATGTCGCTCGTCGGCATCCGCGACATGTCGGTCATCGAGACGCCGCCCCGCGACAGGCAGGCCGTGCAGACCAGCGTCGTGTCGTTCGAGCCGAAGGTGATCGCCGAGGCCATCCGCAAGGAGATCGAGCGCGGCGGCCAGGTGTACTTCGTCCACAACCGCGTCGAGTCGATCCACTCGATCGCGGCGTTCCTCCAGCGGCTCGTGCCCGAGGCGCGCATCGGCGTGGGGCATGGCCAGATGAGCGAGGTGGCGCTCGAGAAGGTGATGATCGACTTCATCGAGCGCCGGTTCGACATCCTGCTCGCGACGACGATCATCGAGAACGGCCTCGACATCCCGAACGCGAACACGATGATCATCAACCGCGCCGACAGGTACGGCCTCGCGCAGCTCTATCAGCTGCGCGGCCGGGTCGGGCGGTCGGACCGTCCCGCCTACGCCTACCTGCTGGTGCCGCCGACCGAGGCGCTCTCGCCAGTCGCGCGCAAGCGGCTGGCGGCGATCAAGGAGTTCAGCAACCTTGGCGCCGGCTTCCGCGTGGCCGCGCTCGACCTCGAGATCCGCGGCGCCGGCAACCTGCTCGGCGGCGAGCAGAGCGGCCACATCGAGGCCATCGGGTTCGAGATGTACACGAAGCTGCTCGAGGAGACCATCCGCGAGCTGAAGGGCGAGGACCTCGAGGACGACAGGCGCGCGTCGGTGAACCTGGGCATCGAGTTCCGCATCGACGAGTCGTACGTCCCCGACATGAACCAGCGTCTCGCCATCTACCGGCAGGTGGCGCAGGCCCGCAGCGACGCCGACATCGAGCGCGTCGTCGCCGAGGTGCGCGACAGGTACGGCCCGCTGCCGCCGTCCATGCACCAGCTGGCCGCCTTCGCCCGACTGCGCGTGGCCGCCGACCGTCTCAAACTCGACGCCGTCGACAGGGAGGGCCAGTCGGTGGTGTTCCGTTTCCGCGAGGGCGCGCCGATCGACCCGGTCAAGGCGCTGGCGGTCGTCAACAGGCGCCCTGACCTGCGAATGGTCCCGCCCGGGCACCTCAAGCTCGACCTCGCGCCGCCGGTCGTGGCGCCGCGCATGGGGGGGCGGGCGCCCGCGCGTCCCCCCGTGGCCGACGGCTCTGCCAAAGGACCCTCGTGGTGGACGACGAGGGCGACGGCCGGCGAGGTGACGCCGGGCTTCTCCAAGGCCCAGGTGCTCAGGCCGCTGCCCGAGGATCCGCTGGCCGAGGACGGCCTCTTCGCCCGGGTCGCCGAGGTACTCCACGACCTCGGCGACTCTCTACAATAGGAATAGCCATGCGCTTCATGACGTCCGTCGTTCTTGCCCTGCTGTGCGCCGCCCCCGCGGGGGCCCAGGTGATCGAGCAGGTGCTCGTCAAGGTGAACGGCGAGATTATCTCGATGTCCGACCTCGAGGAGATGCAGGTGGCGGCGCTCCGGCAGAGCCGTCCCGACCTCGACGCCGACGCGCTGCGCAACGACGAGACACTGGCCGCAATGCTCCGCGAGGTCACACCCCGGGTGATCGTCAACGCGATCGACGAGATGCTGATGATGCAGCGCGGGCGCGAGCTCGGCCTCAAGATGAGCGACGAGCAGTTCAACCGCATCATCGAGAACATCCGCAAGGAGAACAACCTCGACACCGAGGAGAAGTTCGAGGCCGCGCTCAAGCAGGAGGGCATGACGCTCGACAGCCTGCGCAAGCTGTTCGAGAAGCAGATGCTGATCCAGCAGGTCCAGCAGCAGGACGTCTTCCAGCGGATCAGCATCTCGGAGCAGGAATCGCGGGCGTACTACGAGAAGCACCGGACCGAGTTCCACACGCCCGAGATGCTCACGCTGCGCGAGATCTTCATCCAGGCCGGGCCCGTCGGCGAGCCGCCGCCGCCCGCCGCGATGCAGGCCGCGCGCGAGCGGATCGAGGCCATCCGCGCGCGGGTCACGACCGGCGGGGAGGACTTCGCGACGGTCGCGGGCGAGACGTCCGACGCGGCCTCGAAGGCCAACGGCGGCCTCATCGGCCCGATGCGGGCCGACGAGATCAACCCCGACATCCTCAAGGTGCTCGAGCCGCTGAAGCAGGGCGAGGTGACCGACATCCTCGACGCCGGCAACGGCTACCGCATCCTGAAGGTCGAGACGCGCGTGCCGAGCCGGCAGGCCACCTTCGAGCAGGCGCGCGACCAGATCGCCGATCGCATCTTCCAGCAGCGCCGCGCCAGCGAGGTGCACAAGTACCTCGAGCGCCTGCGCGCGCAGGCCATCATCGAGTGGAAGAACGCCGAGCTGCGCGAGGCCTGGCTGAAGGGCAAGGCCGACGCAGCCGCGGCGGTGGAGCAGGCCGAGCAGCAGGTGGCGTCACGATGAGCGAGGCCACGGTCACCGCGGGCGACCCGACAGCCGTGGTCACGGCGGACGCGCCTGTCGCACCGGTGAAGATTGGCGACGTGACGCTGGACGTCCCGTTCGGCGTCGCGCCGATGGCCGGCATGACCGACACGGCGTTCCGCCGCCTGGTCAAGCGCCAGGGCGGCTGCGGGCTTGTCGTCACCGAGATGGTGTCGTCGGAGGGCCTCGTCCGCGGCATCGACAGGACGCTGGAGTACGCCGAGTACACCGAGGAAGAGCGGCCGGTCTCCATCCAGATCTTCGGCGGCGATCCCGACCGCATGGCCGAGGCCGCGCGGATCGTCGAGGGCATGGGCGCCGACCTCGTCGACATCAACATGGGCTGCCCGGTGCCGAAGATCTCGAAGCACAACGCGGGTTGCTCGCTGATGCGCGACCCGGCGCACGCCGCGTCGATCGTCGCCGCGATGGCGCGCGCCGTGCGGATTCCCGTCACGGTCAAGATGCGCGCCGGCTGGAACGACGACGAGCGCAACGCGCCGCTGCTCGCCCGGATGGTCGAGGACGCGGGCGCGGCCGCGGTCACCGTGCACGGTCGCACGGCGAAGCAGGCCTACACGGGCCTCGCCGACTGGGATCTGGTGGCCACGGTGGCCGAGCGCCTGTCGATACCGGTGTTCGGCAGCGGCGACTGCATCGAGCCCGAGCACCTCGTGGAGCGTATGCGTCGGGGGCCCGAGGGCGTGCTCGTGGGCCGCGGCGTGCTGCGCAACCCGTTCATCCTGGCCCAGGCGCGCGACCTCGCGGAGGGCCGGCCCGTGCGAGAGGTCACGCTGCGCGATCGCGGGCAGTTCCTGCTCGACTACATCGATCTCCTCGTCGCCGAGCGCGTGAACGAGGAACAGGGCTTCCGCCATGCCGCGCCGATGGCGGCCGAGGGTGCCGGGGCCGTCACGCACCAGGCCACGCCGCCCGCACAGGGCCGCGCGCGGTGGGTCGTCAACAAGCTCCGTGCGCTCAACGCCTGGTACACGAAGGGACTCGACGGAGGCTCCCAGCTGCGCACGGCGATCAACCAGGCGCAGTCGATCGACGAGCTCCGCGACATCATCGTCGCGTTCTTCTTCGACCGGGAGGCGGAGGCCTGACCTTGTCCTCCCCTCCTCTTCCCTCCTGTTCTCCGCTCCTCGTCAGTCGCCGTTCCCGAGTTCCCCAAGGCCGTTGAAGTCGTAGATGAGCGCCGCCTCGGCCGCCTCGTTGAAGCGCCGCCCCAGATCGGCGTGCAGCGGATGCGACAGGTACGCGTGCAGCCCGGCCTCGTCGTCAAACTCCAGCCACGCCACGTAGGGGAAGTCGGGGAAGCCGCCCAGCACGTACCCGGGCGGGCTGGCCACGCGCTCGCCGATGACGAAGCGGCGGACGGACGGGATGCTCTGGGCTGCGGCGCGCATCGCGGCCACGAGGCCCTCGCGTGCATCGTCGGCAAGGCCTGGACGCGGGCGGAACAGCACGACGTGGAAGGTCATCGCGGATACGAGGGCTTCGGGGTCATTCCTCGCCGCGCTTCCGGCGGGGCGCGGGCGCCTCGCCGCCGGCCTTGCCCGGCGGCATGTGATGCTTCGGCGGGCGTGGCGGCTCCTCGGGATGCGCGGTGCCCTTCACGTTGGGCGTCCGTCCGGGAATGGGCACGTCGCCCGGGCGTGCACGCCGGCCGCCGACCACTGCCGATCGGCGTTCGAGGAGCCGGTCGGTCTTTCCGCCGGTGCCGGAGCGCTGGCCCTTCGACGAAGCCCCGTCACCCGTCCTGCCGTCCTGCTGTCGGTCCGCCATCCTGCCCCCCTTCTGCGCGCCTGGCGCGCGACGGCTCCGGGCCGTGCCCTTCGGCGCCCGGTCTCCGTCCTTCTTCGTCGCGTCGGCCCAGGGGCCGCGGCCCTCGGCGGCCTGGGCTGCCCAGCGGCGGCGCTTCACGTCGCGCGGCACCTTGTACTTCTCGCGCGGGTCCTTGTGGTCGCCTCCAGGGCGCCACGACGGGTCACGGCGGGGCCGCTTCGGGTGCCTGGCCAGCGCCGCGTCCTGCGCCTGTCCCGGCGACTCCCACAGCTGACCGCGCTCGAACCAGCGGAGCTCGGCGTCGGGATGTCTGCGGCGCAGCTGCACGAGCGTGGGCTCGAGGTCCTCACGAAGGGCCGCGCGGAACGCCGTCGGGCCGCCCGCGACGATGATGGTCCAGAATGCGTGACGAGACACTTACTCGACCTCCAGGCCCAGCCGCTGGAGCCGCTTGACCTTCTCGACCAGCGTCGTCCGCTTCACGCCGAGCAGCTCCGCGGCGCGGCTGCGGTTGCCTTCGGTGCGCGCGAGCGCCTGCTGCACGAACCCCCGCTCGACGAGCGCCAGCGTCCGATCGAGATCGAAGCCGCCCTCCGGGAGCACCAGCGGCACCGGGTGCGTGACGTCCACGTCCCCCCGAATCTCCGCAGGCAGCACGCTGACGTCGATCTGCGCCCGCTGCGGGCTCAGGGCCAGTGCGCGCTCCACCGTGTTCTCCAGCTGCCGGATGTTGCCCGGCCAGTCGTAGGCCATCAGCCGCCGCATCGCTTCCTGCGAGAACGTCACGTCGCGTCGTGGCGGCACGGCCTGCTCGCCGAGCGCCACGAGGAAGTGGCGCACGAGCAGGGGGATGTCCTCGCGCCGTTCCCGCAGCGGCGGCAGCCGCAGCGGAATGACGTTCAGTCGATAGTACAGGTCTTCGCGGAACGTGCCCTGCGCGACCATCTCCTCGAGGTCGGCATTGGTGGCCGCTACCACCCGCACGTCCACGGGGACGGGACGGCTCTCGCCGACGCGCTCGACCTCGCGCTGCTGCAGCACCCGCAGGAGCTTGGCCTGCAGCGGCCCGGGCATGGTGCCAATCTCGTCGAGGAAGAGCGTGCCTCGGTGCGCCAGCTCGACCCGGCCGACGCGGTTGCTCACCGCGCCCGTGAACGCGCCGCGCACGTGGCCGAACAGCTCGGCTTCAAGCAGCGCCTCGGGGATCGCTCCACAGTTGACGGCGACAAAGCGTTCCGACGCGCGGCGGCTCAGCGCGTGGATGGCGCGCGCGACCAGCTCCTTCCCCGTGCCGGTCTCGCCCGTGACGAGGATGGTGCTCGACGTCGGCGCCACCGTCTCGATGAGGGCGAATACCTCCTGCATGCGGGCGCTGCGCCCCACGAGCTGATCGAGGCGGTAGCGGTCGCGCAGCTGCTGCTTGAGGTAGGTGTTCTCCGCTTTCAGCGCCTGCCGCTCGAGCGCTCTGTCGAGCGCCAGCTGCAGCTCGTCGAGCTGGAAGGGCTTGGTGACGAAGTCGGCCGCGCCCAGCCGGATGGCATCCACCGCCGCCCTGATCGACCCGTGCCCGGTGACCACGATCACCACGATGTCGGGGTACAGGGCACAGGCCGCCTGGAGCACCGTGGTGCCGTCGCCGTCAGGCAGCCTGAGGTCGGTCAGCACGACGTCGTAGGCGTAGCGCTCGAGGTGTACCGTCGCCTCGGCGACATTGGAAGCTTGCGTCACCTCGAAGCCCGCCCCATCGAGGTAGTCCGCCACCGCCCTCCTGAACGCCCCTTCGTCGTCCACGAGCAGCAATGGCCTGCGAAGTCTGGACATGGGTGACGGGATTTTGACATTCACGGCCGGTCGCGTCTACCCGGCTCCGGGAAGAACGCCTCTACAGACCCGCGCTATACCGGCCGATACGAGTTCCTGAGGTGCGATGACCAGTCCCGACCCCCTCGCCGACGCGTTCCATCGCCTCAACAATCACCTCGGGATCGTGCTGGTGAACGCCGAGCTGATTGAGCAGCGTGCGCCCGACGCCGCCACGCGCACCCGCGCCGCGGACATCGTCGCGGCGGCGGTCGCTGCCCTCGAGGCCGTCCGCAGCATCCGGCAGCAGGTCACGCCCCCGAAACCCGCCAGTTGAATCGTCAAAAAATTGGCGCGAGCGCCGTCCCTGGCGCCAATGCGTTGACGATCCTGTCGGCTCCTGCCCGGCACTCGAGCCACATCGCAGAGCGTAAATAGCTGACAGCACGCGATTTGCGCCAGTTCGTCGTCTCCTGGAACAGGGCTTGCTCCCGTACTGCGCCGGAAGCCGATTCCCAGCGGCTGGTACGTCGACAGGAGACTCGAACCGTGTTGCAGCCCCTTCGTGAAGACCAGCAGGAACGTGTGGCCGCGAGTCGCGCCTTCGTCGAGACGCTCGCGCGCCGGGTCGCCGCCTCGATGCCGGGCGGCGTCGACGTGGCCGACCTCGTCCAGGACGGGATGATCGGCCTCATCGACGCGATGCATCGCTTCGACGACTCGCGGGGCATCCGCTTCGAGACCTTTGCCGAGCGGCGGGTGCGGGGCGCCATGATCGACGCCCTCCGGCGCGACGCCTGGCCGCGCGGCGTGCGCCGCCAGCGCCGCGAGCTCGAGGCCGCCCGCGAGGCACTGCGCACGCGCGACGGCGGTGCCGAGCCCTCGGTCGCGGACCTGGCGGCCCACCTGGGCACCGACGCCGAGCGCCTGGGCCGGACGATCCTGCGCATCACGACCATCGAGGCGACGTCTGCCGGTTGCGGGACCTCCGCCGCGGAGCACGACCTGCCGGCCGGCTGTGTGCCGTCGATGCCGCCCTCGCCCGACGAGGCCTACGCGGCCAGCGAACGACGGCGCCGGCTCCGCGCGGCCATGGCGGCGCTCGACGCCCGTGACAGGCGCCTGCTCAGCCTCTACTACTTCCGCAGTGCGACGATGAAGGACATCGGCGCGGCGCTGCATGTCAACGAGTCGCGCGTCTCGCAGCTGCACGCGCGGGCGCTGACGCGCCTCAAGCACGCGCTGATTGCCAGGGGCTACACCGACGAGATGGCCCCGCCGGCGCCCCCCGTGGACATCCAGACCGCGCGGTCGCGCCGCAAGGCGGACGCGGTGGCAGAGGCCAACGGCAGCGACGAGCCGCGCGGTGTGCTGCTGCCCTACCCGACGACGTCGCGGACGACGCGCAGGAGCTCGGCCAGCCGGAACGGCTTGGCGAGCCAGCGGCAGCCGGTCTCGTCGAGGAAGCGCGCCGCCTCCGTACCCGCCACGTCGCCCGTCACGAAGATGACGCGCCGCGCCTGAGGAGGCGACGCGCGCTGGATGGTCCGATAGAAGGTGGGGCCGTCCACCCGTGGCATGCGGAGGTCGCAGATGACGGCGTCGAAGGTCTGTGCCTCGGCCAGCAGCAGCGCCTCCTGCCCGTCGCGGGCCACCGTCACCTCGAAGCCGACCTCGCGCAGCGTCTCGGCCACGGCGCCTGCCAGCGCCGGCTCGTCGTCGGCGAGCAGCACGCGCAGTCCACGTCCGAAGCGCTCGTCGTCGTCCGGCGGCCGCGCGGGCGATGCACCCGCGCGTTGCGGCGCCTGGGCCTGGGCGGGCATGCCGGCCGCCGGCAGCGTCACGGTGAACGTCGTCCCTTGTCCCGGTGCCGAGTCGACGCTGATGGATCCCCCGTGTTCCGCGATGATGGCGCTGGCCACGGCGAGGCCCAGGCCGGTGCCTTCGCCGACGTCCTTCGTCGTGAAGAACGGGTCGAAGATTCTGGACCGCACCGTTGCGTCCATCCCCGGCCCCGTGTCACGGACGTCGATGCGCACCTCGTCGATGGACGGCGCCCGCGTCGTTACCGTCAGCGTCCCGCCGCCGTGGGCGGACGTCATCGCGTGCTCGGCGTTGACCAGCAGGTTCAGAAGCACCTGCTGGAGCTGGTGCGGGTCCGCGAAGACCTCGGGCAGCCCGTCGCCGAGCGACACCTCGAGGTCGATGCCGTGACGGCGGCACTCGTCCTCGCGCAGCGCGAGTGTCTCGGCGACGACGGCGTTGATGCCCACCATCAGCCGCGTCGTCTGGCGCTTGCGGGCGAAGGTGAGGAGCTGGCGTGCGATGCGCGCGGCCCGTTCGGCCTCCGCGTGGAGCGACTCGATGCTGTGCGCGAGCAGCGTCCCTTGGGCGTGGCGCTTCAGCCGCTCCGCGATGGCGAGGATGGCGCCGAGCGGGTTGTTCAGCTCGTGGGCGACGCCCGACACGGTCTGGCCGAGGGCCGCCATGCGCTCCGACTGCGCGAGCTTCTGGTAGACGTCGCGCGTGTGGGCCTCGCGCCGGCGCCGGTCGCCGACATCACGCACGAGCAGCGCCGCGCGCACCGAACCGTCGGACAGGCGCTCGCCGCGGGCGTCGACCTCCACCCAGACGGTGTCGCCGTCCAGGCGTCGGAGGCGGGTGAGCAGATCGGCGACGGCGCCGGATTCATGCAGGGCGGCCAGCAGCCGATGACGATCGGCAGGATTGACGAACCGCGGCGGCTCGAAGAGCGACCGCACGTCGGCGGCATCAGGCAGCCCCATCATCCCGCGGAGGACGTCGTTGGCGGCTTCGGTGGCGATCGTGTCGGGGGCCGGCGACCTGACCAGGGCGAGACCGGCCGGAACGCGCGCCGCGAGCAGGCGCCATGCCTGTTCGTCCGGCGGTGGATCGGGCGTTTCGATCCATGCGGCCATGATGTGGCGCCACTCTACCATGTGGCCCACCATGCCCGGGGAACTGGCCCCAGGCCGCATGCCTTGCCGGGAAGACCGGCAGGGTGGGCAAGCGAGAGGAGTTGGGAATCTTCATGCGTAGCGTGCTTCGTGCGTTCGTGGCGCCTGTCGCCCTTGGTCTGGCCATCGCGACAGTGCCGGCTCCTGCCGCGGCGCAGTCGTCGCGTCCGACCGTTGCCGTCCTCGACCTCGACTTCGGCAGCGTGCAGCAGTGGTGGTCCGGGAACTGGGACATCGGCAAGGGGGTTGCCGATCTCGTCGTCGACGAGCTCGTGAACGATGGCGCCTACCGGGTCATCGAGCGCAAGCGCCTCGACGCCGTCCTCGCCGAGCAGAACTTCTCGAACAGCGACCGCGCCGATCCGAATCAGGGGGCCGTCGCGCAGATCGGCAAGGCGCTCGGCGTGCGCTACCTGATCGTCGGGTCGATCACGAAGTTCGGCACCGAGAACCGCCGGCTCGGCGTGAACGCCGGTGCGTTCGGCGGCGGACGGTTCGGCGCGGGCCGTGTCGGCACCTCGAAGGGCAAGGCCGTCGTGGCGCTCACCCTCCGGATGATCGACACGACGACGGGCGAGATCATGGCCAGCGCCAAGGGCGAGGCCGAGTCGTCGCGCAGCGGCCTGCTGCTCGGCGGGGCCGGCAGCTCGGGCGGCGGCGGGTTCGGCGGGGTCGAGATGGGCTCGTCGGACTTCCGCGAGACCGTGCTCGGCGAGGCCACCGAGAAGGCCGTCGCCGAGGTGGCGGCGCAGCTGGTCTCCGACAGGATCCGGAACCGGCTCCAGTAAGCCGGCCGACGGGGCGCCGGGCGCCTGCCGGGCCTGCAGCAGACACGAAGGGGGCGGTGGTCTGGCACCACCGCCCCCCTCTCCGTTTCAGTCGCCGCCCGCGGCGTCAGACCGCGCGCCGTCCGCTGACCAGCCGCACCAGTATCACGATGATGGCGATGACCAGCAGGACGTGGATGAACTGGCCCATCGTGTAGCCGCTGACGAGCCCGAGCAGCCACAGAACCACCAGGATGATCGCGATCGTTTCCAACATGGTCGTGCTCCCTCCAGCGTGAGGAGGCGCCCGATTACCCCTCCTCGGCCTGCGCGCGTCCCTCGTTCCTCGGGCCGAGCGCAAACGTCATCGTGCCGTGCACCACGATTTCGTCGCCGACCTTCGCGACGCCCTCGAGCACGCCCATACGGCTCCGCAGCCGCCGGACCTTCGCTTCGATGACGACGACGTCACCGGGATGAACGGATCGCCGATAGCGTACACGGTCGATGCCCATGAAGTAGATCAGCTTCTCGCGGTTCTCGGGCTTGGCCAGGATGAGGATCGCGCCGACCTGTGCCACCGCCTCGGTGAGAATCGTCGGCGGCAGCACCGCGCGCTCCCCCGGCCGCTGCCAGAGGTAACGCTCGTTGCCACTGATGTTCTTGATGCCCACGATACGCCGATCCACCTCGAACTCGGTCACGCGATCGACGAGCAGCAGGGGATAGCGGTGCGGCAGGATGCGGGCGATGGCCTGGTAGTCGAACGGCAGGGATTGATCCATGGGGAAGAAACCGTGTGGCCGCGAGAGCGGCGGGAGATCGGCAGTATAATCCGCCGCGACGCGACGCCGCTCCTCCCACGGCCGCAGGACCCGACTTCCGGCTGGGCCGGAGGCTGGGTCGGCTTCCGCCCGACCGCATCAGGCGTGCACCGCCGCGTCCCCTCGCCACATGGAGCGCCAGCCCCGACTTACGAGCGATCAGGCGACCCTCCGCACGCTGTTCGACCTCGGTCGCCGCGTGATGTCGGTGCTCGAGCTCGACGACCTCCTGCGGACGATCCCGGGGCTGATCGAGCGGCTCATCGCGTTTGACGCGTTTGCCATCTACCTGCTCGACGAGAGCGGCGAGTACCTGACCGTGGGCTACGCCACGGGGTATCCCGAGGGCGTCGCCGAGACGATCCGCCTCCAGGTCGGTGAGGGCATGGTGGGCCGCGCGGTGGTCCACCGCCGCGCGATGCTCGTCAACGACCTCAGCCGCGAACCCGACTACAAGGGCTTCGTTCCCGGGATGGCCTCGTCGCTCGTGGTGCCCCTGATCTACAGGCGGCGCGTGATCGGCGCGCTCAACATCCTGAGTGCCCAGAAGCACGCCTTCTCGGAACGCGACCTGGCGATCGTCAGGCAGTTCGGCGTCCACGCGGCGACCGCGCTCGAGAACGCGCGGCTGTACACGGAGGCGCAGGAGAACGCGCAGGTCTTCGCCACGCTGGCCGAGATCGCGCGCGAGGTGTCGTCGATCCTCGACGTCGACACGCTGTTCACCAAGCTCGCGCCGCTGATGCGGCGGCTGGTGGACCACCGCAGCTTCGCGGTGCTGCTGATGAACCCGGCGACCAGGCGGCTCGAGGTGCAGCACCTCTCTGTGAGCTACGGCTCCGAGGTCAACCTGCCGTCGGTGGCGCTCGGCGAGGGCCTCGTGGGCTACGCGGCGCTGCACGGCGAGCCCGTGCTCGTCGGCGACGTGCGCAACGACCCGCGCTACATCAAGGTGGCCGACGACATCCAGTCGGAGCTCATCATCCCGATGATGTACCAGGGGTCGTGCATCGGCGTCGTCGCGATCGCCAGCCCGGTGCGCAACGCCTTCACGTCACGCGACGTCGACTTCGCGACGCTGTTGGCCAGCCAGTTCGCCATCGCCATTCGCAACGCGCAGCTCTATCACGACGTCACGCAGAACCAGAAGCGGCTCGAGCGAGAGCTGCGCTTCGCGCAGCGCGTGCAGGCCGCGCTGCTGCCACAGGGTGTCCCCGCGCGGATCCGCGGGCTCGACGTTGCCGGGCGCTTCGCCGCGGCACACGAAGTGGGCGGCGACTTCCACGACTTCCTCGACCCGCTCGCCAACCAGCTCGTCGTGATCGTCGGCGACGTGTCGGGCAAGGGCGTGCCCGCCGCGCTCTACAGCGCGTTTGCCGCCGAGCTCGTGCGCTCGCGCACGTTCCGCAAGCGCTACCAGCCGGGACGGGTGACGCCGGGGCTCGTGCTCCAGTCGGTCAACATGATCCTCAACGAGCGCCAGCTCGAGGAGTACTACTGCACGATGTGCTACGCGCTCTTCGACGTGAAGAAGCGGACGGTGACCGTCGCCAACTCCGGCCTGCCCTATCCGCTGCGCTGGTCGGACGGCCAGGTGACGCCGATCGAGCAGGCCGGCGTCCCGCTCGGCGCCTTCCCCGGCATCGAGTACGAGGAGACCGAGCTGACGTACGCGCGCGGCGACATCTTCGTCTTCTGCTCCGACGGCATCTACGAGGCGATGAACGCCGCGGGCGAAGAGTTCACGTCCGCGCGGCTGGCCTCGGTCCTGGCCGACAACGCCGAGCGGCCGGCCGCCGAGATCGCCGACGCGATCTTCGAGGCCGTCCACGCGTTCCGAGGCGACGCGCTGCAGAACGACGACATGACGGCCGTCGTCGTGAGGGCGCTGTGATGGCCGCGGCGGCGTCGAGGCGGCGCAGGGTCGCCTCCCGTGCGATGGCCGCGTGCGCGGCGACGGTGCTGGCGTTGACCTCACCCGGGGCGGCATCGCTCGATGCACGCGGGCAGGAAAGGCCCCGGGCCTCGTCGCGCACCGACCAGGCGGCGCCCGACAAGGCCGCGCGGCTGGCGGAGGCCTTCGGCGCGCGGCTCCAGGCCATCGCCGACGGCGTCGACGGCGTCGTGGGCTACCTGGTGCTCGACGTGACCACGGGGCAGACCTTCGGCAGGTCCGCTGACGAGCCCTTCCCCACGGCGTCGGCCATCAAGGTCGGCATCCTGTACGAGCTGCTGCGACAGGCGGACGAAGGCCGCGTCGCGCTGGACGAGCGCCGGCCGCTCGACGCGGCGGCGAAGGCCGGCGGCTCGGGCGTGCTTCAGCACCTGTCGGCGCCGGCGCTCTCGCCGCGCGACCACGCGGTGCTGATGATGCTGCTGAGCGACAACACGTCCACCAATGTGCTGATCGACCTGCTCGGCATGGACGCCATCAACGCGCGCATGGCGGCGCTCGGCGCGCGGACCCTCTCGCTCGAGCGGCGGATGATGGACGCCGCCGCGGTGGCGAGCGGACGCGAGAACCTCGCCAGCGCGTCCGACCTCGTGAAGGTGATGGACGCGCTGCGCCAGGGCACCGGCCTGTCGCCGGCGAGCCGCGACGAGGCCAGACGCATCCTCACGCTGCCGGCCTCCACGGCCTTGCGGCGCGGTGTGCCGTCCGGGGTGACCGTCGCCGCGAAGCCGGGCGGGCTGCCTGGCGTCCGTACCGAGGTCGGGTGGGTGGAGGCCGAGGGACGTCCCTACGTCCTGGCCGTAATGACCACGTTCCTCGCGCAGGAAGCCGAGGGCGACAGGGCCATCACGGAAATCTCGCGCGCCGCGTACCAGTACTTTGCCCGGCTGGGCGCTGCCGCGCGCGAGGGACGCCTGCGGTGAGCAGACGCGTCGCGCGCGGGGCACGAGGCGTCAGCGTCTGAGCGTGTCGCGGTCGCGCTCCTCGATGTGCAGGCCGATGGAGTTGCTGCCGAAGCTCGCCACCTCGCGGACGGGACCACGTACGCGCACGAGGGCGCCGCGCGACGGCGAGTTCCGCTGCGAGATCACGGTGATCTCGGCCGTCCCGTCGTCAATCTTGTAGAGCTTGTAGGGGATGAGCGGGATGTTCCAGGCGCTCGTGACGCGCCCGCTGACCACGACCTGGCGGTCGCCGTAGCGGCCAGGGTCGTCCTTGATGTCGGCGATGCTGCGCGCGCGGGCGGCGCAGCCGGCAAGGGACGCCACCAGCACGACGAGCGTGAGCCAGCGCAGGGTTCGGGTCAGCATGGTGCGCCTCCTTTCCGAGGACGAAAGCGGGGCGGTACCGGGTCGCCCATACTGCACGAAGCGCGGCGATGCCAGCGCCTGCCTGAGGAAACTGCGCTTCGTTGACCCGGCGCCGTCCCTGCCAGACCGCAGTACAAGGCGCGTGCCAGCGAGGTGGCCACCGGGGGGCGGTATGGAACACCGTACCGCGGCACGCTGCCGTACTCCAGCAGACAGCGGCTCGTCCTTCCAAGCGGACACTTCACACGCGTGTGACGCCTGCGGAGCACACACCGGGGCGCGCCCGCGTGGCAGCTTCTGCTGCGTCTGGATGTCGAGACCTGACCCCGCGACGTCCAATCGCGAGACCTGACCCCCTAGTGCACGCCGTCGCTGGGGGCGACCATGACGCGGTCGCGGACGATGGGCACGGCAAGTCCCTCGACGACGCTGTGGGAGACGCGGATGAGCGTCGAGACCTGCGCCGCGTAGGCCTGGACGGCATGCGCCAGGTACGGGTCGTACGCGAAGCACCGCGACGCCGGCACGCGCTCGGTGGGCGAGGCCGGATCGAGCACCAACGGCTCGGTCAGCGTGAGGTAGCCGTCGCAGTCGGGCTCCAGCGAGCGGACGTCCACGGGCACGAGCAAGGGGGCCTCGTGGGCCCGCTCGACGAGAAAAAGAACGGTAGTGACAGACTGGGTCGGCTCCATGCCAGTTCCGCGGAAGCAGCGGCGGCGTCGTCTCCGCACCGGCTTCCGATCTGGTGAAGCAATCGGCCCGCGCGTCGAAAACTGCAGGTCAGGCGCGGAGCAGCCGTTCGCGTGCCTGGCGCACCGCCGCCTCGGCTTCCTCCACGGTGGCGGCGACGGCTGTCAGGTGGCCCATCTTGCGTCCGGGCTTCGGCGCGCGCTTCCCGTACAGGTGCAGCTTCACCCGCGGGTCGGCGAGCGCCGCGTCCCACCGTGGCTCGCCTCCCGCCCACACGTCGCCGAGCAGGTTGGCCATGGCCGCCGGGCCGAGGGCGGTGGTGCTGCCGAGCGGCAGGCCGCACACCGCGCGCACCTGCTGCTCGAACTGGCAGGTGACGTGCGCGTCGATGGTGAGGTGCCCCGAGTTGTGGGGCCGCGGCGCCAGCTCGTTGACGAGGATCTCGCCGCCTGGCGTGACGAACATCTCGGTGCACAGGACGCCGACGAGCTCGAAGGCCTCGGCGATGCGCCGCGCCAGCGCGACGGCCCGCCGCCCGACGTCGGCCGCCACCCGGGCCGGGCACAGCGATACGTCCAGGATGTGGCGGCGGTGCGCGTTCTCGATGACGCCGTAGTCCACAATCGTCCCGTCGAGGGCGCGGGCGACGATGACCGACACCTCGCGCTCGAACGGCACGACGGCCTCGAGCACGGCCTGCACGCCGCCGATGGACGCCCACGCCGCGTCGGCCTCCTCTGGCCGCCCGATGCGTACCTGGCCCTTGCCGTCGTAGCCGAAGCTGGCCGTCTTGAGGATGGCCGGGCAGCCGAGGTCGGCGAGGGCCGCACGGAGCCCGTCGACGTTGTCGACGATCCGAAATGCCGCGACGGGAACGCCGATGCTGTCGAGGAACTGCTTCTCTCGCGCACGGTGCTGCGAGACATGCAGGACGGCGCCCGACGGACGCACCGGCACCGCGTCGGACAGCACGTCGACGGTAGCCGCCGGCACGTTCTCGAACTCGAACGTGGCGACGGCGATCCGCCGCGCGAACGCGCGCACCGCGTCGAGGTCGTCATACGATGCCGACACCTCTTCGTCGGCAATCTGGCCGGTGGGGGAATCGTTGTCCGGCGACAGCGTGTGTACCCGGTAGCCGAGCCGCCGGGCCGCGATGGCGAACATGCGACCGAGCTGCCCGCTCCCGAGGACGCCCAGCGTGGCGCCTGGCGCGACGATCATCGCTACTCCAGCCGCTCCTCGAGGACGCGCTGTTCCTGCTCGGCACGGAACTGGCGCAGCTTCTCGCGCAGCTCGGGCCTGCGGACGGCCAGCATCGCGACGGCCAGGAGCCCCGCGTTGCGGGCGCCGGCCGTGCCGATGGCCATGGTCGCCACGGGTACGCCGCCGGGCATCTGCACGATGGACAGCAGCGAGTCGAGTCCCTGGAGCGCGCGGCTCTGCACCGGCACGCCGAGCACGGGCACGAGCGTCTGCGAGGCCACCATCCCGGGCAGGTGGGCGGCGCCCCCGGCTCCCGCGATGATGACCTCGAGTCCGCGCTCCTCGGCCGTGATGGCGTACTCGCGCATCAGCGCGGGCGTCCGGTGTGCCGAGACGACGCGGGCTTCGTAGGGGATCTCGAACGTCCTGAGGATGTCAACGGCGTGCTGGAGCGTGTCCCAGTCGGAACGGCTGCCCATGATCACGCCGACGAGCGGAGGAGCAGGCGACATGGCCGCACCAGTGTAGCGCGGCCCCCGGGGCGCGTCCCGCGTCGGCTGCGGCCCGCCGCAGGCGCGCTACCCCACGCGCCGCAGCAGCGCCGGTGACGCCTCGCGCACGAAGCGTGCCGCGCGCCCTGTCGCGCCCGCACGTGCCGCGCCGCGCACCGCGGCCGTGAGTCCCGCGGTGCCGATGTCGCGGCCGCGCTTCTTCGCGCCGCCCTGCCGCAGGATGGCCCTCCGGACGTCGGGGTTGGTCGCGACGTGGAACAGCACTTCGTCGCCGAGCGACGCCAGCAGCACCGGCAGCTCGGCGTCGGTCGTGGACAGCCACCCGACGAGTCCCCGGCGGACCTCGGCAGGGTCGACGTCCGGGAAGTAGGCGGCCAGCACGTCGACGTCGCTCTCGGCGCGTGGCGTGACGGCGCTTCGCAGCCGCATGCCTGCGGCTGGCGCCGTGTCGGGCAGCGGCGCCTTCAGCAGGCGCTCCACGTCGAGGATGCCCGCACCGTGGCGCCCGGTGTCCCAGCCGGCAGGTGCCTGGACGCCCGAGGTCATCAGCACTTCCTTGAACACCGCCGGCAGCTGCGCCGCCCCGTATCGCCTCACGAGCGCCGCCCTGTCGTGGAATGCCAGCCACAGCGCGCACGCACCCGCCGTCGTCGCGACGGCAAACGACGTCCCCGAGCCCACGGCCACGCCATCGTCGTCATTGCCCGTGCTCCGCCCCGTTCGCGCCACCCACACCGACTCGCCCGGGGCTGTCACGTCCACGGCGGGACCGCTTGCCGACCGGTCCCACATCGCGCGCGTGCAGTTGCACGCAGCGCACGCGATCACCGAGTCGAACCGCGCCGGATACACGACGAACGGCCAGACGTTGCCCGCCGCCGCGAGCACGACGATCCCGTTGGCCACGGCGCGATCGATCGCGCGCTCGAGGGCGCGCGACCTGACCGGCCCGCCAAGGCTCATGGAGATCACGTGGCAGCCCTTATCGACTGCGTAATGGATCGCTTCCGCAAGACGGTCGAACGCGATGATCACCACGCGCGGCGTGACCCGCAGCGGCAGCAGCGTCGCACCCGGCGCCACGCCGGAGACAAACGGCGCCGCGGCGCCCCCGGGCGTGCTCATGATCACGCTCGCCGTCAGCGATGTCGCGATGCGCCTGGAGGTCGCGAGCCAGTGCCCAGGCGCGCGCGAGCGGCACCGTGCGCCGTGACGCGGGCTCGACGCGGTAGTCTCGCGCGCCTGCCGCAAGCGGTGTCACCGTCCACGCGCCCCGCAGCGCCTCGGCGACGGCGGCCTGCGCGATCGCATGCGCCCTGTCGTCATCGGGCTCCGCTGGCGCCACGCAGGCGAGGAGCCCGTCGCAGCGCGCCTCGTACGTGCCGGCGTCATCGGTCGCGCCCGGGAACGTAATGGCGCGGCGTGCAGCGGACGCCGGACCGCGGACGGTGCGTCGAGACATGTGTGTGACTCCTGGACGTGACGTGCGGGAGGACATCACCGAGAACGTCCACGCGCAGGCGCCCGAACGCGCCGGCACGACCGGCTGAGCCCCGTGGCGGCCTCGTTCGGAATGCGGCAACGAGCCGTTGTCCCAGGTAACTCCCCCAGTCCAGCAATCCTTGCCAGTCGAGGTGTCGGCATGATGCGTCGCTTCGGATCGAGCACGTCGTGGCTGCTGATGACGGCAGGCGCGGCCACGCTGTGCGTGAGCATGACGGTGCTGCGGGGCGCCGACGTGGCCCAGGCGCCCGTGCAGCCGCACGACTACGGCACCGACGCCGACTACGGCTACGGCGGGTCGCTCTCGGAGCTCCAGCGCGTCGGCCGCGACACCTGGTACTTCTGGACCGGCGGCAACGAGCGCTTCTGGGTGCGGATGGCCCAGATCACCGAGGGCAACGTCGATCTCCTCAACTACGTCGACTCGCGTCGTCATGGGCGGCGGTTCCGGGAGCTGGGCGCGATCACGCAGCCGGGATGCGAGCCGGCGACGGGCCCCGACGAGTACGGTCTCTGGCTCGACCGGTGCACGCAGCCGCCGCTGCCCGAGGCCTTCGGCGAGCCAGCGGGCATCGTCGGCCTGCGGAAGTTCAGGAATCCCGACTTCGACCCCGCGCGCTGGGACGCCGAGGAGTACCGCCGCAACCCCGGCGACATGCAGCCGCCCTACCGCATCGGGATGGCGTGCGGCTTCTGCCACGTCGGGTTCAACCCGCTGAACCCGCCCGCCGATCCCGAGCGGCCGCGATGGACCGAGCTCGCGGGTGCCATCGGCAATCAGTACTGGGAGGAAGGCAAGCTCTTCAGCCTGAAGATGTCGCCGCGCGACTTCCGGTGGCATCTCGGCAACCGCCAGCCGCCCGGCACGTCCGACACGTCCCGGTTCGCGACCGACCACATCCACAACCCGAGCAACATCAACGCCATCTTCTCGCTCGGCGCGCGGCCTACGGCCGTCGAGCGCATGGCCGACGGGTCCGAGCGGGCCGTCCACCACATCCTGAAGGACGGCGCCGATTCGATAGGTGTGGCCGGGGCGTCGCTGCGGGTGTACGTCAACATCGGCATGTGCGCCGACCTCTGGCTGTCGGTGATCGACCCGGTCGCCGGCATGACGCCGCAGCGGCCCTTCGACATGGCGCGCGCGCGCCGCGAGTGCCCCGACTGGAATGCCACAGAAGCCAGGATGGAGGCCGCCGAGGCCTTTCTCAGAACGCTCAAGCCGATGCGGCTCGCGGACGCGCCAGCAAGCCAGGCCTACCTGAACGACCCGCCGGAGCAGGTGGCGCGCGGCGCCCAGGTCTTTGCCGGCACGTGTGCGCGGTGCCACTCGAGCAAGCAGCCCCCGCCGTCGATCACCGACGACGCGGCACGGCACGCCTGGTTCGAGGAGGCCGTGCGCCGTCCCGATTTTCTCGACGACAACTTCCTCTCGGACGACCGGCGCTACTCCGTCGTGGAGATCGGCACCAACGTGGCGCGTGCGATGGCCACCAACGCGGGACGTGGGCAGGTCTGGGAGCAGTTCTCGTCCGAGACGTACAAGGAGCTGCCGGACGTCGGCGTCGTCGGCGGGCTGTACAACCCGAACAAGCCGGAAAAGCCCCTCGACATCGACATCCCGGGCGGCGGCAACGGGTACTACCGTACGCCCTCGCTGATCTCGATGTGGGCGACGGCGCCGTACCTGCACAACAACGCACTCGGCACCTACGTGAAGGACCCGTCGGTCGCGGGACGCATGGCCGCGTTCCACGACGCCGTCGAGAAGCTGCTCTGGCCGGAGAAGCGCCTCGGCGTGCAGTCGATCATCACGACCAGCGTGTCGAGCGAGCTGCACATCGCAGGGCGCAACAGGCCGGTGCAGATCCCGGCGGGCACGCCGGTCGACCTGATCGCCCGCGTCGACCCGCGGCAGCTGCCGCGCATCGTCCGCAACCGCGTCGTGCTGAACCTCCTCTCCGACGAGACGCTGTTTCGCGGCTTCCTGCGCAACAACGTCGCCCCCGATTTCGTGCTCGATCGCGGGCACACCTTCGGCGCCGACCTGAGCGACGAGGACAAGCGCGCGCTCATCACGTATCTCAAGAGGCTGTGATGGCCGATCCGATCTTCGAGCCGCTCGTCTTCCGGTCGCTGACGGTCAACAACCGCATCCTGCGGTCGAACGTCTCGGGGCGTTTCGACAACTACGACGGGTCGGGCACGCAGGCGCGCATCAACTGGGAGACGAAGTTCGCCCGGGGCGGCGTCGGGGCGATTGTCTCGTCGTTCGTGCCGGTGACGATCCAGGGACGCATCGTGCCGAACTACGCCACCATCGACCGCGACGAGCGCGTGCCCTTCTGGCGGGCGCTCGGCGAGGCCGTCCACGCGCACGACTGCCGCTTCATCCTCCAGCTCTCGCATGCCGGACGGCAGCGCGACATCCCGGGCATCGAGTACTCGCACGGCCTGAGCTCGACCAGCCGGGACGAGCCCATTCACGGCTTTCCGTGCGTGGCGATGACGCAGGCGCAGATTGCCGAGACGGTGGCAGCCTTCGCGGCCGGCGCGCGGCGCGCGCGCGAGGCCGGCCTGGACGGCGTGGAACTGCACGCGGCCAACGGCTACCTCTTCACGCAGTTCCTGAGCAGCGCGATCAACGACAGGCAGGACGACTACGGCGGCCCGCTCGAGCAGCGCGCGCGGTTCCTGCTGGAGGTCGTCGCGGCGATCCGTGCGGAGGTCGGCGACGACTTCCACCTTCAGGTCAAGATCAGCGCCGAGGATCACAACGACGCGCTCGACGCGGACGAGAAGCCCGGCAACACGCTCGAAGACACCGTGCAGGTGTGCCGCTGGCTGGAGGCCGCCGGCGTCGACGCGATCCACGTCTCGACGGGGAGCTTCTTCCCGCACCCGCGCAACCCGCCCGGCGGCCTGCCGATCGACGAGCTGATCAGGACCTATGACCAGCTGCTGTCGAGCGGCGGGCTCGCGCTGCGCAACTACCTGTTCTACAGGGGCCGCCTGACGCGCGCGATCGTCGAGCGCCGCTGGCAGGAGGGCGGGGGCGACCGCATCGAAGGCATCAACCTGCCGGCGGCGAAGGCGATCAAGGCAGCCGTGTCGATACCGGTGCTCTGCACCGGCGGGTTCCAGACAGCGGCCATCATCCGCGAGGCGATCAGGCAGGGGTTCTGCGACGCCGTGTCGATTGCGCGCCCCCTCATCGCGAACAACGACCTGGTGCTCCAGTTCGCGTCCGGCATCGGGCGCCCGGCACGGCCGTGCACGTACTGCAACAAGTGCCTCGTCAACGCGGTGGAGAACCCGCTCGGCTGCTACGAGGAGGCGCGCTACCCCTCGCGCGAGGCGATGGTCGCCGAGATCATGTCGGTGTTCTCGCCGGCGCCGTTCGGATGAGGCCGTGCCGCTGACCGCGCGACGTGCGTACCGCGGGCCGGACCGTATGGGAGGACGTCACACCGTGAGCAGGAACCGTCTCGGGAGCCCGTGGCTTCCCCTCCTGGCCATCGTGCTGGGCGCCAGCGTGTGTCTCCGCGCCGCGGCGTCACGGCCCGACGGACCGTCCTTCCCCGACATCGTGGACCACTTCAAGTACGGGTCGATCGGCGCCGAGGAGAACACCGGCCTGCCCTACCGGATCTGGCGCGCGCTGCCCGAGGTGTGCGGCGACGCGCTGCCCGACCGGCCTGGCACCGGCTACGAGCGCCTGGGGTTCATCGACGAGGGCGCGCCGCACGGGCGGCCGATCGGCACCTCGTACCGGCCGGGCCGGGGCAATCGCGTGGCGCTCAACTGCGCGACCTGCCACGTGGGCACGTTGCGCGAGGCGCCGGAGGCGCCGCGCCAGGTGATCGTCGGGATGCCGGCCAACCAGATGGACCTGCAGGCCTATGCCCGCTTCCTCATGGCGTGCGCGGAGAGCCCGGCCTTCAAGACCGGGGCGATGATTGACGCCATCAGGCGAACGCAGCCCGACGTCGGCTTCTTCGAGCGGATGGCGTTGCGCCTGTTCGTCGTCCGGGCGGCGCGAAAGGGCATCCTGGACCGCGCGCGAGAGAACGCGTGGTTCGACGCCCGCCCGCCGCAGGGGCCCGGACGGGTGGACACGTTCAACCCCTACAAGCGGATGCTGGGCCTCCCGATGGACGACACGGTGGGGACGGCCGACCTCCCCTCGCTGTGGAATCAGCGCCCGCGGCAGGGTCTCTGGCTGCACTGGGACGGCAACAACGACACGGTCGAGGAGCGCAACAAGAGCGCGGCCATCGGGGCCGGCGCGAGCCCGAAATCGCTCGATCTCGCGTCGATGGCACGCATCGAGGCGTGGACGCTCGACCTGCGTCCGCCGGCGTTCCCGGAGTCGCGTCTCGACAGGCGGCGTGCGGCCGACGGGGCAGCGGTGTACGAGGCGGCATGCGCCTCGTGTCATGCGTTCGGGGGCAATCGCGTGGGGCAGGTGACGCCCATCGACGAGATCGGCACCGACAGGGACCGCCTCGACTCGTTCACGCCGGCGCTGGCCGAGGCCATGAACACGATCGGGAGCGGACGGCCGTGGCAGTTCAGGCGGTTCCGCAAGACCGACGGCTACGCGAACATGCCGCTCGACGGCCTCTGGCTGCGCGCGCCGTACCTGCACAACGGTTCCGTGCCCGACCTGCGCGCGCTGCTCTTCCCGGAGGAGCGGCCCGGCGTCTTCTATCGGGCCTACGACGTCTATGACTGGGACCGCGTCGGTTTCGAGAGCACCTCGGCGGGGGCGGCGCGCGAGGGCGTCAGGTTCGACACCTCGCTGCGAGGTAACGGCAACGGCGGGCACCTCTACGGTACCGACCTGCCCGTCGACAGGAAGCTGGCGCTGCTCGAGTACCTGAAGACCCTCTAGTCAACCTCCGGGCGCACCTCCTGGCCTTTCTGGCCACCCCCGGCCGTGGGGTATGCCCCTCACGTCCGCGCCACCAACACCCGCCAATCTGAGATCGCGTCTCAGGATTGTGTCGATAACCCTTTGATCGCAGGCAGGTTAGCGGCTGCCTGGGGTTGATCTCCGACCGACATAGTCCTATATTGAGAAGTCGGGCCGCCTTTGACGGGCGCTGACGGGCGTCGGCGCTGTCATCAGGCCGCATGTCCGACACGGGATGGGGCTCTCCGAAGCCGACCCGAGGAGCGACCATGAACACAGCGACCGACACCATCGAACAGCTCGCCACCCAGGAATACAAGTACGGCTTTGTCACCGACGTCGAGTCGGACACCCTGCCGAAGGGCCTGAACGAGGACATCATCCGCGAGATCTCGCGGCGCAAGGACGAGCCCGGGTGGATGCTGGAATGGCGGCTGCGGGCCTACAGGGCGTGGCTCAAGATGCCCTACCCGACGTGGCCCAACGTTCAGTACCCGCCGGTCGACTTCCAGGACATCAGCTACTACTCGGCTCCCAAGGCCCGTCCGAAGCTCAACAGCCTCGACGAGGTCGACCCCGAGGTGCGGGCGACCTTCGACAAGCTCGGCATCCCGATCGAAGAGCAGATGGCCCTCGCGGGTGTCGCCGTCGACGCCGTGTTCGACAGCGTCTCGGTCGCCACCACCTTCAAGGAGAAGCTGGCCGAGCTCGGCATCATCTTCTGCCCCTTCTCCGAGGCCGTGCGCGAGCACCCGGACCTCGTGCAGAAGTACATCGGCTCGGTGGTGCCATACACCGACAACTTCTACGCGGCCCTGAACTCCGCCGTGTTCAGCGACGGCTCGTTCGTCTTCATCCCGCCCGGCA
>CAYSHC010000042.1:0-28517 GCA_964430855.1 uncultured Vicinamibacteraceae bacterium
CGTCGACGTGGATCACGTCGCCGGTCGTGAAGTCGAGATGTCCCGCGAGCACGGCGCGGACGGCCCGCCCGACGTCCTCGGCGGTGCCCCAGCGCCGCTGCGGCACGACGCCTTCGGCGATCAGGGCGTCATACTTCTCCTTTACGCCGGCGGTCATGTCGGTGGCCATGATGCCGGGGCGCAGCTCGATCACCTGGACGCCCTCGGCCGCGAGACGCAGGGCCCACAACTGCGAGGCCATCGCCAGGCCCGCCTTCGAGATGCAGTACTCGCCGCGGTTGAGCGACGCGGTGTCGGCCGAGATGGACGTCACGAAGACGACCTTGAACCCGCCGGAGAGCGCCGGCGCGTACGGCCTCGCCAGCCAGTGGTTGGCGACCGCCTGCGTCAGGAAGAACGGGCCCTGCAGGTTGACGCGCAGCAACTCCTCGAACGACGCCTCCGTCGTCTCGGTGAGGTCGGCGCGCGCGCGTGGTGCCATGCCGGCGTTGTTGACGAGCGCGTCGAGGCGGCCGAAAGACTCGAGCGCACCGGCGACGAGCCTGGCCCTGTCCTCCCGGCGGCCCACGTCGCCCTGCACGGGGACGAAGACCTGCGACGGGTCGCGTGCGGCACGCCTGCACAACGACGCCGTCTCGTCCGCGGCCGCGGCGTTGGTTGCGTAACCGATCGCTACCGAGAAGCCCTCCGCGGCAGCCTCGACGGCGATGCCGCGGCCGAGGCCACGGCTCGCGCCGGTGACGAGCACGACTGGGACGACGGCCATCGGGGACCGATTGTAGCCGCTGTCAGCGCAGGCGCACGGGGACGTGCCGCCAGCCGCCGAGCGGGTACGTCTCGCGGACGGGCGCCGCGTCCGGCGCCAGCTCGAAGCGCGACGTCCGGTCCAGCAGCGCCTGCGTGGCGATCACGAGCTCGAGCGTGGCAAGGGGGCGTCCGGGGCAGGCGTGGATGCCCGTGCCGTACACGAGGTTGTGCGGGGCGTGCGCTTCCGGCTTGTAGGCGTCAGGCTCGGGGAACACGCGGTCGTCCCGGTTGGCCGACGTCCAGTTGAGGTACACGCGCGTGCCCGCCTCAAGCTCGTAGCCGCAGACGCGCGTCGTCTTCGTCGTCACGCGACGGTTGACGAGGAAGGGATCGTCGATCCGCAGCATCTCGTCGATCGCCATGGCCAGGCCGTCAGGTGCACGCCGGAGGGCGGCCTGGACGTTTGGGTGCGTGGCGAGGAAGTGGACGACGACGCCGAGGGCCGCCGCGATGGAGCCGAGATCGCCCGCCGTCCAGTTGCGGAGGATGGACACGATGTCGGTGTCGGCCAGGGGGACGCCGTCCACGGTCACGTGCAGCAGCTCGGTGGTCGGGTCCTGCGGGGCCGCGCGGCCCAGCGCACGCCGGCGGTGTACCTGCGCCGAGACCATGTCGTCGAACGCGGCGGCCACGGCGGCGGTGCGGGCGCGATCGGCGGACCGTGTGGCGGCGTGGTTGTCGCGCATCCAGGCGATGAGGTCGTCTTCGATGCCCTGCCACCCGAGCCACTCGGCCTGCGCGCGCACGGCGAACTGGTAGCCGATGTCGGTGACGGCATCCACCGTGATGTCAACCGGGAGCGGGCCGATGACGTCCGCGGCGACCGTCCTGAGGCGCGGCTCGAGCTCCTGCATGCGCGCGGGTGTGAAGAACGGGTCGATCACGGCGCGGAACGTCGCGTGCTCAGGCGGGTCCAGGGTATTGGGCACGGCGCGGAAGGCCGACGCTGCCGACGAGAACGTCGCGGGATCGGACGCCGCGGCGACGACGTCGGCGTGCCTGAAAAGGGTCACGCCGCGCGGCGAGCGGGCGACGGGGCACGCGGCGCGCATGCGGTCGTAGGTACCGCGCTGATCCGCCAGCGCGGCGTCCGAGAGCGGCTCCCACGTCGGGATGGTCCTGCCCACGCAGCACTCCTTTCAGGCGCGACAGCGTCCGGCGACCGGGCCGGCCTCCCGCCTCCAACGCCACGGCGTCCCGACGCCGGGCTGCTGGCCCGTCTAGCGCAGCAGCGCCACGGCGAGCGCGACGCTCGCGAGGATCAGGGCCACCACGCCAAGCGTGCCGACGACGAGCAGGCCGCGACCCAGCGTCGCGTGAAGCTGCCCGAGGGCGTCGATCGCGTCGGCGGCCGGTGCGGCGCCCGTCGGCGCGATCAGCGACTGCTGCATCACGCGCCTGCTCGCGAGCACCTCCCTGATGCCGTTCTCGAGGTGGTGCTGCCGGATGACCTTCGTCCCGTCGTCGCCCGGTTCTGACGCCGCAGCCAGGGCGGCTTTCAGTACCGCGTTGCGGATCTCGCCGCCTGTCGCGTCGTACTTCAGCGCCAGCGCCCGGAAGTCGACGTCGTCGGCCAGTGGCGTGCGCGTCGGATGCAGCTGGACGCGCCAGATCTGCTCGCGCTCGTCCGGACCGGGGCGCTCGAACAGCACGTGCGTCCGCAGGCGGCGCTCGAAGGCGGGGTCGAAGTTCGACGCGAGGTTCGTGGCGAAGATCACCACGCCGTTGAACCGCTCGAGCTCCTGGAGCAGCACGTTGACCACGGTGTTGCTCTCGCGGTCGATCGGCCGATCGAGCGACGCGCTGCGCCGCGTGGCGATGGCGTCGGCCTCGTCGAAGAAGAGCACCGCGTCCTCCTGCTCCGCCAGGCGGAAGACGCTCGTGACGTTCTTCGGCGTCTCGCCCATCCACATCGACTCGAGCTCGGCATACCTGACGACCAGCAGCCGCCGTCCGAGGGCGTGCGCGATCGCCTCGGCGCAGATGGTCTTGCCCGTGCCCGACGGCCCGGCGAAGTTGAAGGCGACGGCCATTCCCGTCGGATGCCGCTCGCCGAGTCCCCACTGGTGGAAGATGAGGTCGTGGCTCGTGACCTGCGCCAGCGCCTGGTCCAGCGCCCGCTTCGTCGCGGGCGGCAGGATGACGTCGTCGAAGGTGCGCCGCGGGACGATGGACTCCACGGTGCGCCTGTCGCCGGTCAGGCTGCTGAAGAGACGGAGGAAGGGCGGCTTGGCCAAGGGCAGTGGTCCTTGACGCCGGCCATGGCCGGGCATACAGTGCGGCATCTCCGCACGGGCCAGGGACGCGCGTCGCGCTCACGAGCAGTCTATCCGACGCGTCGCGTGACCGGCAGGCCCGGACTCGCCCGCCCGGGCGCGCTGCGGCAGACGAGGACACCGATGACACGTGCAGCAGTCACCCTCACGATCCTGGCGCTGGCGGCGGCCCTGTCGGCGCAGGGCACTCCCGACTACGACTTCCTGATCAAGGGCGGCCGTGTGCTCGACCCGCGCAACGGCGTTGACGCCGTCCGCGACGTCGCCATCAAGGACGGCAGGATTGCCGCTGTCGCCGCCGACATTCCCGAGGCCCACGCGCTCAAGAGCATCGACGCGACGGGACTCGTCGTGACGCCGGGCCTCATCGACATCCACGTGCACATCTTCGCGGGCGAGAAGTCGGACGACTACGCCGGCGGCGACTGGAGCGTCTTCCCCGACGGGTTCACCCTGCGAAGCTGCGTCACCACGGTGGCCGACGCCGGGTCGTCGGGCTGGCGGAACTTTCCCGAGTTCAAGCGGCGCATCATCGACGACGCGAAGACGCGCGTCACCGCCTTCCTGAACATCGTGGGCAACGGCATGGGCTCGGGGCCGATCGAGCAGAACGTGGACGACATGGACGCGGAAGCCACGGCGCGCATGGCGCGGGCGCATCCGGGCGTCATCGTCGGCATCAAGAGCGCCCACTACAACGGCGCCGACTGGATTCCGTACCAGCGCGCCGCGGAGGTGGGGCGCACGCTCGACATCCCGGTCATGGTGGACTTCGGCGGCAACGTCCGGGCCGGGCGCACGCTGATGACGCTCTTCACCGAGCACTTCCGCGCCGGCGACATCTACACCCATATGTACGGCGGCCGGCGCGGCGAGCAGGACCCGGAGACCGGCGGCCCGAGCGCGGCCATGCTCGAAGGTCGCAAGCGGGGCGTGTTCTTCGACGTCGGGCACGGCGGCGCGAGCTTCCGCTACGCGACGGCGGTGCCGCTCATCAAGGCGGGGTTCCTGCCCGATTCGATCTCGACCGACCTGCACACGAGCAGCATGAACTCGGCCATGAAGAGCATGACCAACCTGATGAGCAAGATCATGGCGATCGGCGTGCCCTTCGAGGACGTCGTGAAGATGTCGACGTCGAACCCGGCGCTGCAGATCAAGCGGCCGGACCTCGGCCATCTCGGGGTGGGCGCGCCCGCCGACGTCGCCGTGCTGCGGCTCGCGCAGGGGACGTTCGGCTACGCCGATCCGGTGGGCGGGCTCATCCCGAGCTCGCAGCGCATCGACTGCGAGCTGACCGTCCGTGACGGCAAGGTCGTGTACGACCTCAACGGCCTCATCGCCGAGCCCTGGGAGTCGCTGCCGCCGGATGCGCGCGGCGGCGACCCGAGGTGGGACCGCACGAGGGGCCACTGAGCCCTCGTGCGGTGCCCCGGCCACGGCGCGGCCGTGGCTAGAGGGCGGCGATGCAGTCCATCTCGACGAGCGAGCGTCCCGGGATCCCGCCGTAGCACGCGACGGTGGTCCGCACCGGCGGGTTGTTGCCGAAGCGCCCGCGATAGGCCTCGTTCATCGCCTCGTAGTCCTTCAGGTCGTGCAGGTACACGTTCACCTTCAGGACCTTGTCCATCGACGAGCCGGCCTTCTTCAGCTCCTCTTCGAGAGCGTCGAGCACCTTCGTCGTGTGCAGCGTGATGTCGCCCGGCTCGTGGTAGCCCTTGCCGGCGACGTAGACGAGCCCGTTGTGGATCTTGGCGCCGGAGAAGAGCGGGCCCTTCGGCGCGGCCTGCTGGGCCGGATCGGGAATCGTCACGATGCCGGCCGGCGCGGCAGCGGCCGGCGCGGCCTCTGCCTTGCGCGAGCCGCCGAAGATGCCGGCGGCGAAGGCGGCCGTGGCGGCGGCGAGGGACTTGAAGACCGAACGGCGGGAGGAATCACTTGACGTGCTGGTCACGGGTGTCTCCTTTTGACGTACTGACGAAGTGCCGCGAGGATACCGGCGGCGACCTGCGCAGGGCAAGGGGACGGCAGCCCGCGCCGGAGCGCGGCCCGGCCGTCCCCTGCCGCCCCAAACGCCGCAGGGTTCGCGCGTCCGATCTACACTGACCCGACATGTCTCCAGACCGTATCGCTGTCCTGTCCGCCCGCCGGCGCGTCCCGGCGCCCGTCAACGAGCCCGTTCGTTCCTATGCGCCAGGCACGCCGGAGCGTGCCTCGCTGAAGGCCAGGCTCGCGGCGATGGCGGGGGAGCACGTCGAGATCCCCGTGATCATCGGTGGCAGGGAGTACCGCACGGGTGACACGGCCGAGGCGGTGATGCCGCACTCCTACCGGCACGTGCTCGCGACCTGGCACAAGGCGACTCCCGAGCTGGTGCAGGAAGCGGTTGCGTCGTCGCTCCGGGCGCGCGAGGACTGGGCCAACTGGGGGTGGGAAGACCGGGCGGCCGTGTTCCTGCGGGCCGCCGAGCTGCTGTCGACGACCTGGCGCGACACGCTGAATGCCGCCACCATGCTCAACCAGAGCAAGACGGCCTTCCAGTCGGAGATCGACGCGGCCTGCGAGCTGGCCGACTTCTTCCGGTTCAACTGCGCCTATGCGCAGGAGATCTACGACGAGCAGCCGATGAGCGAGAAGGGCGTCTGGAACCAGACCGACTACCGGCCGCTCGAGGGCTTCGTCTACGCGGTCAGCCCGTTCAACTTCACGGCCATCGGCGGCAACCTCTCGGGCGCGCCCGCGCTCATGGGCAACGTCGTCCTGTGGAAGCCGTCGGCCACCGCGATGCTGAGCGCCTACTACGTCTACAGGCTGCTCGAGGCCGCCGGCCTCCCGCCGGGCGTCATCAACTTCGTGCCCGGCGACCCCGTGGCCATCTCGGACGCGCTGCTCGCGCACCGCGACCTGGCCGGTGTCCATTTCACCGGCAGCACCACGGTGTTCAACAGCATGTGGAAGACGATTGGCGGCAACATGGCCGCCTATCGGTCGTACCCGCGGATCGTCGGCGAGACGGGCGGCAAGGACTTCATCATGGCGCACCCGTCGGCCAACGTGCAGGCACTGGCCGTGGCCATCGTCAGGGGCGCGTTCGAGTACCAGGGACAGAAGTGCTCGGCCTGCAGCCGCATCTACGTCCCCGAGTCGCTGTGGCCAGAGGTGCGCGACCGTGTGGTGTCGATGATGGAAGAGATCACGGTCGGCGACGTTCGCGACTTCCGCCACTTCATGGGCGCCGTCATCGACCGCAAGGCCTTCGACAAGATCAGCGGGTACCTCGAGGACGCGAAGGCGAACGCACGCATCGTCGCGGGCGGCGGCACGAACGTGGAGGAGGGGTACTTCGTCGACCCGACGCTCGTGCAGACCGACGACCCGCAGTACCGCCTGATGCGCGAGGAGATCTTCGGACCTGTCGTCACCGCCTACGTCTACCCGGACGACAGATACGTCGAGACGATGGCGCTGGTCGACGGCACGTCGCCGTACGCGCTGACGGGCGCGATCTTCGCCGACGACAGGGAGGCGGTGCGCCTCGCCCATACGCACCTGCGCAACGCGGCCGGCAACTTCTACATCAACGACAAGTGCACCGGCGCGGTCGTCGGGCAGCAGCCGTTCGGGGGCGCAAGGGCGTCGGGCACGAACGACAAGGCCGGTAGCAAGCTGAACCTGCTGCGGTGGGTCAGCGCCCGGTCCATCAAGGAAACGCTCTCGCCCCCGCTCGGCTACCGCTACCCGTTCATGGACGCGGAGTAGCGACGGCCGCGCCCTCGAGCCAGCCGGCCCGCAGTTCGCGCTGGCGCGCGGTGACCGTGCCGCCCGTCTGCTCGATCGGCACGAGCGTGTGGCGCGGGTTGCCGATCACGTCGAGTGCCACCCGCCGCTCACGGCCACGCGACACGAACACGAGGTCGAGCGTCGACCCCGGCCTCGCCGAGGCAACGATCTCGTCCCAGTCGGCCTGGTCGCGCACGGCCCTGCCGCCCAGCGACACGATCTGTGCATCGCGCTGAAGGCCCGCGCGGTGGACCGGCGTCCCGGCAAATATCGGTCCCGTCACGGTCGGCTTGCCGTCCACCACCTGGAGCGTCACCGGCCCGACAAACGGCTGGCTGGTGCGGGGACGGAACGCGAGGCCCACGTCCTCGAAGAGCGCGGCGAAGTCGATGGGCTCTCGGCCCTCGATGTGCCGCTCGAAGAACGCGGCCGCGAACGCCGCGTCACCCGACACCGACGCGAGCACGGCGCGCAGGTCAGCCATCGTGTAGGGCCGTCCCACGTAGCCGGGTGCCTTGCCGGGCACCGTGCCGAACTCGCGCCAGAGCGCGCGCATGTAGTCGTCGAGCGAGACGCGGCCGTCCGAGCGGGTGCGCAGCGTAAGGTCGAGGCCCAGCGCGATGGCCGCCCCGTGCACGTAGTACGACAGGTACGTGTTCTCCCAGTTGGTCCTGTCCACGTATGCCGCCGCGTCGACAAACGGGGCCAGCCGGCTCATCTCGACGGCCGACCGCAGTCTGACGCCAGGTGCGGTGAGCGCCTCGGTGGCGGCCATCGCCGCCGCGTTGAGCCAGCGGGCGTCGTCGATGAGGCCCGCCCGCCGCAGCGTGAGGTCGTCGTAGTAGCTCGTGAAGCCCTCGGCGAGCCAGAGGGCCTCGGTCATGTTCGCCTGCGTGTAGTCGAACGGCTCCAGCGACGCCGGCCTGATGCGCTCGACGTTCCAGACGTGGAAGAACTCGTGCGCGACCGTGCCGAGGTGGCGCTGGTGCCCGTTGTCGAAGCCCACGGGCAGCGTGCACACGGTGCTGTTGCGGTGCTCCATGCCGTCGCCGCGCGCCCATGGCAGGTAGTCCATCAGGAACGTGTACGTGCCGGTGTCGAACGCCGGCAGCTCGCCGAAGACGTCGCGCTGCGCCAGCACGATCTTCCGGACGTCGGCGGCGAAGGCCTCTACCTGGGCCTCGGTGCCGAGATGGTGCACGACGACGCGGATGGTGGCGGTCGGCCCGCCGTCGCGTACGGGCACGTCGAACGACCGCACGTGGGCGTCGCTGAACTCTATGGGCGAGTCCATCAGGTACTGCAGGTTCGGCGCCGAGAAGACCTCGCCGGGGCCTGGGGCGTCGTTGACGGGGAACAGCTGCGTGTAGGCGCGCCAGGGCAGCCCCTCGGGCGCGATCAGGCGGACGCGCATCTCGCGTTCGCTGAGCGCCGGCGCCCACAGGAAGACCGCGGGGGCGTTGATGTGCGCGTGCGTCTCGTCAACGGCGAGGTACGTGCCGTCCAGCCTGTCGCCGAACAGGCGGTACGACACGGACACGCTGTCACCCCTGGTGGGCGTCACCCGCCAGACATCCGGGCGCAGGGGCGTCACCTCGAGCGGCGAGCCGTCGGCGTCGCGCGCCTCGAGCGCGTAGAGGTTCTTGGCGAACTCGTGCGTGGCGTACCGTCCCGGCGACGACCGGCTCATGCGCACCTCGAGCGGCGTCCCGGGCGAGGCAGGGAAGCGCGCGTCCACCTGCATCCAGCGCTCCTGCGGCGCCGGGAAGCTGAGGGTGTACTCCACAGGCTGTGCGGCCGCGGCCACCGCCAGCGCCAGCACCATCAGCACCGCCAGCACCCTGGGGTCAGGTCTCCGTTTCGCCATGTGCGGGGTCAGGTCTCGAATTGAAGCCATGCGGGGTCAGGTCTCGCCATCCAGACGTTGCAGATACTGCTACGGTTCCCACCCGCCGAACAGGTCCGCCCAGCACGCATCGACCGCCTCGCGCTGTGCCTCCGGAATACCCGGCGTGAAGGGCAGGACGTCGGCCGTCGCGGCGGCGTCCAGCAACGACGCCACGGCCGACACGTCGCGCGCGATCACCTCCGCCGACACGCGGCTCAGGTCATCGTCCGGACGGTGGTGAAAGAAGCGTCCCGCGTCGCAGTTCACGCGGTAGTGGAACACGCCTGCCACACCCGCGGCGACGAACGGGAAGTGGTCGGCGTACGGCACGACGGCCGTGATCGTCTGGTAGTAGAGATCGACGGCGCGGAAGAACGGCCGGAAGGCATCCTCCAGATCCGCGTGGCCGTTCATGTAGAGCTGCAGCCAGCCGAGGTGCGAGCCGAAGCTGTCGAGGTTGTACATCAGCCGCCCGCGGCGCGACACCTCGTCCCGGTGCGCGCGGACGTAGGCGGCCGATCCGCCCGACAGCTGTTCCTCGGCGCCGAACGAGATCAGCCTGATCGTGCGCCGCCGGGGCCGCGCGTGGAGCAGTCGCGCCAGCTCCATGACGCCGACGACTCCCGAGCCGTTGTCGTCGGCCCCGGGCGAGCCCGCCTGCGTGTCGTGATGCGCACTCGCGTACACGATCTCGTCGGCCAGGTCAGTGCCGGGCAGGTCGATGACGACGTTCTGCGAGGTAGACGGGACCATGCCGCCGGCCACGCGACAGCGCGCCTCGACCGCGCCGCGCTCGATCCAGTGCCACGCATCCTGATAGGCGACATTCAGCGTCGGCACGGCGCCGATCGCCCTGGTGTACGCGGGGAACATGCCATCGGCCAGCGGCGTGGCACCGGGATAGCGCGTGTCGACCATCAGCAGGAAGGCCGGCCTGGCCGCCATCAGCCGGCGATAGGCCTCGCGCGATTCGATATGGCAGCCGAGATGGATGACGGCCTTGCCCCTGAGGTGCGACAGGTCGTCGCGCTGGTAGTCGGTCGGCACCAGCCGTGCGATCCGGGCAGTGCGCCACTCGCCGTCCGTGCCGGGCGTGCTGCTGAAGAGCGAGCACGGAAAGGCCTTCCAGCTGCCGTCGACCAGCACCTCCAGCTCCTCGGAGGCGACGTCACGCTGCTGGACGGGGAACGTCTCGTCCCACGTCTCGGCCCCCAGCTCGCGCCCGCACGCCATCACGAGGTCGGCCGCGGCGCGCTCCGCGGGCGTCCCGGCCAGGCGGACGCCGATGTCTGTCACGAGCTGTTCGAGGTCACGGGCAATGCGTTCAGGGGAGGCGTGCAACATGGTGCCCGAAGCATAACCTCCTGGCGCGTCCCCGAGGCGTCGGTGCGGATCGTGCGTTCCGAGCCGAGCGGTGTCCCGCGACGTTCCCGCCGTCACCGGGCGCGCACCCAGCGGATCATCTCGCCGTAGGTGGCGCTCTTGCCCTGCATCAGCAGCCCGACGCGCAGGACGCGGCCCGCGACCCACACCATCCCGACGGTGGCCGCCGCCACCAGCACCAGCGACAGCGCCACCTGCCAGGCGGGCGGCCCCGGCGGGACGGCAATCCTCAGCAGCATCAGGTAAGGGGTAGCGAACGGAAACAGCGACAGCAGCACCGAGTACGTGCTGGCCGGGTTCTGGACGACGTTCAGCCAGAGGAAGATGGGGAACATCGCCAGGACGATGGCGGGCGTCATCATGCCCTGCGCGTCCTTCACGTCGCTGCAGGCTGCGCCGATGGCGATGAACATCGCCCCGTACAGCACGGCGGCCAGCACGAGGAACAGCAGGAACCAGGGCACGATGCTCCAGTCGATGACGCCGAGGTAGTCGGCCTGCGCCGCCAGCAGCAGCCCGCCGCCCACGTAGACCAGCGCCAGCAGCAGCGTGACGGCCACGCTGCCGAGCAGCTTGCCGAGCATCAGCGTGAAGGCCGGCACCGATCCGAGCAGCACCTCGCTGATGCGGCTGGTCTTCTCCTCGATGACGCTGTTGAGCAGCTGCGGGGCGGAGCTCATGACGAGGCCGAACAGCAGGAACATCGCGATGGCCGGCATCACGAGCGTCCGCAGGGCATCGACGCGCTGCCCCTCCTCCACGTGGCCTCCCGCGTCGCGCAGGACGAGGCCTCGGCGATCCACGCGCACCGGCGCGAGCAGGCGGCGCGTCAGCTCGGGGTCGGCACCAGAGGCGACGATCCGCTGGTCCACGGCCAGCCGTGAGACGGTCGAGCCGAGCCATTCCGGCAGCGCCTGGTATGTCGGATAGGCCGTGAAGTACTGCAGCCGCTGCTCGCTGTCCGGATCGAGGATGCCTGCCGGCAGCTCGACGAACGCGAACAGGCGCTCCGCCCGCACGTCATCGGAGAGTCGCAGCCGCAGAGCCTCCGGCGATCCGTCGGGTGTCACCAGCTGCGGGACGAACCGTGGACCCGTCGGCCTGCCGCGCGCGTCCAGCATCTCGGCGTTGTGGGCGGCGGCAGCTGCCTCGAGTGGCGCGCCAAGCGCACCGGTGTAGTCGACGACGGCGAACACCCGCTCGGCGGTGTCACGCTGCCCGCCGAAGACCTGGAGCAGGAACGCGATGCCCATGAGCGCGGGCACCGCGAGCAGGCCGATGATGAAGGCCTTGCTCCGGACCGCGGCTTCGAGCTCCGCGGCGGCGATCACGAGCACGCGCGGCAGCACCACGTCAGGCGTCCTCCTCCGGCGACGGGCGCGCGATGTCCACGAAGATGTCGTGCAGCGACGGGCGCGCAATCTCGAAGTGCCGGACGTCGGTACGCGAGACCAGCTCGCGCAGCCAGGCCTGCGGCGGCATGCCGACACGAACCTCCTGCATGTTGCCGTGATCGGTGAACCGCTCGATGGCAGGCATGGCGGCGACGACGGGCGCGCCGCCCGCGACGCGCACACGGATCGTGTCGCGCCCGTAGGTCGCCTGGATGTCGGCGAGCGGGCCGTCGAGCACGGCACGGCCGCGGAAGATCATGAAGATGCGGTCACACATCAGCTCGGCCATCGTCATGTCGTGCGTGCTGAAGACGACGGTGGTCCCTTCGGCGCGCAGCGAGAGCACGGCGTCGCGCAGCACGTCACGGTTGACGGGGTCGAGCCCCGAGAACGGCTCGTCGAGGATGAGGATCGACGGACGCGAGACGACGGTGGCGATGAACTGCACCTTCTGCGCCATGCCCTTCGACAGCGCCTGGACCTTCTGCGTCGCGACCGAGGCGAGCCCGAGACGCTCGAGCCACCTGTCGGCCTCCGCTTCCACCTCCCGGCGCGGCCGGCCCTTCAGCTCGCCGTAGTAGCGCAGCAGCCGCCGTACCTGCATCCGCCTGTACAGGCCGCGCTCCTCCGGCAGATACCCGATGGCGTCGCGTGCCGACGACGTGGACGTGTCGCCGAGGACGGCCACCCACCCGGCATCGGGCAGCAGGATGTTCATGATGATGCGCAGCGTTGTCGTCTTGCCGGAGCCGTTCGGGCCGATGAAGCCGTAGACCGATCCGATCGGCACCTGGAGCGACACGTCGTCGACAGCCACCGTGCTCCCGAAACGCTTGGTCACCGACGTCAGTTCGATGGCTGGCGGCATGTCGCTACTGCTGTCGAAGGCCGGCGATCACGAGGCCGTCACCCTGCGGGACCACCTCCATCGTGACCGTGATCTCGCGCCGGTCCTGGCCCTGCGGCAGCGGCGAGATGCTGAGGACGGTGGCAGTGACCGTGGCGCGGTCGTCCTGGCGGACGATCTTCTGGCCGAGCGGGATCCACTGGAGCTCGCCCGGAATGCCGAACGTGCCACGGAACCGGCGTTCGGTCGGCGGGTCGAGCGACGGCCAGACCCGCCGGATTGCATCCACGCTGCGCGACTCGTACGCCTGCCGGAAGCGTGCGATGACGTTTTCGATCTGCTCGCGCGTGAACCGGCTCATCGACGTCGAGGCTGACGGCGCCCCCGCTGGCACGGTGGGGGTCGTGGCCCCGCCGCCGGTGGCCGCCACCGCGCCGGCCGCACCGGCGGGTTCGGCGGCGCGCCCTCCGGTGCCGCCGGCCAGCGCCAGCACGAAGGCGTCGCGCGCCTGAACGTACTGATGCGCCGCGTCGCGCATCCGTCCGGCCTTGAAGTGCTGGTCGCCCAGCGTCTGCCGAGACGTGCCCTGGAGGAACGCATCGGTCGATCCGGCGCGCAGGTCTGCCGCGGCGCGCCGCGCCATTTCCGCATGCTCGCGCGCGGCCTCGGCGAGCCGGCGCTCCTCGGCGCCGAGCGCGTCGCCCGCCAGGCCGGGCACCGACGACAGGGCCGCGAACGCTTCCGGCACCTGGCCGGCAGAGGCCATCTGCCGGACACGCTCGAGCGCACGCTCGCGCGAGGCACGCGCGTCGCCCGCCCTCGCGCCCGACGCGTCCGCAGGCGCGACCAGGCGGGCAGGGCCCTCTGTGCCCCTTGCGTCCGACGGGCTCGTCGCCGACGGGAGTGACGCCGCGCCCGATGGATCGGCTGGCGCGACGGACTCCAGGTCTGCCGGCTGCATGTCGACGTCCGCGCCGAGCGAATCGGGCGCGGTTGTCGAGAGCGGTGTCGTATCCGGAATCGTCGCGCTGGCGAGCGCGGTGCGGGACGGCGCGTGCACGAAGAACCAGTAACCGAGCGCTGCAGCGACGAGGAGGACGGCGGCGGCGATGCCCACGCGTGCCCGGGACGCACCGGCCGGTCCGTCCTCGTAGGTGGTGTCGACCTGCTCTGCGGCATCCAGCACGCTGACGGCGGGCAGGTCGGGTCGCGAAATCAGCAGGTCGTCGTCCACGCTCATCGCCGCCGGTGCTGGTGCAGGCGTGGGCGGGGAAGGCGCAGCCGTGCGCGGCGCACCTGTGGACGCCGTGACGACCGCCAGCCCGGTGGTCGTGTCGGGTTCCTCGCCCCGTTCGAGGCGTTCGACACGCACGCGCAGCGCGTCGAGGTCGGGGTGTGCGGCATCGAGGCGCTGGAGCTGGTCCAGCGCGCGGCGTGCCGACACCGGCTGGCCCGAGTCGATGGCGGCCAGCACCTTCTGCGCCGCCCTCGCGACGCGTTGTGCACGCCGGCGCTGGCCGACGAGCTCCTGAACTGCCAGGGCCTCGTCGTTGCCGGGCGAGATGGCGAGCGCCTCGGCGACGAGGGCCGCGGCCTCGTCCAGCGCGTCCTGCTGGAGCGCGACGCGCGCCCGCCCGGCCAGCGTGGCTGCCTGCTGCGCGGCGATGCGCTGGTGGTAGCGGCTCCGCAGCTCCGACAGCTGCGGGTGTCCGGGGGCCAGTGCCGCAAGCTGGCGCAGTGCCGGCTCGGCTTCGTCGAGCGCGCCGGCGTCGAGGCACCCGCGGACGCGCTGAAGCGCCTCGTCGACGCGACGCTCGTGCAGGAGCGCCTGCAGTTGCTGCCGGAGGCTCGCCAGGCCGTCCCACGTCGGGGCGAGCCGCTCGATGTCCTCGATCAGCGCCTGGGCCTCGGTCAGGTGCTGCCGCGCGAGCGCGCGCTCCGCGTCGCCGGCGAGGTTGATGGCCTGTGACGCGAGGCGGGCTTCCTCGACGAGCACGCGAAGGCCGCTCAGGCCGGGAACGCGCGCGTGACGCGCCTGGAGCTCGCGCAGCAGTTGCTCCGCCTCGTCAAGGCGGCCCTCCTGCACGGCCTGCCGCACACGCGAGGCGAGCGCCGCGGCGGCAGTGGAGGGATCGGGATCGGCGCCGTCCCCGGCTCCTGCCACGAGCGTCGGTGCCGTCAGCGGCGACGAGATGACCGTGTGATCAGGATCGAGGCGCCGAGCGATGGCGAGCAGCTCGCGCTCGAGCTGGCGGCCCGTCTGGTAGCGGTGCTCGGGCGCCTTCTCGAGGCACTTCTCGATCACGCGCACGAGCGCGGCGGGCACCTCGGGGCACGCCGTGGCCAGCGGCGCCGGGGCTTCGCTGACGATGCGTCGCGAGATGTCGAAGACGTTGTCGCCGCCGAAAGCCTGCCGGCCCGTCAGCAGCTCGTATCCCACGAGGCCGACGGAGAAGATGTCGCTGCGCGCATCCACGGGCTTGCCCGTGATCTGCTCGGGCGACATGTACTGCGGCGTCCCGATGACCATGCCGGCCATCGTCATGCCGAGCGCCTCCTGGCCGTGCGCGATCCCGAAATCGAGCAGGCGAAGCCTGCCGCTGTCGCGCGTGATCAGGATGTTCGACGGCTTCACGTCACGATGGACGATGCCGTAGTGGTGCGCGTGGTCGAGGCCGGCGGCCAGCTCCGCCAGCCACGCCACCTTGCGGGCGAGCGGCACCTCGTCCTCGTTGCGGATGATCGCGGCAAGCGTGCTGCCCGCGATGTACTCCATCGCGAGGTACGGCTGCCCCTCGTGCTCGCCCACCGCATAGATGTTCACGATGTGCGGGTGCTGCACCTTCGCGTGCAGCCGTGCCTCGCGCAGGAACCGCCGCCTCGTCTCGTCGTCGGGCACCCGCAGCACCTTCACCGCGACGGGCCGGTCGAGCATCGGGTCGTGCGCCAGGTAGACCATGCCCATGCCGCCGTGACCGAGGCGGTCGCGCACTTCGAACGGTCCGACAAACCTGGGCAGGTCGGTCACTGGTCAGCGGCGGGAGGCGGCGAGCCCTCTCCTGTTACGTAAACGCGAGAAGTATACCGATCGTACTGTCGGGCCCATTCCCGCACCGCTGCGGTCCGTTCTGCGGCACACTAGCGGCGTGACAGCCATGCCGGGCCGTATCGGCCGCTACGAGGTGCTCGGCCTGCTCGGACAGGGCGGGATGGGCATCCTCTATCTCGCGCGCGATCCGGTCATCGACCGGCATGTCGCGTTGAAACAGCTGAAGGTCGACGACGAGGACCTTCGCCGCCGCTTCGTCCGGGAGGCCCGGTCGGCCGGACGCCTTCAACATCCGAATATCGTCACCATCTACGAGGTGGATGAGCACGAAGGCGAGCTCTTCATCGCGATGGAGTACATCGACGGCTCGACGCTGTCGGCGCTGATCAGGGAAGCGGCACCGCTGTCGATGCTGCGGAGGCTCGAGCTGCTCGACCAGCTGGCCGACGGCCTCGGCTACGCCCACGGCCAGGGGATCGTCCACCGCGACATCAAGCCGGCCAATCTCATGGTCACGAAGGGCGGGCGGCTGAAGATCCTCGACTTCGGCATCGCGCGCATCATCGCATCGGGCGCCGCGGCGAGTGTGGCGGGCGGGGGCGTCCTGGGGACGCCCGCCTATATGGCGCCGGAGCAGCTCCTCGGCGGTGAGGTGGATCACCGCGCGGACATCTTCGCCGTCGGCCTCGTAATGTACGAGCTGCTCACGGGAAAACGCGCGTTCAGCGGCGGCACGGCCGCCGTCGTCGAGCGCGTGCTCAACGACGCGCCGACGCCGATTGAGGAGCTCGTGCCGTCCATCGACGCCGAGCTTGCCCGGTGCGTCCGGCGCGCCATCGCCAAGCGGGCAGACGAACGCTACCAGGACCTCCTGGCCCTGCGAATCGACCTGGCGCGTGTCCGTCGCCGGCTCGAGCTGGAGTCGGGCGCCTACGAGGCGACGACAGTCGTCCCGGTGCCGGTCGCGTCGGGTCGCGACGGCGTCCGGCCGCCCGCCATGGCGTCCGGCGACGAGGCGCCCACGCAGCCGGATGTCGCGGCCGAGGCGTCGGACGAGACCATCGTCGCGCCCGTTGCCGGTACGCCCCCGCCGTCGCCGGCGGCGCCGGCGGCCGCGACCGCGACTGCGCAGGAGCAGAGCATGGCCGGCCCTGCCGGCGCACGCACCGGCCGCCGAAGCCTGCTGCCCGCCCTGGCCGTGGTCGGTGTCATCGGGCTGATGCTGGCCGGCGTCGCGCTTGCCGCGCTGTGGTGGGTCCGTACGCGTCTGTTCGAACGTCCAGAGGCGGCCGCCACCTCGGTCTCGACATCCTCCGGGGCCTTGCCAGGGGCGGACCAGACGGAGTCGCCGATGCCCACGGTGTCAGGGGAGCCCGAGCGCGACGTGCAGCAGGACCTCGGCGGCGCGTCGGGGCCTGACAACCCCGGGACGCCAGCGGAACCTCCTCTTCGCCCGGGCGAGATGACGGCGCGCACGCCTGATACCGGCCGCGGGAGCACGGCGCTGCCACAGGGCCGTATCACGTCCACGGCAGCGCGAGGCGCAGCAGCCGCAGAGGACTCGCCGGGAGGCCCACCGACGCCAGGTTCGCCCGACCACACGCCTGACGTGCCTCCCTCGATCAACCCGCAGGCTCCGGCCGCTGCTGACCCTCGTGACGCCGCCCTGGCGGTCGTGCGCGCGTTTGTGGCAGCCCGCAACTCGGAGCACGCCGCCGGGATGCGCCGCGTCTGGCCCGGCGCGAGCGACGCCGACCTGCGCCGCATGACGAGCGGCAGCTCCGGGCCGCTCACGCTCTCGGACTGCGACGTCGCCGGCGAGGGAGAAGGCCGGTTGCGGGCAGACTGCCTGTTCACACAGCCGGGGACGACCGGGTTCTCGGCAGGCACGCCGCTCACCATCAGGCGCCGCCTCGAGTTCACGATGCAGCGTCAGGGTGGTGAGTGGGTCATCACCGACGTCAGCGGATGAGCGCGGGTCTCAGCGCCCCCACACGCGCTCGAGGCCCACGATCGGCGTGACCTTGCTCTGCACGCCGTTCTCGTTCAGGCGGAACATCGCGCTGCCCACGAGCAGGAACCCGTTCCCCAGGTTGAACTTCACGCCGAACGCGCCGCGCGTGAGGGCGACGGTGCCGAAATCGGTGAAGCCCCACGTGGACACGGTGACGTCGCGCGAGCGCGGGTTGCCGGGGTTGTAGGGGATGTGGAGGACGGGGATCTGTGTGAGACCCGTCGGCCGGTCACGCAGCACGTCGCCCATCAGGTTGAACGAGGCCGTCAGACGGTGCGACGGCAGCAGGGTCTGGTCGATGCCCGCGGCGTAGATGAACCCGTTGGCGATGCCTCCGCCCGTGAAGCCGGCGTTGGCGTGCACGGTGGTGCTCTCGGTCAGCCGGGCCGACCCGACGAAGCTGCCGCGGACGGTGGCCTTGCCAGCGCCCATCGCGTTCTCCTTCTTGCCCGTCGGCAGACGCACCTCGCCGACGAGGGCGGCGCCACCGCGAGCGCCGTTTGCGAGGCCGTACTTCGCCGCCAGGCCAATGTCGCCGAGGCCGGTGCCGCTGTACTCGGCACGCACGAGCGGGAATCGGCCCTGGCCACCGGGATAGAACTCCTCGAGGACATCGGGCGCGAGCACGTAGTCGCGCATCACGTCGTAGTTGCGGGTGCCTTCGCCCGTGACTTCCACGTGGAGGATCGGGATCGTCACCGACACGTCCACGCGATCGGTCAGCCCGTAGCTGGCCGAGGCGAGTGCGACCGACGTGTTGATGTCGAAGACGCCGAGGTACTGCGAGTAGATCTCGCCGCCGTCGGGGAAGACACCGCGCTCCTCGTACACGGGAATGCCCGATTCGAGCGACTCGCCCTGAATCGTGTCGAACTCGGCCCGCTGGAACGAGAAGCCGATCGACCACACGCCCTTGCCGTTGGTCAGCGAGCGATCGACGAACACCGAGCCCAGGCTGTTGGTGCGCAGCACGGGCTCGCCCGTCACCGAGTCCACGCTGAAGCTGAAGCCCGCAGACGACAGGCGCGGCACCGTGCCGGACGCGACGGCCAGGCCACCCGTCAACTGCTCGGCGGCCGACTCGGCCAGGGCCTGAGGGAAGTCGCCGAACAGGTCGCTTCCGAGGAAGAACACCCGCTCGAACACGCCTTGCGCCGAGCCTGGCTGGACCGTGGGCTGCGCCTGCGCGGAAAGCGGCAGGGCAGCGGTCAGGGTGAGAACGCCACCCAGGGCGACACGGCGCAATCTCGACATTGAAGTTTTCTCCTGTGCTTGGCAGCCTCCGGCGGCCGCCATGCATGGGGCGCGGAAGCGGATCGACGTTCGAGAGTGAGAAACGACGACGGTGCTGGCGGCGAACTCGCGCGGGTTGGCCGGCCTACTGGAGCGTCATCGACGCGATGGTCCAGCGTCCGCCCTGGCGGCGGAGGTCGACGAGGTAGTTGCGGCTGCTGTTGAACGTGCCCCGCGACCCGCTCGAGCGGACGGCCACGGCGATTCGCGCCTGCGCGCTGTCTCCGCTCACCTCGATGGCGCGGCTGGTATACGTCCAGTCGACGCTCGAGAAGGTGCGGAAGCTGTTGGTCAGCGAGGTCCGCCACTCCCCGGGCATCGATGGCCACAGCGCCGCGATGCCGTCGAGGTCCCGGCGGTTGTAGGCCGCGGCGAACGCGTCCAGCACGGCGAGGACGGCGGGCTGGTGATCGGCGGCGCCAGCGCTGGTGCTCCCGCTCTTCGTCGGGAGGCTGGCTGTCGGGGCCTCCGCCGGCCGCGCGTCGTCCCGGGACGTGCCGGCCGGCGTCGATGTGGGCGTGCCGGACGTGGGCGTTGCCGGACGCGGCGCCTGGGCGCGATCGAACGCGGCCGTCGCCTGCCGGTACTGCGCCGCCGCGTCGATGGACCGAGCGCGCGCCAGCTGGGCGGCCCGTGTCTCGGCTGCCTCGCCCTCGAGGAACGCGTCCGATCCGCGCGCTCCCCGGGCGACCGCGGCAGACTTCGCCCGCACGCTGGCTGCCGAGAAGTGCTCCACGATCACGGCCAAAGCGGCCTCGCGATCGGGAGCCTCGGCATGCTGCCGCCACCTGACGACGGCGTCGTCGGCACGCCCGGAGGCGACGAGTTGCCGGATGTCGGGCGCGATGGGCCTCACGGCAGGAGGCGCCGGTTCGCCTGCCGGCTCCCTGGTCGTCTCGGTGACGGCCGTCACGGCGCCGGCCTCGCCGGGGCCGCGGTCTGTGGCGTCTGGTTGCGGCGCAGGCGCGGGGTCGCTTGCACCGGTCGTTGCAGGGTCGGCGGGCTGTGCTGTCGTGTCGGCGACGGGCGGAACCGGCGTCGACGTCGACGTGCGGGCATCTCCCGTCGTCGGGTTGGGCGCCTCGGGTCCTGACGACAGCCACCAGAAGCCAGCGAGCAGGACCAGCAGCACCGCGAGGCCGACCGCCAGGGTCACGACAGGCGTCGGGACAGGGAACGTGTGCCCGGGCGCGGCGGGTTCCGGCGCGGGCCGCTCGGGATGTGGCGTCGGCACCGCCAGCGGCGGACGGACGGGCGCGGGTGATGCCGCCGTGCGCGCCACGGCGGGAGCGGCCCTGGGACGGGGCGGCGCGGGCGCCGGTGGCCGGGGCGCCCCGGGAGATGCCGGCGGCACGTAAATCGGCACGACGACGGTAGGCGCCGAGGCGTCGCGTCGGCGTTCTTCCTCGTCTCGAGCCTTGCGGCGCGCTTCCTCGTCCGCGACCCGGCGCGCCTCCTCGTCTTCGGCCTTGCGCCGTGCCTCGCGCTCGGCCTTCCGGCGCGCCTCGTCTTCCTCGGCCTGGCGGCGCGCTTCCTCCTCGGCCTTGCGGTGTGCCGCTTCCTCTTCGGCCCTTCGGCGGGCGTCTTCTTCGGCCTTGCGTCGCGCTTCCTCTTCGGCCTTTCGGCGTGCCGCCTCTTCTGCCTGGCGTCGTGCTTCCTCTTCCGCCCTGCGCCGGGCCTCTTCCTCCGCTCGACGGCGCGCTTCTTCCTCCGCTTTGCGGCGCGCTTCTTCCTCCGCTTTGCGGCGTGCTTCCTCTTCGGCCAGGCGCCGTGCTTCCTCCTCCGCCTTGCGGCGCGCCTCCTGCTCGGCTCTGCGACGAGCTTCCTCTTCGGCCTGCCGGCGCGCTTCCTCTTCGGCCCGTCGTCGCGCCTCTTCCTCGGCCTTGCGACGAGCTTCCTCTTGCGCCTGACGCCGGGCTTCCTCCTCCGCTCTGCGTCTGGCTTCTGCCTCCAGCCGACGCTGTTCGAGGATGCGCTCGGCTTCGAGGCGCGCCGACTCCACCATCCTCGACAGCTCTTCGAGCCGCGGGTGCCCCCGCACTTCGGTGGACTCGGCCTGGAGGCGCCGTGCGGCGGCGTGCGGATCGCGGCTGCGGAGCAGCGCCCATAGATCGCGCATGCACCGATCCACGCGCTGGTCGAGGCGCGCGGCCGCCACCGCGTCGCGCAGCGGGCGGAGCTGCTCGTTCGTGACGAGGCCCTCGGCCTCGAGGCTGCTGATTGCGGCGTCGGCCCCCGACAGGTCGCCACTCTCGATCTGCGTGCGCACCTGCCCGAGCCGCGACGTCGCGTCCCGTCGCTGGCGCTCGGCCTGGATGTCGGTGAGCAGCAGGCTGAGCTCCGGGGTGCGGTCGTCGAACAGGTCGGCCTGCTCGGCCGCCTCGACGGCCGCCTCGAAGTCGCCGGCCTCGAGCGCCTGGCGTGCCTTGGCGACGAGGCTCTGGATCTGCTGCCGTCGTCGCAGCCGCCGCTGCTCCCTGTCGCCGGATGACGTGGTCGGCGTGAGCGTCGCTGTCGCGGAGGGGCGCAGGGCGGTCCGCACCACACTTGGCTCGTCGACGGGCTCGAACCGGTGCAGGACGCGGCGGAGGTCGGCGCGTACGGGGACCAGGCTGGACGGCCGGTCCTCGGGGCTCTTCGCGAGGCAGCGGTGAATCGTCTCGACGAGGCTCGACGGCAGACCCGGGGCGCGAACGGCGAGCGACTCGGGGTCGGCCTCCACGATGAGTCTCGTGGTCTCGAAGCTCGTCTTCCCCTGGAACGCGCGCGTGCCGCTCAGCAGCTCGTAGGCCACCAGGCCGAACGCGAAGATGTCGCTCCGGGCGTCGACCGTCCCGCCCGTGACCTGTTCCGGGGACATGTAGCTCGGCGTGCCGATGATGTGGCCCGCCATCGTGTGCTCGGAGTCGTCGTCGCGGGCGATGCCGAAATCGAGGAGTCGGAGGAGGCCCGAGTCACGGCTGACCATCAGGTTCGCCGGCTTGACGTCGCGATGGACGATGCCGTTGCGATGCGCGTACTCGAGACCGCTGGCCAGCTCGTAGAGCCACTGGATGCGCCGGCCCATCGGCACCGGGGCGCCGCCACGGATGATCGACGACAGCGTCTCGCCGGCGATGTACTCCATCGCCATGTACGGCCGGCCCTGGTGCTCGCCGACGGCGTAGATCGCGACGATGTTCGGGTGTTGCACACGCGCCGCGAAGCGCGCCTCGCGGAGGAAGCGCTGCCGGACCTCCTCGTCGTCGACGTTGAGCACCTTGACCGCCACGAGGCGGTCGAGCGGCGGGTCGTAGGCGAGATACACGACGCCCATGCCGCCCGTACCCAGGCGCTCTCGAACCTCGAAGGGGCCGATATGCGAGGGGAGTTCCGACATCGTGAGCTGGGCCCCTGAGTATAAACGCCGCGTCCATCTCCAACGAATAACGTCACTTGACGCCTACGGATGGGCTTGAAACAATGCGCCCGCTCCCCAGAGTGCGTTCGTCGGGTGGAGAGGCCCGCGTTGTAAGGGGCAGACCATGGCTGCACGAGACAGGCAGGGCCAGGTGGCCGTCGAGTGGCTGATGGTGGCGGGCCTTCTTACCGCCATCGCCATCATCATCGTCGGCCTCATCCAGCCGGTGCTGGTGGAGATGGTGGTCTACCTCGCCCGCAGCGTCCGGATGGTGGGCGTATGAGGGGAGCAGGGCGCCGCGGGCAGACCGCCGTCGAGTACCTGATGATCGCGGGGATCATGACCGCAATCATCATCATGCTCTCGGGGATCGTCGTGCCGACGATGCGCTGGGTGACACGGACGGCGACCAACCACATCCTCGTGTACCTCTCGAGCCCGGTACCGCAGGATCACGGTCCGCAGCCGTGCCCGGAGTTCGCCGAGCCCGAAGAAGGCGTTGACTGTATCAAGTAGCCGCGTGGGGCGGTGGGAGAGATGCGATGAACAAGTCGAACGAACGACGCGAAGAAGGCGGCTTCGGTCTGCTGCGCACCGCACGCCGGGCGGTGGAGGTACGCCGGCTGCGGAGTGAGGCGGGGCAGACGCCGACCGAGTACCTGATGATCGTCGGCATCATGGCGGCCGTGATCCTGATCGCCTTCATCACGTTCTTCTGGAACGACGTGAAGGGCGCCGCCCAGAAGTGGTCGGGCAGCGCGCGCGACGCGATCCAGTCCACCGACAACGCGCCCGACAAGCAGCCGACTCCGTAGGCACCGTCGATGCCCCGGTACGACGACGCCAGGACGCGCCGGCGCGGCCGGCGCGGTCAGGCGGCGCTGGAGTCCATGATGATGATGGCCTTCATGCTGCTGCTCATCTTCGGCGTCATGCACCTCACCATGTTCGTCGTGACGCGCTACATGGTGAACTACGCAGCCTTCGCGGCAGCACGCGCCGCGGCCGTCGGGAGAAGCCCGCAGGCCGCCGCCCGCGCGGTGATGGACAACCTCAACTGGTGGCGCAGCGACGGACGCGACGTACCGGTGGACGTGGACGCCATCAACCGCGACGGGTGGGAGGGCTACCGCGTCAGGACGCGCGTGCCGTTCGGGCTGCCGATCTACAACCGCATCGAACCTGACGGCGTGGAACTCGAGGGATTTGCGCCGACGACGACGCAGAGCAACCCCCCGAGTGGAGGCGACAATGGCCAGTGAGGACAGCAGAGGAGGCGAACGCGGCCAATCGACCCCGTTCTTCCTGTGCTTCCTCGTCGTGATGCTGATGTTCGTCGGGCTCATCGTCAACGTGGGCCAGGCGGTCAACCGGCGCATTGCCCTCCAGATTGCCGCGGATGCCGGCGCGTGGACCGGCGCCACCAACATGGCCATCGGCATGAACGCGCTGGCCGACGTGAACGGGTGGCGGCGCGACATCCAGCCGCTCATCGATCCCGGGCTCTACATCGCCGGGGCCGTCGGCCTCGACGGCATCGTCAAGACCATCTGGGAAGTCGCCACGGCGGTTCTCGATGGCGTCGACGCCGCCGTCCAGGTGGGCTACACGAAGATCCCGTACGACGAAGCCGCGCGCGTCACCTGGTACAACGCGCAGGACCTGTTCCCCGGCGAGCAGCTTCGCTGGTACGAAGGCTATCGCGGGAACCTGATCACCAGCGGCGACGACACCATCAGCAACGAGGTGCCGTTCGAGAAGAAGCGGCCCACCGCCTGCTGGGAGCAGCCGTTCCCGTTCACGCAGCTGCCGCTGCCGTGCCTCGTCGACGAGGAGCCGCTCGACGCCAGCATCACCTACTTCGTGCCGTGCATCATCGTGTACTGCCCCACCACGTACGACTACATCAAGTGGTGGCGCAAGAGCGACTTCGACGTCTCGTTCGTGTGGGTCGTCGAGGCGCCGCCCGCGCGTCCGATCTACAACCCCTTCGGCCTGTTCGGGGATACGGCCATCCCCAGGATGGTCGCGGCGTCGCACGCCAAGCCGGTGGGGGGCAACATCGAGGAAGGCGAGTCGGAGTACCGCGTGAAGTTCGTGCCGCTCAGCGGCGCGATGTCGCTCCTGTTCGCGCCGGAGGCCACCATTCGCGGCGCCGTCTACGACGACTTCGCCGACAAGTGGAGGGACGTTGTCTACTGACGCACGCGCGGCCGGGTGGCGGGGACAGCGCGGCCAGGCCACCGTCGAGACCATGCTCATCGCGGGCCTCGGCGTGGTGTTCATGGCCGTGGCGTTCCAGCTGTACCTGGTGAACCGCACGGTCAGCAGGACGCTCGGCGAGGTGCACGCGACGATGCTCTCGTCGATGTTCCAGCACAACTCCGACAGTCACCAATACGACCGCGAGACGGTCAAGGTGTTCTGGGCGCCCCGCTTCGGCGTGCCCTCGGCCAACCAGGTGCCCCGCCTCGGGCTGTTCCGGAACGACCTGGCTACCGACCTGCGTGTGTACAGCCACTGGGTCGAGCAGCACGGCGACCCCGACGTCCAGTGCGACGGCGCCAGCCCGCCGTGCAAGCGGACGAAGGCCGGTGGCGGCCTGGACGCGGGTTCGGCCTGGACGGTGGCCGGCAAGTCGCTCGCCTCGCTCACCGACGGCGACTATTTCGGCTGGTTCCTCTACAACGGAGAGAACGCGGCCATCGACATCACCACGCTGCGCGACGAGCTCCAGGACGTGCAGGAGATGGTCGGCATGCTGCAGGACGTCCGCGCGTGCGTCGACGACGTCGAGGCCTGCGCCTGGGACTGCTTCTGGGGCGACTGCCCCTGGAACTGAGAACGAATCCACACGAGCCTGCCTCTTACGGAATCCCTATGTCTGGTCGCGCAAAACTGCTGTTGTCGCTGATGCTGGGCCTGCTGGCCGTCTTTCTGGTCTTCGTCTACGTGCGCGGCCTCGAGCGGCAGCTCTACGAAGAAGTCGACATGCAGAACGTGATCGTGACCCGCGTGGACATCCCCGCGGGGACCGCGATCGAGGAGACGGCCATCGAGCGCATCTCGGTGCCGAGGAAGTACCGCCAGCCGCAGACGTTCCCGACGCTCGAGGAAGTGGCGGGCCGTGTGGCCGTCGTGCCGATTCCCGCGGGCACGCAGGTGGCCGGCGGCATGCTGGCCGACGCCGGCGCCGAGGCGCTGTCGTTCGAGGTGCCGCGCGGGCGGCGCGCCGTGGCCATCACGGTGACCGACGAGACGGGCGTGGGCGGCCTCGTCCGCCCCGGCAACTTCGTCGACATCGTCGGGACGTTCGAGTTCGGACGGCCCGTCGGCTACGAGCAGGGCCGCGTGCGCTACGCCGACGAGCGGACCGAGGTGCGGACGCTCATGCAGAACGTGTTCGTGGTGGCTGTGAACCGCGAGCTCCGCCGCGAACGCATCCAGAGCGAGACCGGCGCCCCGCCGCCGCAGTCGGCGCAGCAGCGCACGCTCCGCACCGTGACCGTGCTTGTCGACCCCGCGCGCGTCCAGGAGCTGATCCTCGCGCAGGAAGTGGGCGACCTCACGCTGTCGCTGAGGTCCGGCCTCGACGACACGCAGGTCGACCTGCCGCACCTGGATCCGTTCGGCCTGCTGAACGTCCAGATTCCCGTGAAGCCGCGGCCGCGCCCGATGCAGCAGTTCCGCGACGTCGGTCGGGGGCTGTTCTGAGCGTCGCCGCAGGAGGAAGGATCATGACGTCCGTACCACGAGCATCCAGCGCCTGGCGGCTCATGCTGGCCGCGGCCGGATTCTGCCTGGCCGTGACGACGCTGGCATCGGCGCAGCCGACGCGGGAAGAGCTGACGATCTACGTCAACGAGATCACGACGTGGACGCCCGGCTACGCGATGGGCGACATCGTGCTTGGTTCCCCCGACACCGCCGGATACGAGCCCACCAACGGCAGGCAGCAGCTGATGCTGCGCGGCAAGAAGCCCGGGCGCACGACGCTGAGCATCTGGGACCAGAAGCGCGTGCTGCGCCACGAAATCGAGCTCGTCGTCACGACGCGTGACGCCGAGCGCATCGAGGCCGACCTTGCCGCGCTGCTCGCACCGTACCCCGACGTGAAGGTGTCGAAGCTTGGCGGGGGGCTCCTGCTGACCGGCACCGTCAGGACCAGCGCGGAGCTCGCGGCCGTGAACAACATCGCGCGCGTCGCCAGGGTGCAGTCAGCCGTCACGGTGCACGCGGCCACGGCGAGCGGGGGCTCGACCGGCGCTGTTGTCGGCAGCGGCGGCGTGGTGGCGGGCGTCGAGGGGGCGGCGCCGGCCGTCGTCGAGTACGAGCTCGAGCTCTTCGAGGCCAGCACGCAGTTCAAGACGGGCGACTACGGTCGCGGCGTCGAGCCGTCGGGCCGCAGCCTCTACAAGGGCACCGTGCGCGCCGCCGTCGGCGAGGCGGGCGAGATCTTCATCGGCGGCACGGCCGTCGACCCCGAGGCCGCGAAGAACGCCAAGGGCAAGCCGCAGCCCGAGGCGGAGGGCGCCGAGACGGGCATCCGGCTGACGCTGCGCCCGCAGCCCGGACGGTCGGGAATCGTCACCGCGGTCGAGGTGGAGACGAACGTGCCGATCAGCCACGAGCTCTACGACCCCGAGGTCTGGCGGCGCTCACGGTATTCGTTCACGACCGTGGAGGGCGTGCCGTTCGCGGTATCGGGCACCGACCTGCTGGCGGCCCCGCGCATGGTCGACCGCCGCGGCAACCCGATCCAGTCGGCCAGCAACAAGGCGGGCACGGCGTCGCGGCTTCCCGGTCCGCAGCGGCGCGGTCTCCAGTACGTGCCGGTGTTCGGCAGCCTGTTCGGATCGAACTCCTACAAGGCGAAGACCACGCAGCTGCTCGTGGTGTTCCGGCCACGGATCGTGGCCGCCGAGCCGCAGTAGCGCGCGACGATGGCGAAGCTCAAGACACTCGGCGTGACGTCGGGGGCAGGCGGGGTCGGCAAGACGCTGATTGCCACCAACCTCGCCTTCGGCGTGCTGCAGCAGGTACGCGGCGGCGTCCTGTTCCTCGACGCGTCGTACCCCTGCCCGGGCGACGCCTGCGCGCGCATGGGCATGCCGCGCGCCAAGAGCATCGCCGACCTCATCCCGCTGCTCGACCGGCTCACGCCGGAGTTCCTCGGCACCTACCTGACGTCGGCCCCGAGCGGCGTGCCGTGCCTGACGCTCGTGTCCGACGTCGTCCAGGCGCCGGCGGTCACGCCGCGCGTGCTGGACCAGGTGTTCCGCGTCATCGACGCCGCGTTCGACTACCTCATCGTCGATCTTGGCGTCACCAGCGGCGACGTCGCCTCGTTCCTGCTCGACCGCATCGACCAGATGTGCGTCGTCGTCGAGCCCACGCCGACGGGAGTCGCCAGGGCGAGCCACCTCCTCGGGCTCCTTCGCGGCGCGCAGTTCCCGGCCAGCGCGACGGTGCTGTGCCTGAACCGCGTCACCGAGCGATCCGCGCTCGGCGGCATCCCCCAGCTCGGCCTCACGGTGATCGGCCAGCTGCCGGATGCGCACGAGGCGGTCGCCTGGGCCGACCAGAAGCAGCGCCTGCTGCTGGAGCTGCGGCCGGAACACGAGCTGTCGGCGCTGTTTGCCGACCTGTCGCGCGCTCTCGTGCAGCGTGCATTCCGGCAGCGCGCCGAGGCGGCCAAGGACATCCCGGAAGTCACCGAGGACGGGCGCCTGCAGCTGAAGCTCAAGATCCTCCGGCGCCTGATCGAGGAGATCGACCTGCGCAAGGGCGACCTGGGCTACCTCCACGATCCGGTCAAGCGGCAGGAGATGCATGTCCGCGTCGAAGGCAAGCTCACCGCGCTCGTCCAGGAAGAGGCCTCGGCCGCCTATTCACGCCAGGACCGCCGCGAGCTCGTCAAGGAGCTGATGGACGAGGCGCTCGGCCTCGGCGCGCTCGAGAGCCTGCTCGACGACCCCGCCATCACCGAGATCATGGTCAACCGCATCGACCAGGTGTACGTGGAGCGCGGCGGGCGACTGGAGCTGAGCGACGTGCGGTTCCTGAGCAACGACCAGCTGCGCGGGATCATCGAGCGCATCGTCGCCCCGCTCGGACGGCGCATCGACGAGAAGGTGCCGATGGTGGACGCGCGCCTGCGCGACGGCAGCCGCGTCAACGCGATCATCCCGCCGCTCGCGCTGAAGGGCCCGGCCATCACCATCCGCAAGTTCAGCAAGAAGCTGCTGGGCGTCCGTGAGCTCATCCAGTTCGGCTCGCTCACCGAGCAGATGGCGACGTTCCTCGGGGCCGCGGTCCAGGCCCGGCAGAATATCGTGATCTCGGGCGGCACCGGGTCGGGCAAGACCACGCTGCTCAACGTGCTG
>CAYSHC010000043.1:0-28384 GCA_964430855.1 uncultured Vicinamibacteraceae bacterium
TCATCTCGCGCGCCACCGGCGTGCAACTGCACGATTACGGATGCTCGCTGAAGGCGTTCCGCGCCGAGGTCGTCAAGCCGCTGCGGCTCTACGGCGAGATGCACCGCTTCATTCCGGCCATCGCCAGCGAGCAGGGGGTCACGGTCGAGGAAGTGGTCGTCAACCACCGCGCCCGCCGCGCCGGCGCGTCGAAGTACGGGCTCTCGCGCACGATCCGCGTGATCCTCGACCTGCTGACGGTGAAGTTCCTGCTCAACTACGCCACGCGGCCGCTCCAGATCTTCGGTCTCGTCGGGCTCTCGATGGGCGGCGTTGGCGCGCTGATCATGCTCTACCTCGCCTGGGTGCGGCTCATCGAGCGGCAGGGCATCGCCGACAGGCCGATCCTGCTGTTTGCGATCCTCCTGGTGTCGTCCGGACTCCAGCTGCTGACCATCGGCCTGCTCGCCGAGCTGCAGGCGCGGACGTACCACGAGTCGCAGGACAAGCCGACCTACGCCATCCGCGAGATCATCGAGACGCCCGCGAGGCACGAGGTGCTGCAGGGGTGAGCACGCCGCAGGCGCCGCCGCCCTCGCGCGGGCCGAAGCCGCCGCGCGAGCACGACGAGCGCATCACCGTGATCCAGCGCGAGCTGTTCGACGAGCGCTCGTCGAAGGCCGCGCGCTACGCCGCGCTGGTCGTCGGCCGCCGCGGCTGGGGCGCGCTGCTGAAGTACGAACTGATCATGCTGCTGTCGTCGGCGGTGCCCGGCGCGCTCGGCCTCTTCCTGCGGTCGAAGCTGTATCCGCTGCTGCTCGGGTCGGTCGGCCGCAACGTCACGTTCGGCCAGCACGTCGTGCTGCGTCACCCGCACAAGATCCACATCGGCGACAACGTCGTCATCGACGACGGGTGCTGCCTCGACGCGAAAGGCACCGACAACGACGGCATCCGCATCGGCTCGGGCGTCTTCCTCGGCCGCAACGCGATCCTGAGCTGCAAGAACGGCAACATCCACATCGGCGACGACGCCAACATCGGCTTCAACACCGAGATCTTCTCGGCGTCCACCGTGCGCGTGGGGCGCAAGGTGCTGATTGCGGCCTACACGTACCTCGTCGGAGGTGACCACCTCCACGACCGCGTGGACATCCCCGTGCTCGACCAGGGCCGGACGGCAGCCGGCATCGACGTGGGCGACCACGTCTGGCTCGGCGCGCACGTCGTGGTGACCGACGGCGCGCGCATCGGCCGTGACGCCATCGTCGGCGCGGGCGCCGTCGTCGTCGGCGCGATTCCGGAGTACGCGGTCGCGGTCGGGACGCCGGCCCGCGTCATCCGCGACAGGCGAGGGGAGGGCGCGCCGTCGTGAGGGGCGCCGGTGTCCTCCTCATGCCGCGGCGCTGATCATGTGCGGCATCGTCGGCTTCGCGACGCGTGATCCCCTGGCCCCGGCCGACCTGGCCGACGTCGAGCGCATGGTGCGCACGCTGGTGCACCGCGGGCCCGACGAGGAAGGCACGGTCGCGTGCGCGGGCGCCGGACTCGGCATGCGGCGCCTCTCGATCGTCGACCTCGCGGGCGGGCAGCAGCCGTTCTGGAACGAGGACCACACCGTTGTCGTTGTTGGCAACGGCGAGATCTACAACTTCGCCGAGGTGCGCGCGCGCCTCGAGGCCCGTGGGCACCGGTTCCGCTCGCACTCGGACATCGAAGTGGCCGTCCACGCGTACGAGGAGTACGGCGAGGACTGCGTGTCACACCTCAAGGGCATGTTCGCGCTGGCGTGGTGGGACACGCGCACCGCGACGCTGCTGGCGGCGCGCGACCGCGCCGGCGAAAAGCCGCTCTTCTACGCCGAGACGCCGCAGGGGCTGTTCCTCGCCTCCGAGGTGAAGGCGCTGCTGACCCGTCCCGAGGTGTCACGCGAGATCGACCTCGAGGCGGTCGACCAGTTCCTCACCTACGAGTACGTCATCGCGCCGCGGTCCATGCTGAAGGCTGTCCGCAAGCTGCCGGCGGCGCACATGCTCACCTACTCGCGCGGGGAGCTGCGCGTCAGGCGGTACTGGGACGCGGCCGATATACCCGTTCGCCCCTGGCGCGAGGACGAGGCCGTCGAGGCGGTGCGGAGCGCGTTTGCCCGCGCGGTTGACAGCCAGATGATGGCCGACGTGCCGCTTGGCGTCTTCCTGTCGGGGGGTGTCGACTCGAGCGCCATCGTCGCCGAGATGTCGCGTGCCGCCGTCCGTCGCGGCGTGCGCGTCTCGAGCTTCAGCCTCGGCTTTGACGACGGCAGCTACAACGAGCTGCCGTACGCGCGCGAGGTGGCGGCCCGGTTCGGCACCGACCATCACGAGGACATCGTCCGGCCCGACGTCGCGCACCTGTTCGAGCCCCTCGTCACGCATCTCGACGAGCCATTCGCCGACGTGTCGCTGTTCCCGACGTACCTGGTCTCCCGGCTTGCGCAGCGGCACGTCAAGGTGGTGCTCGGCGGCGACGGCGGCGACGAGCTGTTCGGCGGCTACGACGCGTACGTCGCGCAGCGCCTGGCCGCACGCATGCAGGGCGTGACGCCGCGCCTCGTCTGGCGCCTTGCCGAGCAGGCGGCCAGCCTCGTGCGGCCGCAGGCCAAGAAGAAGGGCGCCATCAACAAGGCCAAGCGGTTCATCGAGGGCATGGCCTCCGGCGACCCCGGCATCGGCCACTACCGCTGGATGACGTTCCTCGGCCCGCGCTCACGCAGCCGGCTCTATCGCCCGGCCCTGGCCGACGCGCTCAGGGCGTCGGACGTCCATCGCGAGGTGCGCGAGGCCATCGGGGCGTACCAGGCCGACGATCCGATCAACCGCGCGCTCTACGCCGACCTGCGCATCTACCTCGCCGACGACATCCTCCAGAAGGTCGATCGCATGAGCATGGCGACGTCGCTCGAGACGCGTGCGCCGTTCCTCGACACCGACCTGATGGAGCTGGTCTTCTCGATGCCCGGGTCGCTCAAGGTGCGCGGCGGCGAGCGCAAGTACGTCCTCAAGCAGGCCCTGCGCGGCGTCGTCCCCGACAGCATCCTGACCCGCCGCAAGGAAGGCTTCAGCATCCCGATGAAGCAGTGGCTGCGACGGGAGCTCCAGCCCCTCATGCGCGACCTGCTGTCGCCCGAGCGCATCGGCCGCCGGGGGCTGTTCGTGCCCGCCGAGGTGACGCGGCTGATCGACTCGCACGTCGCCGGCCGCGCCAACTACGCGCACCAGCTGTTCTCGCTGATGGTCCTCGAGCGCTGGATCGAGCACGTGGCCGGCTAGCCGGTCGCGACCCCGCAACGGACGTTCGTCCCGACACCGACCGCTGCGGCCGCCCCGCTCACGGCCTCTGGCCCATCCAGCTCGGCAGGGGTTATACTTCCGGCTCCCGCTGAGCTCCGGTAGATGTCGCAACGGATCTTCACGCACAGGCCCCTGCTGGGCGACGACGAGCTGTCAGCCGTTGCCCGGGTCATGGAGAGCGGCTGGCTGGGAATGGGACCGAAGGCGCGAGCCTTCGAGGACGCCCTGCGCACGCACCTGGAGGTGCCGCACGTCGTCGCGGTGAGCAGCGGCACCGCCGCCCTGCATCTCGCGCTCGAGGCGCTGGACCTTCCCCCCGGCAGCGGTGTCATCGTCCCGTCGCTGACGTTCGTCGCCACGGTGCAGGCCATCCGGGCCGCCCGGCTCGTGCCCGTCTTCTGCGAGGTCGATTCGTCGACGCTGCAGATCGACCTCGCCGACGCCGCGAGGATCCTGGACGCACCGGGTGCGGCGGGCGGCCACACGACGGCCATCCGGGCCGTGCTGCCGGTCCACTTCGGGGGCAGCACCTGCGACATGCCGTCGCTGCTGCGCCTGGCCGAGGCACACGGGCTGGCCGTCGTCGAGGACGCGGCGCACGCCTTCGGGTCGACGGCCGAGGGACGGCCGGTCGGGACGCTCGGGACCATCGGCTGCTTCAGCTTCGACCCTGTGAAGAACATCACGTGCGGCGAGGGCGGCGCCGTGGCGACGCGCAGCGCGCGGCTCGCCGATCGCGTCCGGCAGGCGCGTGTGCTCGGCATCGCGGCCGACGGGTGGGCGAGGCATTCCGGCGCCGCCGGCTGGCGGTACGACGTCCGGGGACGGGGGTGGCGCTATCACCTGCCCGACCTGAATGCGGCGATCGGTCTCGCGCAGCTGGAGAAGATCGACGGCTTCAGGGCGCGCAGGCAGGCGCTGGTCAGACAGTATGCGACGCAGCTGGCCGGCGCGCCCCTGATGACGCCGGTGACGGTGCCGAACCCCGACGTGTGCCCGTTCACCTACACGATCAGAGTGCACGGCGGACGGCGGGACCCGCTCATGGCATCGCTGCGCGCCCTCGGCATCGGGACGACCGTGGAGTACGTCCCGAACCACCTGCACGACGCCTTCGCGCCGTTCCGGAGGCCCATGCCGGTGACCGAGCGCGTGTTCGAAGAGATCCTCAGCCTGCCGCTGCACGCCGGCCTGCGCGACGAGGACGTCACCGCCGTCGCGTCGGCGGTGCGCGCCTTCCTCGAGAACGAGGCCGCGGCATGAGCGAACGTCAGCACGGCGCGCCGCGCCGGTTGCTCATCCTCGGCACCCGTTCGTTCGCGTCGGAGGTGGCCGACCTGGCCGGCGACCTTCCGGACGTGGAGGTTGCCGGGTTCGTCGAGAACATGGACCGTGACGTCGCAGGGACGACGCTCGACGGCCTGCCCATCTACTGGATCGACGACATTGCGCCCCTCGCGTCCACGCACCTGGCGGTGTGTGCACTCAGCACGACCCACCGGCGGCGGTTCATCGCCCAGGCGGCGGCGCTCGGCATGGCGTTTACGACGATCGTGCATCCGACGGCGCGGATCTCGCGGTCCGCGCACATCGCCGACGGCGCCATCATCAGTGCCGGCGCCATCGTCGCGGCGCATGCGCGTGTCGGTCGCCACGTGATCGTCAACAGGGGCGCGCTGATCGGTCATCACACCTCGCTCGGCGACTACGTGACGGCAGGGCCGGGCGCCAACGTCGGCGGATGCTGCACGATTGCGGAGGCCACCTACCTCGGCATCGGCGCGATCGTCCTCGACAAGCTCGCCGTGGGCCGGCACGCGATCGTCGGGGCGGGCGCCGTCGTCACGAAGGACGTACCAGACCGCGTGCAGGTCATGGGCGTACCCGCACGCATCACGAAGGAGGGGATCGACGGGCGATGAGCATCACGTCACCACACGGCCTGCTGGACGCACCACCGCTCATCGTCAACCTGGCGCCGACGGGCATGGTGCCGACGGTTCGCCAGAACGCCAGCCTGCCGGTGACGCCGGAGGCCATCGCACGCGACGCCGCCGCATGCCGCGCGGCCGGGGCCTCGATCATCCACCTGCACGCGCGCGACGCCGATGGCGCCCCGACGTGGAGGCCCGAGGCCTACCGCGAGGTCATCCGCGCCGTTCGCCGGGCCGCGCCCGACCTCGTCATCTGCGTCTCGACGAGCGGCCGGACATATCGGGAGTTCGAGCAGCGCGCCGCCGTGCTGGACCTTGATGATGACGTGGCGCCCGAGATGGCGTCGCTGACACTCGGCTCGATGAACTTCCCGACGCAGGCGTCGGTCAACGAGCCGGTGATGATCGAGCGGCTCGCCGAGCGCATGCGTGAGCGGGGCATCGTCCCCGAACTCGAGGTGTTCGACCTCGGGATGCTCGACTACGCCCGCTACCTCATCTCCCGGCGAGTGCTGCGCGAGCCCTTCTACGTGAACATCCTCCTCGGGTCACGCGGCACGCTGGGGGCGACGCCGCTCAACCTCGCCCTGATGGTGCAGGCGCTGCCGCCGGGCGCGACGTGGGCGGGCGCCGGCATCGGCCGCTTCCAGTTCTCCGTGAACGCGCTGGCCGTGACCATGGGCGGGCACGTCCGCGTCGGCCTGGAGGACAACCTTTTCATGGACGTCGCCAAGACCACCCCGGCGACGAACCTCGCGCTCGTCGAGCGTGTCGTGGCGCTCGCACGGGCGGCCGGCCGGCGGCCCGCCACGCCGGACGAGACGCGCAGGGTTATCGGCCTCGCGCCGCAGCGCGTCGCCGCCGGGCAGCAGTGACGCGCCATCTGGCGGCCGGGATGCGTACGCCGGTGAGCGCGCGTGTGCTGACGCTGCTGCCGCCCGTCGTCGTGATGGCGCTGGTCGCCGTCTGGGGCGTGGACGTGCCGTACTGGGATACGTGGGATTGGCTCGACCGCCATTACCTCGTGCCGACCAATCCCTACGAGGCCCCGTCGGCCACCGCGATGCTGCCGCGGTACTGGGCCCTGTTCAACGACCATCGCGTGTTCGTGCCGCTCCTTGTCGATCGTGCGGTGCTCTCGGCGACTGGCGGCGACATGCTGCTGCGGGCATGGCTCAAGGTGCCCCTGTCGCTCGGCGTCCTGTGGCTGGCGTTGCGCCTGGCGCGCCGCGCGTTCGCGCACGGCATGCCAGCCTGGCTCGGACCCGCGCTGGCGTGCCTCGCGTTTCCGCTGACGTACTGGCCGATGTGGATGGACCCGCGCCAGTTCTCGGTCCACATCGTGCTGCTCGCGACGCTGGGCGCGCTGGCCGCCGCGTCCGCGCCCTGGAGACCTGCGCGTCGCCTCGCCGTCACGGCGGCCTGCTGCGTGGTCGCGTCGCTGTCGTACACGCATGGGCTCTTCGCGTGGCCGGCGGTGGCCGTCGTGCTGCTCGTCAGCCGCCCCCGTCCGCCGGTCGCGGGGCTGCTCGTGTGGGGAGCGTGTGGATTGCTGCTCGGTGCCCTGCACGTCGCCGACATGCGCGCGACGCCAACACACGTGGCGGAGACCGCGGCACCCGACGCCGTGGGGATGGCCGTCGCGATGCTCGCCGTCATCGGCGTGCCCGTGGCACCGTCGCTGAGCGTCGTGGCGTACGTGCCAACGATCGCCGCGGGTGCCGGCGCTGTGTTCGGGCTCGTGTGGCTGGCGTTCCTCGTGATGCGAAGCCACGACGTCGTCCGACATCAGGCCGTGCCGTGGCTGATGCTCGCGGCGTGGGGACTCGTCACCGCGGCTGCCATCGGGTGGAGTCGAGGCGGGCTGCCCCTCGGGGCCTTGCACGACCCGCGGTTCGCCGTGACGTCGGCCGTCGTCTGGATGGCAGGCCTGGTCGTGCTGGCGCGTGTGACCCAGGGCGTGCCGGATTCCCCGACGCCACCCTCCTCATCCCGTGACGCATTGCCCCGGCGCGCCCCGGACGCGTCGCACGGCCGCCTGGTCCTGACGCTGGTCGCCGTGCTCGCCATCACCTACACGGGCGCCAGCCTGCGCCCGCTGTTCGCGGCCGGCGGGCTCGGCGGCTTCCCGTCGCGGCTCGCCTCGGGCCGCGCGTGCCTCCAGGCGCTGGAGGACGCATCCGACGCCTGCCTCGCGCAACTGTACCCGTCACCGGCGCGGGTGCGCGAACTCGCCGCCCGGCTCGGGCCGGAGAGGTTGCGCGTCCTGCGGGAGGCGCCGTCGAAGACCGACGGCGCCGAGAGCGACGAGGGCGACGCCGTGCAGCAGCGGTAGGGGCGCCACCGACGCGAGCGGTGTCGCCGGAAGCACCACGAGCGCCCCCCCTGTGAGCACGACGCCCGACGCAAGCGCCGCCCAGGCCGGGACGTGCGACCACTCCAGAAGCACGCGGGCGACAAACGCCACCAGCGCTGACGGCGAATAGCTGCTGTGGCGGTCGCGACGGGCCTCGTGTGGCACGTCGACATTGGCCGGACGCCGGCTCGCCAGCAGCATCTGACCACGGATGTACGGTGACGTGCCGGCGTACGCGCAGACGCGATCCACGACGTCGCGGGTCAGCAGCCTGTAGCTCGTCACCGTCAGGCCGCGCGGTGCGTCGAAGACGGCGCGGTCCATCCAGCGCACGAAGGCGCTGCCGGGCCGGCGCCAGGCGGCGTGGCGGACGACGGGGAAGCGGGCATACACGGCGTCGTGGCCCGCACGCGCACAGGCGACGAGCGCAGGGAGCGCCTCGGGCGGGTGCTGGAGGTCGTCGTCCATGGTGACGACGAGACCGCCGGTGGCGGCGCGGAGGCCGGTCAGCAGGGCGGCATGCTGGCCGGCGTTGTGCGCGTGCGCGATGACGCGCAACAGGCCGGGATGCCGGACCGCCCTTCCGCGCAGTACCTCGAGGCTGCCGTCGTCGCTTCCGTCGTCCACGGCGATGACCTCGAACGCCCACCCCTCCGCGCGGCAGACGCTGACGATCCTGTCGATCGTCTCGCCGACGACGGACGCGCTGTTGAAGACCGGGACGACGACGGAGATCACCGGGCGTCAGGGACTAGAGGGCCGTCTCGTAGGCGCGGTTCACGGCGGCGATCTCGTCGGCACGCCGCTGGGGAGTCCATCCGAGGCGGTCGGCCATGAGACTGGCCGCCTTCTCGAGCACCTCGGCTCCCGGATGCCCGCGCGAGCCGGCGTCGGTGCGCCGGAGCACCGCGTCGGCCAGGCACATGGCCATCTCGCTGGTCACCGCGTACACGATCTCCGCGCCGGTAACGGCGCAGCCGGGTCCGAGCGGCGCGGCCAGCTCGGGCCGGGCCTGCATGAGCGTGAGGATCATCGTGTGGCGGCTGCCGTAGTTGCGCACGAGGCGGGCGACGTCGATGCCCGGCGGCGCCGCGCGCACGCTCTCGGCCAGGTACTCGTCGAAGTTGTCGATCGCGCCCCCGTCGAGCCGCGTGGTCGCCGTGGCGCACGGACGCAGCGACCGCCCGAGGACCGCGCCGACCATGTCGATGGCCTGCTCGGCCGATCGGCGCGCGGTGGTGTAGCGGACGCCGACGAGCGAGACCAGCCCGAGCATCCCGTGCACCGCGTGGTTGGTAACCGGGCTGTGACGCAACAGCTTCACGCGCCGCGCCGTCGCCTCCGTCGCGGGAAGCAGCCCGCGGTGCACGAGGCGCACGTCGCGGGCCGTGAGGCCCAGGCCGGGGAACGCGATGTCGAGGTCGGCCATCAGCCGCACCACGTCGTCGTGGCGCGGGGCGACGTCGTCGGCGCGCCGCTGCCAGGGATCGTGGCTCGTGCCGGCGATCGTCACGTCATGCCAGGGCGCCAGGAAAAAGAGGCGTCCGCGCGCCTTGCCCGCGACCGCGTGCGTCCGCGTCACGGGGCGGACGATGAGGTTCATCGCCAGCGACCAGGTCGGCACGAGCGGGGCGACACCGGGCAGCTGGCGCTGGAGCCACTCGTCGGTCCACGCGCCAGCCGCGAGCAGCACGGTGCGCGCGCGGATCGGAAACGTCGGCGTGCCGAGCCTGTCGGCCGCCATCACGCCCTGCACCCGGCCGTTCGACGTCAGCAGCGAGGTCGCTTCGACGTAGTTGGCCGCGGCGCAGCCGCCGGACCGGACAGCCGACGCGACAAACGCCAGCCCGGCGCGATCGCTGTTGCTGAACTGCGCGTCGTACCAGACGACGCCGCCGGTGACGCCCGCGGGGTCGAGCGCCGGGTGGAGGCGCAGGCATTCCTCGCGCGAGATCAGCCGGCTCGGCGGCAGGTGTTTCGACGGGTCCGCCACGGCGTTCCTGTCGCGTGCGATGAGGTCGTAGAGCGCGAAGTACGCGCGCATCGCGAGCCGGTGCTGGAGGCCGCTGCGGTACGTGGGCAGGAGAAAGGGCAGCGGATGCACCAGGTGGGGGAGCATCACGCTGAACGCGCGACGCTCCTCCAGGTACTCGCGCACCTCGGCCAGCCGCCCGCGCTGGAGCGACCGCACTCCGCCGTGAACCGTCTTGGCGTTGTTGAACGAGGTGGCTCCGCCGAAGTCGCCCTTGTCGATCAGGGCAACCGATAGTCCCCGCTGTGTTGCATCCCAGGCGGCAGCTGCGCCGTAGATGCCGCCGCCCACCACCAGCAGGTCGAACTCCTCGCTGGCGAGTCGGGCCAGGTCGCGTCGCACGTCGCGTTATTCTACGATAGCGGGATGGCTTCACCCGTGTCGTCCCCGCCAGCGCAGGCCTCGATCGAGGCGATTGCCGCCTACTGGAACACCAGGATCCACGACCTCGAGATGACCGACCACCCGGTCGGCACGCGCGAGTTCTTCGACGACCTCGATGAGTACCGCTTCGACAAGCTGCACTACCTGCCTCGGCTTGTCGACTTCTCGGGCTTCGCGGGCCAGCGGGTGCTCGAGGTTGGCTGCGGCATCGGCACCGACCTCGTGCGCTTCGCCCGCGGCGGGGCCCGCGTCACCGGCGTGGACCTCTCGGCTACGGCCATCGACCTCGCGCGGCGCAACTTCGAGCTGCACGGCGTGACCGCCGAGGCGCTGGAGGTGGCCAACGCCGAAGCGCTGCCGTTCGACTCCGACACCTTCGACGTCGTCTATGGACATGGCGTGCTGCAGTACACGGCTGACGCGCCACGGCTCGTGGCCGAGGCGCATCGCGTGCTGAAGCCGGGCGGCCTCGGCATCTTCATGGTCTACAACCGGGTGTCGTGGCTGAACGCGCTGTCGAAGGTCATGGGTGTCGAGCTCGAGCACGGCGACGCCCCGGTGCTGGTGAAGTACTCGATTGGCGAGTTCCGCCGGCTGCTGGCGCCGTTCAGCGACGTGCGCATCGTTCCCGAACGGTTCCCCGTCAAGTCACGGCTGCACAAGGGATGGAAAGGCACTGCCTTCAACACGTTCTTCGTCGGCACGTTCAACGCGCTGCCGCGGGCGCTGGTCCGCAGGTTCGGGTGGCACCTGATGGCGTTCTGCCGCAAGTGAGGACGCGAGTCCCCGCGGCGCGTGCGCGCGGCCGCCTGCCCGGCCTGCTCGTCGCCCTGCTGGTCACGGCGCTCGTGGCGCCCGCCTGCCGCGACGGCGCGCCCCCGGCGCCCGCACGGGAGGTGGTCGAGGGCGCCGTCGACGAGGTGCGCAGCGGGAGTGCGTCCGGCTTTGGTGAGGAGCCACGGACGAGCCCGGACGGCCTCGCGCCCCTCCCGCGCGTGACGGGCGCGGTGCCCTTCGGTGTGCGCGGCGACATCGTCTTTCAGTCCGACATCCAGGGCCGGCCGAAGATCTTCGTGCTCAACCTGCCGACGGGGCTCGTCACGCAGCTCACCTCCGGCAGCGACTCCCGCGACGAGACCCCGCGATGGTCGCCCGACGGCAGCCGGATCCTCTTCGCGTCGACCCGCGCGTACTACGGCGACGACGCCGCGCAGGGCGAGCCCGCGTACGACATCCACGTGATGGACGCGGACGGGAGGAACATCAGGCGCCTCACGTCGGGCCCGGGCAACGACAGGGACCCCGCGTGGTTCCCCGACGGCCGCAGCATCGTCTACTGGTCGGATGCCGAGTCGCGCGGCGACCTGTACCGTCTGTGGCTCGACGACGGACGCATCGAGCGCCTCACGCACAACTTCGTTGGACGGGCCATCATGCCAACCGTGTCGCCCGACGGCACGCGCGTGGCGTTCGCGTCGCAGACGCTGCGCGTCGGGGCGTTCTGGAACTACCAGGTGCAGGTGCTCGATCTCGAAACGGGCGCCATCACGCCGGTGGGCCTCGAGGGCGGGACGTGCTGGCCGGTCTGGTTCCGCGATGGCCGGCACGTGGGCTTTGTGCAGCTCGAGCCCGGGCCTTCGCGCATCCAGCGGCGCGCGATCGATGGCGACGCGGCCGAGACGATTGCCACCTACCCGAACCGCTGGCTCTACTACCCGCGGCTTTCGCCGGACGAGCGGTGGATGATCGTGTCCACGAGCCCCGAGCATCACGACGGCGAGGACTGGGATCTCGCCCTGGTGCCGCTCGACGGGTCGAACCGCGTGACACCGCTGACCACGGGCCGCGGGAACGACCGCCTGCCCGACTGGCGGCCGGAGCCGTCCCCACGGGCAGACGCCGGCGACACGACACAGCCCGGGAGCCTGCTCGTCTTCCAGAGCGACAGGGACGGCCGCGACAAGATCTACGCCTTCGACACGACGACGGGGAGCGTCCGTGCGCTCACGACGGGGGCGGACCACCGCGACGAGGAGCCGGCGCTGTCGCCCGACGGCCGGCGCGTCGCCTTCCACACGAACCGCTTCGACCCCGCGACCTACGACATCGCCGTGATGGACCTCGAGGACTCCCGCGTCCAGCGGTTGACCGACCATCAGGCGTGGGATCAGGACCCCGTGTGGATGCCGGACGGTGGCAGTCTCGTGTTCACGAGCGAGCGGGACGGCACGGGCGCCATCTTCCGCGTGTACCTGGAAGATGGCCGCGTCGAGCGCCTCTCGCGCACGGCGGATCGCGCCATCATGCCCGCCGTCTCGCCGGACGGCCGCCGCGTCGCGTACGCGGTGGCGACGTCGCACGGGTTCCAGATTGCGGTGCTCGACCTCGGGACGCGCGAGGAGCGGCTGGTCACGCGGGTGGATGGCGGCGCGTGCCGGCCCGCGTGGGCGCCGGATGGCCGTCGGCTGGCGTACGTGCGGATGCAGGGGGACGAGCCGTCGTGGCTCGAGGAGATCGACATCGCCGATGGCACGAGCCGCACGCTGGTTGACGCGCGACCGCTCTGGAGCTACTACCCGGCGTACGCCCCGGACGGCACGACGGTGGCGTTTGCGGTGAGCCCGGCGCACCACGCTGGCGAGGACTGGGACCTCGCCGTCACGGATGGCGACGCGCCCGGCGGGTTCCGGCGGTTGACAGAGGGGGCGGGCAACGATCGTGTGCCCGCCTGGTAGGACGTTTCGCCGAGACGTCCCCATGCATCCTGACTCGTCGTCCTGATGCGGCGGGGTGAGCCCGTGGGCCCTGCGCAGGACGGCTTGGAAGACAGGGCCAGGACGGCTCGGAGAAGGCAGGACGGCTCGGAGAAGGCAGGACGGCTCGGAGAGCCGTCCCTACCTTTCAGGCGGAGGCGGCGACGAGGGGCTCGCGCGCGGCCTTGCGCTTCTCGGCGCTCGCACGCACGAGGAACTTCGCGTACGGCACCACCTGCTTGATGGCCGCAACGTTCATCTGGCACGGGCTCAGGCACGAGGGGCACTTCTCGTTCCTGATGAACTCGCGGTGCTCCTGCGCCGACTGCCGGAAGTAGATCACCTCCGGGTCTTCCTCGAGCACGTTGCCGACCACCTCGCTGTTCTCGCAGAAGAACACGCCGCCGTCCGGGTTCAGCATCACGCCCTGCGTCTGGAACGGGCAGGGCGCCAGCCGGTGGTACCCGTTGGCGATCATGTCGGCATAGTGCATGTAGATGTAGTTCTGGCCGTCGAGCAGCGGGTCGTAGCGGACGCGGTCGAGGAAGAACTGGCGCATGCGCTCTTCCTCGGCGCTGACCGGCTTGATGTCCTTGGCCAGCTCCGCGTTGCCCAGCATGGCGTCGGTGAACCGCACCATGTTGAACACGATGTCGAGCTTCTCGCGGCGCGCCCACGCCAGGATGTTCTCGGCATCGTCGAGGTTCATCGAGAAGATGGTCGTCGAGATGCCGAAGTTGAAGGAGCGCGTCTTCTGGAGCTCCTTCATGGCGTTGATGGTCTGCATCGCCTTGTCGAAGCCGCGCTTCACCCGGCGGACGTCGTTGTGGACAGCGCCGACGCCGTCGATCGAGACGCGCGTGCTGAAGATCACGCCGGCCTCGTTGCACAGCTCGACGATCTTCGTCAGCATCGGGATGCCCCGATGCGGCGTCAGCCCGGTGGTGTTCAGCGTCAGCTTCCGCAGCCGCGGCAGCTTGTCGATCATCACGCGGACGATGTCGACGAGATCGTTGCGCGTGGTGGGCTCGCCGCCGGAGATGCTGGCGTTCTCGATGTTCTTCCAGAGCTTCGAGCTGAAGGTGCGCTCGATCTGCTCGAGGGTCATGTCCTCCTTGCGGTTGCCGCGCGTCCAGTTGCTGCACATGTTGCAGCGCGCGTCGCAGACGAACGTCACGTGGAAGATCAGCACCGTCGGGTGCAGCGGCTTCACGCGCGCGACGTAGGAGTTGACGAGATCCCGGGGAGCACTGAGGGCGGCCTTGGCTAGATACCTGGCTGCGTAGGTCTGCGCCATAACCTGTTGAGTGTACTACATTTCATGCTTCATGCCCGATGCCTCACGGGAGGAGCGGTCGGTACGGCACGCTCGAGGCCTGACGCAGCTCGAGCGTATTACCGCCGGCGCAGGTAGAGCAGGGCGCCCGGCAGGTTGCCAAACAGGCCCGAGAGGATGATGAGCGTCGTGAGGGCGAACGACAGCGTGTCGGGCACGCCGAGCGGGCGCAGCATCCAGACAATGACGCCCTGGGGCAGGCCGAAGCCGCTGATGGACACCGGCAGGAGCAGCATCAGCAGGCCAATCGGCATGAAGACGAGGTAGTAGCTGAACGCGACGTCGATGCCGAGCCCCACCCCGAGGCCATAGGCCTGCACCACCCGCAGCAGCTGGACCAGGAGCGAAAGGAGGAACACGAGGGCCAGCGTGCCGGGCAGCCGGCGGTAGACGCCGAGGCCGTCGGCAATGCGAAGGCTGAGCCTTACGGGCGTGACGTGCCACAGCCGTTCGGGCAGCCACCGGATCCAGCGGTCCGCCCAGCAGGCCGCCACCGAGCCGGCGAGCACGAGAACCGCCGATGCCCCCGCCAGGCCGAGCAGCCACGCGTCGTGCTCCGAGGCATAGGCGATGACGCCCCCCAGCCCGAGCAGGGCGATGGCCACCACGCCGAGAATCCTGTCGATGGCCACCGACGCCACGGCGTCGCCGCCGCGGGAGGTGCGCTGGCGCAGGGCATAGGCGCGGGCCGCGTCGCCGCCCACCCCGGCCGGCAGGAAGCTGCCGACAAACGAGCTGACGAGGAAGATGCGCGCGGCGTCCCACGCGCCGATCGGCGTCCCGCTCGCGCGGAGCAGCAGGAGCCACCGCCAGATCATCACCGCGCGGTCGGCGAGCACCAGCAGCGCGACGACGACGAGCGCGCGCGGGTCGGTGCCGAGCATCGCGTCGAGCGAGGCGCGCCCGTCGATCTCGGAGAGCAGGTACGCAAGGATGGCGACGGTGATGATGCCGCGCACCCACGGCGAGCGGAGCAGGGCTCCAATCACGTGGCCGGCTTGCGCGCCACGAAGGTCAGGGTCTCGAAGAGGTTCTTGCGAACCTTGAACAGCAGGTCCTCGGTCCCCGTCCGGCGCGCGAGGGTGTTGAGGCCCGGCAGGTTCGTGAACAGCGCCGCGGCGGCCAGCGCGTCACGCTTCAGGCCCGTGGCGGCGCCGATGCTGCGCACGACCCGCTCCACCTGGAAGCCGCCGTCGTTGAACAGCTGCCGCATCCGCCGTTCGGTGGTCACGAAGTTGTGGGTGTAGTCCACGTCCCAGAAGAACGTGCGCTCCTTCAGGTAGTCGGGGACGACGACGAAGAACACGCCGCCCGGCTTGAGCAGGCGCAGCGCGTCGGCGGTGAACGCGCGGGCCGCGTCGATGCCCGACATGTGCTCCATCACCTGGTCGGCGTAGACGACGTCGACGCTGGCGTCCGCTCCCGGAATGGGCGGCGTGAACGCCTTCACGACGCGCAGGCCCTGGCGCCGCAGCACGTCGATCAGCAGGTCGCTGGCCTCGATGGCGGTGTACTGCCAGCCGGCCGCGACAGCCTGGGCCGCGAGCGTGCCATGTCCTGGTCCGATCTCGAGCATCTCGCCCGGCGGCCGGATGTGGGCGTGCAGGATCGCCAGTCTGGCGCGCTCGATCTTGCCGCGGCGCGCCGCGCCGTACCCGGTCAGCTGCTTCTCGGAGAAGGACTTGTAGAACTGGTCGTCGACCACGCGCTATGTTACCTCGCTTGCCGGGCTCGGGACCGTCTCGCGACACCGCGGGCGCCCCTGAGCCTCACAGGGCTGCGTCAGGTGGCAACACCCGTGGCGCGGCGTGAGATTGTCTTGGCGCCCGCAGGCCGCCGCACCGCCGTGCAGCCTAACGTCGTCAAGGGGAGAATGTGAAGTGCCCTGTGCAGTCCCTGCGCTGGCGGCAGCGCTTGCCGCCGCTGCCGTCGGCGCAATGCTCTGGGTGATATGGCCTGCCGTGCACGTGCTGACGCTCGCTGGCATCGGCGCCGTCTGGGTCACCCCCGGGATCGTTGCCGTGTGGCGGGCGTATCGAGACTCGCCGTCCCGCCTTGGACTGTCGCTCCTGTTCGGCGCGCCGCTGGGCTACGCGATGAGCAGCCTCGTGCTCCTCGGGGCGTGGGTGGCCGGCTGGCAGGCCCCGGTCCTGCTCGTCGTGTCGCCGATGGTGGCGCTCGCCGTGGCGACCTTGACGCCCAGCCTGGGCAGCACCCTCCGGGTGCCCCAGTTGACGAGCCGCGATGTCGTCGGCGTCAGCCTGCTCGTCGTCCTCGCCATGGCGATCATCTGGCGGCCCTATTCCCAGGTCGGCATCGACCTGCCGGAAGGGCGCGCGTATCGGGCGTACTTCACTGCCGACTTCGTGTGGGCCATGGCGGTCGTCTCCGAGGTCAGCAAGGGCGACGTGCTGCCCGCCAACCCGTTTCATCTCGAGTTGCCGCTGCACTACTACTGGCTCGCCCATCTGCTGCCTGCGCTGGAGCATCGGATGTTCGGCCGGCTGGTGCGGCTCGACACGCTCCTGCTGGCCAACGCGACGCTCGCCGCCGTGGTGTTCGTGACGTTCCTGTACGGGCTGGCCAGGCACCTCACGCGCGCCGGCCCGGCCGTTCTCGGCTGCATGTTCGCCATCCTGTGCACGAGCGCGGAGGGACTGTACGCGCTGGTGGACCTCTGGTGGCACGGGCTGCCGTTGTCACTCGTGCGGTACTACAACATCGATGCGCTGTCGCGGTGGGTATTCGGCACCCTCCCGGTGGACGGGCTGCAGCGCCTGCTGTTCTATCAACCGCAGCATCAGCTCGGATACGCCCTGGCGTTGACCGGGCTCACCGTGATGGTGCAGCAGTTCGCGCGACCGAGGGTCGTCGCCGCAGGCTTCGCCGGTGTCGCGATTGGTGCCGCCTTTCTCCTCAGCACCTTCTCGGCGTTGATGGTGTCCACGATGGTCGGCGTCGTGGGCCTGTGCTCGGTCGCTCGGGCGCGGGCGTGGCGGGTGGGCGTGTGGCAGGCGGTGGCCGGGTGTGTGCCGATTGGCCTCGCCGTGATGCTGAGCCGCGCGCTGCACTACGTCGCGGGCGACGGAGAGCTCGTGATGTTCGGCCTGAATCCGTTGCTGCGGCAGCACGCGGCGACCGGGCTCGTCCTGAGTTTCGGACCAGCGGTCCTCGCGGGGCTACCGGGCGTGCTGGCGTGGACGCGAAGCGCCGCCGGGCGCCAGGCCATGCTGTTGCCGGCCGTGGTCGTGACGGTGAGCCTCGCGTTCTACTTCTTCGTCGACGTGCGCGACCACCAGGACGTGTACGTTGGATGGCGGGCTGGACACTTCATCTTCATCGTCGCGGGTGGTCTGATTGGTCACGGCGTTGACGTCTTCGCATGGCGGGGCCCGTCGTCGCGTCGGCGCTTCGCCGCCGCGACGGGGTTCGTCATGGCGGCGCTGCTCGGACTGCCCACGTCGCTCATCGACATCTACAACACCCAGGATGTTGCCAATCGCCAGCTGGCAGCCGGGTTCCCATGGACGCTTGTGCTGTCGCGCGACGAGCTCCAGGCGCTCCAGTGGATCAGGACGAGCACTCCGCGCGACGCGCGGGTGCAGGTGGAACCCACGCAGCGCGACCCGGCGACCTGGGCCTATATTCCGGCCTTTGGCGAGCGACGCATGTCGGCGGGCCTGCCGATCTCGATGATCCCGGTCGAGCCCTACCGGCGCGCGAGCCATCGGGTACGGGGACTGTACGCCTCGACCGACGCCAGCACCTTTCTCGCGGAAGCGACCCGACTCGGGATCGACGTCATCGTGGTGGGGAGGGAAGAGCGCCAGGCCTATCCGGCGCTTGAGGGCATGCTGGACGCCGCGCCCGACAGCGTCAGGCTGCTCTATCGCAACAGGACCGTCAGCCTCTACGGCGTGAGCGAGCGCATGCGACGCGCCTCGCACTGAGACGGTGCCCTGCGGCAGGGGGCAGGGGCTGCACGCCTGCAGGAACGGGCCCGGACGTCCGATGACGTCCGGGCCCGTTGTGTCGTCAGGCGGCCAGCGGAGGCGTGTCAGTTCGTGAAGCGCCCGCGCCCCGTCCAGCGCCCGATCGACCCCTGCCGCGCGGTCTCGCCTGTCTGGTCGATCCAGGCGGGCTGCGGGTTGCTGCCGCAGTGCTGGAACATGATGTCGATGATGTACACCTGCGTGCTGCCCTCGCTCGGGCCGGCCCCCCAGTGGTACGCCACGACGTCCTGCGACGGGTCGTTCACGTTGCCGCGCTTGCCGTTGTAGCCCCACCGGTTGTCCTCGAGGCGGAGCTTGTCGACGAGGTAGTCCATGAACTCCCACGTCCCGCCGTGCTCCTGGCACGACCGGCGCACAAGGTCCGGACGCTCGGCGAAGGCCGCGGCGACGACGTGGGCGCGGTTGGGCAGCGGCAGGCGCTGGCCCGGAGGCGGATCGGGCGTGCGGAAGCCTCCGCCGCCGCCACCGACCGTCGGCGCCGCGGGCGTGCGGAACTCCCACACGGTCGACCACGGCCCGTAGGCGTCGCCATACTCGGCGCGCGCACGCCACCGGTACGTGGTGCCCTGCTTCAGCGGCTGGTCCACCGCCCACGCCGAGCGGCCGTCAGGCCCCGCCGCGACGATCGGCTCGGCGATGAGCGTCGTCTCCTCGTGCAGCTGGAACCGCGTCTGGAGCGCGACGTCGCCTGCGAAGCGCGTCTTCGCGGTGTTGACCGACAGCACGACGCCGTCGACGGTCTGGAGTTCCTCGCCCGCGGCCGGCAGGGGACCGTCGGGCGTCGTGACCTTCAGCGTGGGCGACCCCTCGGGGACCGCCGAGGCGATGCCGGGGCCCGCCGCCGACGGGGCGATGGGGTTGCCGGGGTTGTTGCTGCACGCCGCGACGGCCACGCCGACGACAAGCATGAGACCGATTCGCGTGAACACCTTCATCTCGTACTCCTTGCACTCACCAGCGGGCATCGGATTGCCAGCCACTAGAAGGTCACCCGGACGCCGCCGAGCACCTGCGGACCGCCGTACTTGACCTCGACGGGACCGGACGCGCCGTCGAGGTCGACCGAGCCACCGGAGTAGCGGAAGCCGAGGGAGGCGCCGAGGCGCCCGAAGTCGCCGAGCCGGAAGGGCAGCTCGTACACGAGCTTCGCCCCGATGTTGATCGTCGCCTTCGTCTTCGAGCTGCGGACGAACGCCAGGTCGGAGATGGCCACGCTGTCAAACGGCGCGCCGCCCGTCTCGCTCACACGCACGTCGCGCGCGAACTCGTGCTCGACGCTCGCAAACGAGGGGCCGGCCGACACCGCCACGGTGAACGCTTCATTCACCGGCAGCATGTAGATGGCCGAGAGGTGCACTGTGCTCTCGGTGTGCTTCAGGTCGTTCTGGCGCAGCTCCGCCTCGCGCGGGCGGTTGGCAAAGAGCGGGTTGGGTACGCGCGCGAGCACGGCCGTCTCGAGCTTGTCCGAATAGCGCGAGTAGCCAAGGCCGACGAGCAGGTTCTTCCACACCTTCACGCCGCCGCCGATGTCAAACAGCGGACCGCCGCCGTATGACTGCGACACGGCGATCGTGGCGTCCTCGTCGTAGATGGGGAAGCGCGACGTATCGGTGACGAGATGCGAGCCGCCCTGGCCGCCGCCCCCCACCTCGATGAAGCCGCGGCCGTCCCACGGCGAGTTGAATGGACCTGTCTGGGTGTAGCCCGTCACGGGCACGGCGAACAGGCCTAGCACGAGCAAGGCGAGGATGCGCATAGAAAGACTGCCAATCTCCTGTAAGAGAACGAAAACCCCGGCCCCGGGTTGATCGCGTGCAAGACATGCGTCCCCGCATGAGGACTTGCCGCGGGGAACGAATGATCCGCTGGGAACGGACGACGTGCATTGTTGGCAAGGGCAGGGACCGTGTCAAGTGCCGAAACGACGTGACGCCCGCCGCACGAGGTGCGGCGGGCGTCCGGTGCCCTCGGCGTCGCGACCGCGCCGCGTCCTAGAAGCGGCCGCGGCTGGTCCAGCGCCCGATCGACCCCTGCCGCGCGGTCTCGCCTGTCTGGTCGATCCAGGCGGGCTGCGGGTTGCTGCCGCAGTGCCCGACGATCACGTCGACGATGTACACGTTGGTCGTTCCCTCGTCGGGACCCGGCCCGAAGTTGTAGGCGATGACATCGTGCGACGGGTCGTTGACGTTGCCGCGCTTGCCGTTGTAGCCCCACCGCGTGTCGAACTGCCGCAGGCGGTCGACCAGGCGGTCCATGAACTCCCAGCTGCCGCCATGGCTCTGGCACGAATTGCGGAGGGCGGCCGGGTACTGCGCCGCCACCTGCTCGACGACCGAGTACATGTTCGGCAGCGGCAGCCGCTGCCCCGGCGCCGGATCGGGCGTGCGATTGCCACGAGGCGGCGGCGTCGGGCCGGGCGACGGGCTCGGTGACGGGCCGGGTGACGGCGAGGGCCCCGGCGACGGCGACGGAGGCGGAGCCGGCGCGAGCGGCGTCTGGAACGACGTCGGTGCGGAGTACGGCGTCGTGAGGACGCCATCGCTGGCCTGGGCCCTCCAGAAGTAGCGCGTGGCGTACTGGAGCGGCGTCATGCGGACCGTCGTCACCGACCCGCCGGAACGCGGCGCGGTGAGCACCGCGACCATCGACGAGAACGCCTCGTCGAGCGCGATCTCGATCCGGTAGATCACGGGGCCCGCCACGGGACCCGTCGCGCGTCCGTTGATGACCGTGAGATCCGGCGTGAGCGTATCGACGCGGATGTTGCCCCCAGGGCTGGCGGGCACCGGCGGGTCGATCACGACGGGATCCACCACCTCGAAGTACGAGGCCGCCGAGTACTCGCCGGAGTTGGCGCCGTCGAGGCCGCGCGCGCGCCAGTAGTACTTCGTGTTGCTCACCAGCAGCGCCGTCGGGACCTGGTAGGTCGTCCGTCCGCCGTCGCCTGGCTGGATTTTGTCGGCCGCGTGCACTTTCTGCTGGAACGCCGGGTCGGTCGCCAGTTCCACCTGCATCCAGAGCGGCCGTTCGCCGTTGGTCGTCGAACTCTCGAACAGCAGCGTCACGGGCTGGCCCAGTGTGACCTTGTGGCCGTTGGCCGGCTCGAGCGGCCGCGGCGTCGTGATCGCCACGCCGGCAATCGGCCCGGCCACCGTCGGACTGAGCGGATTGCGGCTCTTCTGCGTCTCGCATCCCGCGACGACCATCGCCGCGGCGCCGAAGGCGACCCACGCCGTGGATCGGACTACCTGTCGCATCTTGACCTCGCCTGGAGGGCGGCACACCGCGTCGCGCGGCGCGTCCCGGCAGGCGACCGGCACGCCTGCACTCCCTCAGGGCGTATCGGACGATGAGGGCGCCATCATTAGGCCCTTCCGCGTGAGGAAGAGCAGACCCCCCGGCAGCGAGGCGACGATGATGAGCCCCGCCCCCACCAGCGAGAGCGCCAGGCCGGCGTCCACGCCGTGGCCGAGGCGGGCGAAACAGTAGGAAAACACGGCTTCCCGCACGCCGAGCCCGTTGATCGACACGGGCGCGAGCTGGATCACCAGGCTGATCGGGACGATGACGAGGGCGTCGCGCAGCGGCAGGTCGACGCGGATCGCGTACGCGATGGCCACGTAGAACGAGACGACGAGCAGCTGCACGGCGATGGCGCCCGAAAAGGCCTCGACGATGGCGGAGCGGCGGCTGGCCACGCGCTCGAGCATCGTGCCCAGCCGGTTCAGCCGGTGCTCGACCCATTCCTCCCGGAAGCGCCGGAGGGGCGCGAGCAGCCGCGGGATGAGGCGCGGCTTCCAGAGCACGGTCAGCGCGGCCAGGACGCAGGCGCCAAGGGCCAGCCAGAGGTAGCCGACGCCCGGCAGGTTCGACTGCCGCAGCAGCAGCGATCCGGCGGCCGCCACGGCAAACAGCGCGATGAGGCCGAGGGCGCGGTCGAGCAGGACGACGGCGGTGGCCACGGTGCGCGACCCGGTCAGCGGGGCGGTGTCGGCAATCCGCACGACGTCGCCGCCGATGTTGCTCGGCAGAAAGTTGTTGAAAAAGGTCGCCACCAGGCAGGAGCCGGTCAGGCCCAGCACCGACGCGTGGACGTCCTGGGTCAGCAGGAGCCGGCGCCAGCGCCATCCGCTGATGAGCAGCATCAGCCCGTGCGCCGCGAGCGCCATCCCGAGCCACATCAGGTCGACGTTGCGCAGCCGCTCGGCTACCGCGCCGACGTCGGTCTGCCTGAACAGCACGACCAGCAGGCCGACACTGACGATGAGCTTTAACCCGTGTGAGACGAAACGGCGGGAACGGCCGGGTCGAGCGGACATGCTGTCGAGGAGGGCACGGACAGCCGGCACCGGCAGACGGCCGTGAACCACGAGACGGTACCATGAGGCCCGAACGGCCGGCAACCGCGTCGGCCCGCGGTCGGTCCCCTCGCCACCCGCTGGTATACTCTCGGTTTGCGGCCCTCTGGCTCCGTGCGGCCAGAGGTGCGCGCCTGTGCCGCCAAGTGACGAGACCACGCCCACCGCTCAGGATCCTGATGCTGGCCCCTGAGCCGTTCTTCGAGCCTCGCGGCACCCCGTTCAGCGAGTACCACCGGATCAAGGCGCTCGTCGAGGACGGCCACCAGGTCGACCTGGTGACCTATCCGTTCGGCCGGGCGGTCGACCTGCCCAATCTCCGCATCATCCGGACGCTCAAGCCGCCGTTCATGCGTGGCGTGCCGATCGGCCCGTCCTTCCAGAAGATCGTGCTGGACGTGCTGCTGACGTTCACGGCGCTGCGGGTCGCGTTTGCCGGCGGGGTGCGCTACGACGCCGTCCACTCGCACGAGGAGGCCGGGGTGCTGGGCGTGTGGCTGGCGCGGCGGCTCGGGATCCCGCACCTCTACGACATGCACTCGAGCCTGCCGCAGCAGCTGGGCAACTTCCGCTACTCGCGGTCGCGGCTGCTGCGCTGGATCTTCGCCCGGGCCGAGCGCCTCATGGTGCACGGTTCGGAGGTGGTCATCACCATCTGCCAGGATCTCCAGGACACGGTGCACGAGATGGGCGCAGGCGACCGCGCCGTGCTGATCGAGAACGTGATGGGCGGCGACGTGGACTCGACGCCCGGCCCGGGAGCGGCGGCGGTGCGCGCGCAATGGGGGATTGCGCCCTCGCAGCCGCTGGCGCTCTACACGGGGACGTTCGAGAAGTACCAGGGCCTCGATCTGCTGATCGACGCCGGGGTGCTGCTGGGCAGGCGACTCCCCGACGCCCGCATCCTCGTCGTGGGCGGGACGCCCGACCAGGTGGCCGCCGTGGAGGCGCGCGCCCGCGAGGCCGGCGCGCCGCTCGTGTTCACCGGCCAGCGCCCGCCGCACGAGATCCCGCACTTCGTCGAGGCCTGCGACGTGCTCGTGTCGCCCCGCATCTCCGGGACGAACACGCCGCTCAAGATCTACTCCTACATCCGTTCGGGCCGGCCCATTGTCGCCACCGACCTGCGGACCCACACGCAGGTGCTGTCGCCCGACACGGCCGTGCTCGTCCCGCCGACGCCGGAGGGACTGGCCCAGGGGCTCCAGCAGGCGCTCACCGACGCGGGCCTGCGCGAGCGCCTGGCCACCGCTGCCGCGCGCCTGGCAGAGGACCGCTACAGCCGGGCGTCCTACGTCGCCCGCACCCGGCGGGCCTACGACATGCTCACGCGCCGCACCGAGCCTGCCGCCACGGTGGTCGGCGTCGCCGGGCAGGCGGCCGGCGGGGGCCGCGAACCGAGGTGACCGTCCTCGTTACCGGCGCCACCGGCTTCACCGGCGGGCATCTCGCGCGGGCGCTGCAGCGCCGCGGCCATGCCGTCCGGGCGCTGATCCGTCCCCGCACGGCCCAGCGCCCGGTGACCGCCGCCCTCCGGACGGCGGGCATCGAGGTCGTCGAGGGCGCCCTCACCGACGCCGCGGCTGTCGCGCGCGCCTGCGAGGGCGTGGACGTCGTCTACCACATCGCGGCGACGTACCGCGAAGCGGGCCAGCCCGACTCCGCCTACTACGAAATCAACGTCCAGGGAACGCTGAACGTGCTCGAAGGGGCGCGCCGCGCGGGCGCCCGCCGCATGGTGCACTGCAGCACCGGCGGCGTGCACGGCCACGTGGAGCATCCGCCGGCCAACGAGGACGCGCCGTTCAACCCGGGCGACGTCTACCAGGAAAGCAAGGTGGAGGCGGAGCGGGCCGTGCGGCGCGAGGCGGAGCGCACCGGAATGGACGTGGTCATCGCACGGCCCATCGGCATCTACGGCCCCGGTGACACGCGGTTCCTGAAGATGTTCCGCGGCATCTCGCGCGGGCGGTTCCCGATGCTGGGCTCCGGCGAGGTGTTCTACCACCTCACCTACATCGACGACCTGTGCGAGGGCTTCCGCCTGTGTGGCGAGGTGCCGGCGGCGGCGGGCCGCACCTACATCCTGGCGGGGCCGCGCTACACCACGCTGAAGGAGCTCGTCGCGCTCATCGCGGCGGAGCTCAAGGTGAAGCCGCCGCGCCTGCGCCTGCCGGTGTGGCCGGTGTGGCTGGCCGGCGCCATCTGCGAGGCGATCTGCGTGCCGCTGCGGATCCCGCCGCCGCTCTACAGGCGGCGCGTAGACTTCTACACGAAGAGCCGCGCATTTGACACCACGCGCGCGCGCACCGAGCTCGGGTTCGAGCCGGCGGTGGACCTGCCGGAGGGCATCCGCCGCACCATCGCGTGGTACCGGGCGGAGGGACTGTTGTGATTCGGGTGCTGCACGTCTGCGACCACCTGGGGTGGACGGGCTCGCGGATGCATGGCGTCAAGCGCCTCTTCGCGTGGATGCTGCCGCGGTTCGACACGAGCCGCTTCGAGGTGGATCTCGTCAGCCTGCGACGGAAGGACACCTCGGAGGACGCGCTCGAGCAACTCGGCATCAGGGTCACCTACCTGCACAAGGGCAAGTTCGACCCGGCGACGCTCACGGCGCTCCTGAAGGTCATCGACCGCCAGAAGACGGATGTCCTCCACCTGCACGGCTATGGCGCGACGACGTTCGGGCGCCTGGCGGCGGCGATGCGGGGCATCCCGGTGGTCCTGCACGAGCACGCCAACCATGTGACGACGCCCTGGTTCCAGCAGGTGGCCGACAGGCTGCTCGCGCCCTGCACCGACATCGCGATCGCCGTCTCGCAGTCCACCGCCGATTTCACGATCCGGGCGCGCAAGGTGCCCGCCGAGCGCACGCGCGTCGTGTATCTGGGGTCGCCGCTCGACGAGTTCGGCCGCGCCAGGAGCGCCGAGGAGGTCGCGGCGGCGCGCCGGGCGCTCGGCATCGCCGAGGGGACGTTCGCCGTCGGAACCGTGACGCGGCTGATGCCGGCCAAGGGCAACACCTACCTCGTGCAGGCCGTCCGGCCGATCGTGGACGCGATTCCGTCCGCGCACGTGTACATTGCGGGCGAGGGCGAGCTGCAGGGCGCGCTCGAGGCCGAGGGGCGCCAACTCGGCGTCAGCGACCGGCTGCACTTCCTGGGCTTCCAGCGCGATGTCGGCCAGGTGCTCAGCGCCTTCGACGTCGTCGTGTTCCCGTCGCTGGCCGAGGGGACGCCGCTGACGGCGTTCGAGGCCCTGGCGATGGGGAAGCCGATTGTCGCCACCGACGCCGACGGCCTGCGCGACATCCTGACCGACGGCATCGACGCGCTGGTCGTTCCGCGGGCGCAGGCGCAGCCCCTGGCCGACGCCGTGGTCCGCCTCGAGCGCGACCCCGCGCTGCGTCAGACGCTCGGCGCCGGCGCCAGGCGGACCGGCAGCCGCTACGACATCCAGGCCTTCGTGGACAAGATGGAGCGCCTCTACACGCTGCTCGCCGAGAAGTCGCGGGCGACACGGCGACGGGTTGCCCTCGAGGAAGATCTCAGCTTCCTCGACGGAGGGCCGGTGCGGTGAACACGCCGCGGCTCGCCCCGGTGGGCCGAACCTGGCAGCATCCCGGCGTGCTGGCGACGCTGATCGTCGGCGCGCTGTTTTTCGGCTTCGCGCTCACCGTGAAGTTCCCGGTCGTCGCGTTCGGCTTCCAGAGCGACGAGTCCACCTACTACAGCCTCGGCCACAGCTTCGCGAAGGACTTCGACGCCCAGTTCCGGCGCGAGGATCTGGTGCGCGTCTGGAAGGAGTTCCCGACCGGCCCGCAGGGCATCTTCCTGAAGAAGGGCCGTCAGGTGTGGCTGGAGGGGCAGTCGTCGTTCCCGTTCGTGCGGCTGGCGACGGCACCCGACCACCGCAGCGATCGCCTCTACTACGGCAAGAGCTTCATCTATCCCCTCGCCGCCGCCCCGTTCATCATCCTGTTCGGGACCAACGGGTTCCTGGTGCTGCACGCGATCCTGCTGACCGCGTGCTTTGCGGCCTGCTACGCGTTCGTCCGGGCACGATCGAGCGAGGCGTCGGCCATCACGTTTGCCGTGGCGTTCCTCTTCGCCTCGGCGGCGCCCGTGTACTTCGTCTGGCTGACGCCCGAGCTGTTCAACCTGGCCACGGTCCTGCTCGGCCTCTTCTTCTGGGCGTACAAGGAGGTCGCGCCCCCGCTCGTGCCGACGGGGACGCGCACCGACGCCTGGCGCCGCCTGCTGCGCGGGCCGTGGTCCGACGTGATCGCCTGCGTGCTGCTGGGCGTGGCGACGTTCTCCAAGCCCCTCAACGTCCTGGCGGCGGCGCCGGTGCTGGGCCTCGCGCTGCTGCGGCGCCAGTGGGGCAGGGTCGCGGCGATCTGCGTCGCGTTCGTTGCCTCGACGGCCGGTCTGTTCGTCGTGAACCTGCTGAGCTCGGGCGACTTCAACTACCAGGGCGGCGAGCGGGCGACCTTCTACCACGCGTTCCCGTTCCAGACGCCCGACGCGACGTTCGACAAGCTGGGCGAGGTCAGGGCGACCGACGGCCTGCTGACCGAGGTCATCTTCAACAGGGACGTGCTCACGACGGTCCTGCCCTGGAACGTCCTGTACTTCCTCGTCGGGCGGCACACGGGCCTCGTCCCCTATTTCTTCCCGGGCGTAGCCGTGCTCGTCGCGTTCCTGCTCGCGGGCCGGCAGCGGCGCGAGCCGTTCCAGTGGCTCGTGCTGGTGACGCTCGCGCTGGCCGCCGTCGCGTTGCTCGTGTACATGCCGTTCACCTACTCGGGGGGCGGCGGGCCGGTGGGCAACAGGTACTTCATGGGTTACTACGCCCTGTTCCTGCTGCTCGTGCCGGCGGCGCTCACGCCGCGGCTGGCCGTGCTCGCGGCGGCCGGGGGCGCGCTGTTCACCGCGCAGCTGGTCTTCAACCCGTTCTTCACGTCGTTCTTCCCGGCGACGCACCCGAAGTACGGGCCCTTCAGATGGCTGCCGATCGAGCTCTCGCTCGTCAACGACCTGCCGGTGAACGTCACCCCCTCCCGGGCCAAGCAGCCGCTCGGCGGCGAGCCGCCCGTTCAGGCGTACTTCCTCGACGACAACGCGTACAACAGGGAGGGGGAGTGGTTCTGGGTGCGCGGCGAGTCGCGCGCCGACCTGATCCTGCGCGCGCCGGCGCGGCCGCACCCGGACGGCGCCTTCACGACGCTGGCGCTCGAGGCCCTCGAGATCGAGCTGGCCAACGGCCCGGCGCCGTCGGTCGTGACGATCGACACGGGCGCCGAGCGCCTGCGCGTGGAGCCCGGCGCGAGCAACTCGCAGACCGTCCGCGTGGCGATGCCGGAAGGGTTCCCGTACAAGGCGGTGCCGGGCCAGCCGATGAACCGCGTCTACGCGATCTCGATCGCGGCGAGCCACGGGTTCATCCCGATGTTCGACGAGGCAGGGCAGCGCGACAACAGGTTCCTGGGGACGCGGGTGCGGATCGTCCCCGTCTATCGGGACGACCGCTACACGCCGCCACGGTAGGGACGGCTCTCCGAGCCGTCCCGGCAGGTCGGCGAGTCGGCAGGTCGGCTACCGCGAGTCAGCTGGTCGGAGCCCTCGGCGTGCGGGCAGATCAGGCCGACGAGCTGACTTGCTGACGGACGGCTCTCCGAGCCGTCCCTGCCCCATCGGCGGCGTCCGCGTAGACTGTGAAGTGACATGGCGTATTCCTCCCCGCTCGAAGCCCGCGTCGCGAAGAAGGTGGCGAAGGCCAGCATCGACTTCGGCCTGATCGAGGATGGCGACCGCATCATGGTCGGCCTCTCGGGCGACAAGGACAGCTGGGCGCTCTTCCAGACGCTCGACGTGATCCGCCGTCGTGCGCCGATCCGCTTCTCCC
>CAYSHC010000044.1:0-28288 GCA_964430855.1 uncultured Vicinamibacteraceae bacterium
CGTCGGAGCGCCCCTTCGGGTCGAAGTCGGCGCCGCCCTTCGCGCCGCCGATGGGCATGCCGGTGAGCGCGTTCTTGAACGTCTGCTCGAAGCCGAGGAACTTCACGACCCCCAGGTTCACGGACGGGTGGAAGCGCATGCCGCCCTTGAAGGGGCCGAGCGCGCTGTTGTACTCGACCCGGAACCCGCGGTTGATCTGCACGGTGCCCCTGTCGTCCTGCCAGGGCACCCTGAAGATGATCTGGCGCTCCGGCTCGCAGATGCGCTGGAGCACCTTGTGCTCGCTGAGCTCGGGATGCTTCGTGATGACGGGCCCGAGCGAGCCCAGCACCTCGATCACGGCCTGGTGGAACTCGGGTTCTCCCGGATTGCGGCGGACAACGTCGTCGTAGACGTCGTGAAGGCGTTCGTCGATGTGTTGTGGAGGCACGAACAGGTATCCGGCCGTGACGGCATCGGCGCGGATGCGCACGGCCCTTTCATCAGGTTGTTTCGGGGGTCCCCTGCGCACGCCCGGTGCGCAGGACCTATCCGGACAGTATAGCGGCGCCGCCCCGCTGGATGGAGCCGACGTTCTGAAGCACGACGGCCGGCGCCCCCGTCTGGGGAACGCCGGCCGGCGTGTCCGTGCGGCGAGGCCGGATCAGAAGAAGTACTTCGCCACGATCTGGATGACGCGGGCGTCGCCCACGGTGCTGGTGATCGTGCCGAAGGTCTGGCTGCGGATGTTGCGGTCCGGCGGCCCGAAGTTCACGTTGTTGAGCACGTTGAACGCCTCGCCGCGGATCATGAAGTACTGGCGCCCGACCGTCGTGAAGCGCTTGCTGACCGAGAGGTCGAGGTTCCAGTAGCTCGGCGCGCGCAGGATGCCCACGCCGGCGTTGCCCCATGTGCCGAGGGCCGCCTCCTGGAACGCGCCCCTGTCGATCCAGCGCTCGATCGTCGGGTTGTCCACCTCGCCGCTGCCGATGCGGTCGGGCCACTCGGCCGAACGCGTGCTCTGCAGCGAGCGGCGCACGCTGTCCTGGACGGTGATCGGGTAGCCGGAGTGCGCGGTGAAGCCGAAGCTGGCGCCCCAGCCGCCGAGCACCGCGTCAAGCGCGCGGTTCCAGTTGGTGCCGATGGCACGGTCGCGGCCGAACGGCAGCTCGTAGCTCCCCGACAGCGACACGATGTGCCGCGCGTCGAAGAACGCCGGGCCGTAGTTGGCCTCGATGTCGTAGCTGTTGACCGGGTACGCGCCCTCCGACGCGACGCCGCCCGAGCCGTAGTAGCCCAGGTTGTTCGAGTTGGCCTTCGACAGCGTGTAGTTGAAGAGGAAGTCGAGGCCCTTGAACGTGCGCTGCTTGAAGCTCGCCTGCAGCGCGTTGTAGTCGGCGCGGCCGCGCGAGGCCGTCGTGCTGATGTTGGTGACCAGCGGATTGAACCGGTAGAGCGGACGGCGCTCGTCGAGCGGCGCCCACGTCGTCGGGTCGCCCTCGCCGGGCAGCGGCTGGTTCCCCTCGATCGGCGTCACCAGGTACTTCGACTTGTTGCCCACGTAGCCGATGTTGATCGAGGAGCGCGGCCCGAGCAGGTACTCGGCAAACACGTTCCACTGCTGCGTGAACTGCGGGCGCAGGTTCGGATCCCAGGCGCGCAGCTGGCCGGCGATCTGGTCGAGCGGCGTCAGCCCCTCGAAGCCTGTCGTCGCGCTGGCCGCGCCGGTGGTCTCGTCGTAGGTGACCTGCGACTCGAAGAAGAACGGCGGGTTCAGCGGCAGGCGCAGGTTGGCGCCGGTGCCCTCCATGTACTGCGTGATGCCGTAGCCGCCGCGGAACACCCAGCGCTCACCCGCGCGGTAGGCGAAGCCGAGGCGCGGCTCCCAGCCGTTGTAGTACGGCTCGTACAGCGCGCGGCTGTTGCCGTCGCGGCCGGCGAGCTGCTGCTCGAGGTTCACGAGGCTGAAGTTCGCCTGCCTGTCGTTCTCCTCGACGAGCGGCGAGGTGTAGCCCCAGCGCAGGCCGAGGTTCAGCGTGAGGGCGTCGGTGACCTTGAAGTCGTCAGCAGCGTAGAGCGCCACGCGGTCCTGGAGGTGCGTCCAGGGATCGGACAGCGACCCGCGGCCCTTGCCCGACACGTAGTCGAGCAGGAAGTCGGCAAACGCCACGCCCGTGAACTGGCCAGTGTACGAGATGTACCCGAGCTGGCCGTTGTTGCCCGAGTAGTAACGGTTCATCTCGTACTTGTTCCACGAGAAGCCGAACTTGAGCGTGTGGCGGCCGGTCAGCCACGTGAGGCGCTCGTTGATCTGGAGCACGCCGTTGTTGGTGTTGCTGCCGATGGCCGTCGTGCCGATGTTGCTGAGGTTGTTGCCCATCTGGATGCTCGAGAGCCCCGGGATGGGCTGCGCGCCGGCGATGCCGAACGTGTTGTTCAGCGGGCCGAGGCCGTTGATGTCGGCCGGCGTCCCGTTGAACGAGTTGTCGTTGTAGCCGATGAGCAGGTCGTTCACCAGGTTCCGCCCGATGATGCGGTTCCAGTTGACGCCCCAGCTCCAGAACGGGTTCTCCGACAGGTTGCCGTAGATGAGCGGCATGACTGTCTGGCCCGGCAGCGCCTCGTGCGTCTGGCGCGAGTAGCGCACATACAGCTTGTCGTTCGCCGACGCGTTCCAGTCGACCTTGATGTCGAACTGGTTGGTGCGCTCCTCGGACGAGGACTTGCCCACGTAGTTCTGGCGGAAGTCCGACAGCGGACGGCTGACGTTCGGGCGCGGGTAGAGCGCTTCGTTGGCCAGCAGGTTGCGGGCGAGCGTACCGAACCGGCTCACCGGGATCTGGTTGTTGGGGAAGGGCTGCCCCGTGAGCGGATCCCTGACGATGATGTTGCTCGCGAGCAGGCTGCTCAGGTCGCCGTTGCGCCACTCGTCGGGAATGACGGTGGCAAACGAGTCGGCGGGGGGCGTCTCGGCCCGGCCACCCTGGTAGTCGGCGAAGAAGAACAGCTTGTTGCGGACGATGGGACCGCCGAGCGTGCCGCCGAAGATGTTGCGGGTGTACTCGCTCTTCCGGCCGCCCGCACGGTTGGTCGCCCACGGCGTCGCGGCGAGCTCGTTGTCGCGCCAGTACCAGAAGCCGTTGCCGGAGATCTGGTTGGTGCCCGACTTCAGCACCATGTTGACGATCGCGCCCGCGACGTTGCCCTGCTCGGGCGAGTAGTTGTTGGTCTCGACGCGCACCTGCTCCACCGCGTCCGGGCTCGGCTGGTAGGCGATGAGGTTGTCGATCGCGTCGTTCATGTCGACGCCGTCGAGCATGAAGTTGTTGCCCTGCTCGCGCTGGCCGTTGACGTAGGGACGGCCGCCGCCCGTGTTCTTCAGGCTGTTGAACGAGCTCGGGTTCGGCGAGGTCACGCCGGCCGTGTAGAGCGTCGCGGTGGACAGGTTGCGGCCCTGCACCGGCAGCTTCTCCACCTGCTCGCGCTCGAGCTGCGTGCCGACCACGGCGTTCTCCGTCTGGAGCACCGCGGCCGTCGCCGTCACCTCGACGCTTTCCTGGAGGTCGCCCACCTCCATCGAGAAGTCGACGCGTGCCGTCTGCGAGGCCGACAGCTGCACCGTCGACTGCGCCGCCTTGAAGCCCTGGAGCTCGGCGCGCACGACGTACTCGCCGATCGGCAGGCCCGTGATGGTGTACAGGCCCGACGCGTTGGTCACGCCGGTGTACGGGACGTTGGTCGCGGTGTTTGTCGCCGTGACGACGACACCGGGCATTGCACCGCCCGTGTTGTCGGCCACGATGCCCGTGACGGTCGCCAACCCGGACTGGGCCTGCGCCACCCCGGGAATGAGACACAGCAGGAGCAACGACAGCCAACCCCGGGCCGCTGTTCGTATCAGTCTCCTCATGATTCCCCCAGTGATCTGAATCGCGTTCGTGCGTGCCGGGACGTGCCCTCCCCCGACCACGTCAAGATGCCGATAGACAGCCATGAACCTGGAACGTCGTGCCTGAATCGTAGGCGCATTCTGCCGGAAGTCAAGAGACCTCGCGAAGGACTCGTGACGAACCCGCCGACTGACGGCGCGAGACGTACATCGCCCTGGCGACGGCCAGGAAGTTGACGGCGGCCAGGACGAACGGCGTGCGCACCCCCGTCGCCGCCGCCAGATGCCCGGCCAGCCACGGCACCGTCATGCCTCCCGTCAGCGCGACGGCGAAAAGCACCCCGAAGAGCGGCGCCGTGTCGCCCGAGGCCCGCGCCGCCGCGACGCCCAGCACCGTCGGGAAGATGGGCGCGAGCAGGAGGCCTGCCGCGGCCGCCGCCGCCACGGCCATCGCCGCCGACCCCGACGCCGCCAGCGCGGCGCACGCGAGCGACGCCCCGACGGCGCCGCCCATCACGGCCGACGCCGGGTCGATCTTCCGCAGCCACCAGCTCATACCAAGGCGGCTCGCCATGATCGCCGCCCAGAAGGCCGCCACGACGTAGGCGGCACCGGCGGGCAGCATCCCCAGCTCGGTCGTGAGCAGCGTCGAGACGTAGCCGCCGAGCAGGAACTCGTTGCCCGACTGGAAGAAGAGCAGCGCGGCCAGCGCGGCCACCGCCGGCTGCCGCAGCCACGTGCCCGCCCGCGCCAGCGGCCAGCCATGCCGCGTCTCCGGCCGCGGCCAGCGCGGCACGAGCGCCGCCACTCCGAGCAGGACGCACAGCGCCGCCGCCGCGTCGAGCACCGCGGAGAGTCCGAGCCGGGCCGTGAGGAGGCCGACGGTGAAGGGCAGCACGAGCGCACCGATCCCGAAATACACCCCCAGCGCGTTGAGTGCCGCCCCGCGAGCCCGCTCGTCGCGGTGCTGGTCGGCCACGACCATGTTGGCCACCCCGTTGAGCACGCCGCCGCCGGCCCCGAGGGCCGCCGCGCCGAGCAGGAGCGTCGCCACGTCGCCGGCCCGTCCCATCAGCGCGAGCGCCGCCGCGACGAGCCATGCGCCGAGGACGAGCGGCCGCCCGTGCCCCAGCCTGTCGACGGTCATGCCGAGCCCCAGGCTCGCCGCGAGCATCGCGCCGTTCATCACCAGGAACACCGTCCCGAGGTCGCCCAGCCCGATCCGCACCTGCGCCGAGACGACGGGCGCCACTGCGCCGACCAGCGCCATGACGACGCCGAAGACCGCGATGGCGGCGCGGGCCAGCGCGCTCACCGCACCACCGGATCGGGGGCCCGCTCGAACCACGCGCGGGCGTAGGCGTCGAAGACGCGCAGGTTGTGGGACTTGTCCACGCCCTCGACGTTCGGCGAGACGAACGTCGTGAGGGCGTGCCCCTTCGCGGTGAGCTGCGCGGCCGTCTCCGCGACTAGGGCCATGGCCACGGTGACGGCGGCCACCGTCGACCCGGCCGCGACCTTCTCGAGCCTGCCAACGTCCACCTGCGCGTCCTCCGGTTCCACGCAGTTGTCGATGGCGAAGTCCGCGAGGTCCGACAACGCCGCGCCGCTCGAATGCGTCCGCGTCGCCGTCTTCGCATTCGCGTGCGACGACACGCTGATCACCGTCGCACCGCGCGCCTTCGCATACTGCGCCGCCTCGATGGGCGCCGCGTTCAGCCCCCCATGCGAGAACACGATGAGCGCATCGCGCGCGTCCATCGGGTAGCTCTGGAGGAACTGCTCGACGTAGCCCTCGCGCCGCTCGATCCAGAGGAGCTCGCGCGCGCCGTTCGGGCCGATGACGTTCGACCACATGAGGCGCGGGTCGTAGAGCGGGTAGAACCCGACGAAGCTGCCGTAGCGCGGAAAGACGTCCATCACCGGGATCACCGAGTGGCCGCTGCCGAACAGGTACGCGCGGCCGCCGCCGGCAATCACCTCGGCAAGCCGCGCGCCTGCACGCGCGAGCACATCGGCCTGGGTCGTCCGCAGGCGGTCGAGAAGGGTGTCTATCCGGTCGAAGTACGCAATGGCGGTCATGAGGCCTCGAGCGCGTCGAGCGCGAGTCGGGCGGCGCCGAACAGGCCGGCATCCTCGCCCAGGGTCGAAAGGACGACGCGGCACTGCCGCGCCGCGATGGGTTGGGCCCATCGCGCGATCGCCTCGCGGATGGGGTCGAGCAGAAGGTCGCCCGCGCCGTGCATGACGCCGCCGCCGAGCACGACGAGGGCCGGGTCGAGGACGCTGACGAGCGTCGCGATGCCGCGGCCCGTCCAGGCCGCCGCGTCGCGAAGCGCGGCAATCGCCCGGGCGTCGCCCTCGCGGGCCGCCGCGACGACGTCGGCGGCGCTGGCGGCGCCGAACGCCTTCGCGATCGCGGGGCCGGCGGCGTGCGCCTCCCAGCACCCGCACCGCGCGAACTCGTCGTCCCAGCGCTCGCACAGCGCCGACCAGCCGGCGCTGCCGGCCGTGCCGTGGGCGCCACGCACGACGTGCCCACCGGCGATGATCCCGACGCCGATGCCCGTGCCGACGGCCACGAACGCGACGTCGCGGACGCCTTGCGCCGTGCCGCGCCAGGCCTCGCCGACGACGTGGCCGGCGCGGTCGCAGTCGATCGCGACGGGCACGGCGAGCCGCGACTGGAGCGCGTCGCGCAGCGGCACGTGCACGTCGCCCCAGAGATTGGGGCACCAGGCGCGGCCGTCGGGCGTGCACAGGCCGGGAACGATCACGCCGACGGCATCCACGCCCGTGGCGTCCTCGGCGATGCACGCCACCGTGTCGTCAAGGCTCGCCGGGGCGGCCGTCCGGCGGCGGCCATGGACACGCCCGTCTTCGTCGACGCGGCCCAGGGCCGCCTTGGTGCCCCCGAGGTCGACGGCAAGGACGCGGCTCATCCCCTGTTCATCCGGAGGACCGCGACGTCGCCTGCCGCGACGCGCAGCGAGAAGGTCGCCTCGGGACCACGCGCCGTGAGGGAACGCAGGACGGCTTCGACACCTGCCGGCGCCAGGACGTCGGCCTCCCCCGAGACCGGCCGTCGCAGCGTCACCGCGGCGTCAAGGTCGGCGTCGCCGTGGTTGAGCGCGAAGACGAGGAGGTCGCGCCCGGTCTCGAGCAGCCGCACCTCCAGCGCGCCACCTCGGACGTCGACGGGGCTGACGACGCCGGCCCAGTCGAGCAGGCCGGCAAAGAGCCGCGCGCCGGCGTCGGAGGGTGACGACTGGTAGGCCGCGCTGACGTACGACCCGATGAGCAGCGTGCGCCCGCGGCCGAACCGTGAGGCAACGGCCGCCGCGGCGCCGTCGGCGTAGGTCGCCACGACGCGCGCCTGCGCCGACAGCGGCTCGAGCACCTCGCGATACCAGCGGCCAGGCACCGTCGCGTCCGCGCCGAGTCGCACGATGCCGGTGGCGTCCCAGCGCATGGCGGCGTCGCCGCCCCGCACGGTCTCGACGGCGATCTCGCGCGCGCCCATGACCTCGGCAAGGCCCATCCCGGGGATGCGGTCGGCCGCCAGGCCGCGCTCGTTGTTCCAGCCGAGGCGCGCCTCGGCGACAAGCACGCCCCCCTGCTCCACATACCGGCGCAGATGGGCGGCCGCTGCCTCCGGGAACATGAGCGGGTACGGGAAGTACACCAGCCTGTAGCGGGCGAGCGACTCCGCCGTGACGTGGTTGACGTGCACGTAGTCGACGGGCACGTTGAGCGGGAAGAGCGCGCGGTGGATGCCGAGCAGCGAGTCGCGCTCGATGCCGATGACCTCGCCCTGCGGCCCGCCGTATGCCGCCGCGCGCTGGCGTCCGCCGACGAAGTGCGACAGCGGGTTGTAGACGATGGCGACCTCGGAGGCGATGGGTCGCGCCTCGAGGAAGAGCGCCTGATGGCGGTCGACGACGCGCGCGATGGAGCCCGCCGTGCGCGCGCGCTCGGTGACAGTGCCGTCGAGGTGGTTGAGGCCGAAGCCGCCAGATTCGTACCCCGAGCTCATGGGGTACCAGGCGTAGTAGTTGATGCCCTTCGCGCCTCGCGCGAGCGCCGACCACGTCCAGAGCCTGAGGTCACGCGGCGTGACGGGCGTGCTGACGTTCACGGCGATGGTGCCGAAGCCGCCCTGGAGCTCCCCGACCCAGAAGCCCGCGCGCCCCTCGTCGAAGCCGAACGAGCGTGTGAAGTCGAGCAGCGCGGCCCGCCAGGGCACGTCGCGATCCACGAAGGCCGAATGCTTCGGGTAGAACGACGTCCCGTAGAAGTCCACCTGCCTGGCCATCGTCCAGTCGTCGGCCTGGCCTTCCCAGTGGTGGGGCGAGGCGAACAGGCCAACGCCCGCGGCGTGGCTGGTGATGATCGTCGCCGGGGCCTCGGCCTTCACCGCCTCGTACCTGTCGCGCAGGTCCTCGCCGAGCTTGTCGACGATGAACGCCTTCCAGTCGATGTAGTCGGTATAGGAGAGGATGGTGCTCATCCGGCTGGGCTCCACCTGCGACCAGTCACGGAAGCGGCGGTACCAGGCGGCATTCAGCGCGTCGATCGTGCCGTACTTCGCCTCGAGCCAGCGCCGGAAGCGCGCCAGCGTATGCGGGCAGAAGCAGAACTCCGGATTGGGGATCCAGGTGGGGTTGGCCCAGTTGATGACGTGCGGCTCGCTCCAGAGATCCCAGCCGAGGAAGGACGGGCTCCGGCTCGCGCGCGCGGCGAGCGCCGCGTAGAAGGCACGGTCGGCGGCGCGCACACCGGCGTGGTCGCGGCAGTAGCCGGGCGACGACTCCGGCTTGATCACCTGGCCGCCCGACGACACGAACAGCGAATCGGGAAAGCGTTCACCTACCCATTGCGGCGCCGAGTCCATGTAGACCTGGAGCACGACGCGGAGGCCGTGGTCCTCGGCCAGCTCGAGCAGGACGTCGAGCGTATCGAACCGGTACTGTCCCTCCTCGGGCTCGCCGCTCGCCCAGTCGATCCAGCAGCGCAGCGTGTTGAAGCCGAGGTCGCGGATCTGCCTGACGTCGGCCGCCCAGGCATCCTTCTTGCCGCGCGCGTCGCGCTCGAGCATCGGCGCACGGGCGCGCCCGCCGCCGTACCAGACGGCCATGGGCAGGAATCGAGGCGGCGCGCCACCCGTGCCTGCCTGCCGGGCCACGCCTGCGGAGGCGGCCGAGGGGTGCCAGGCCGCCGCGCCCAGCGTCGCAGCCGAGGCCAAAAGGAAGTCGCGTCGGCGCCATCCGGGCCAGCCGCGCGAGCCGTGTCGAGTGGGCGGCTGTCCGGGCATGTCAGCGCCTGGCGCCGTGGCCCTCGAGCTCGAGGACCACGCGGTAGCGGTCGCCTCGCATGAGCGACTGCACGAACTCCAGCGGGCGGCCGTCAGGAAGGCACGCGAGCCGCTGCACCGACAGGACCGCGCTTCCGGGCGGCACCTGGAGCAGCGCCGCATCGTCGGCCGACACGGTCACCGCCATGTAGGACTCGCGGGCGCGGGCCGGCGCGAGGCCGTAGCGTTCCCGCAGCACCTCGTAGAGCGACACGCTGCCTTCGAGCTCGTCGGCGATGCCGGGCACCAGCGCGTCGGGCAGCCAGGCGGTCTGCAGGCCCATCGGCTCGTCATCGGCGAAGCGCAGCCGCTTGAGGCGGAAGACCGGCGTACCCGGTTCGAGGCGCAGGCGGCTGGCGATGTCGGGCGGGGCCGCCAGCGTGCCGCGCTCGCGAATCTGCGACGACGCGGCGAGGCGGTGCCGCTTCATCTCGTCGGTGAAGCTCGTCAGCTCTCGCGGCCCCTGCCGGAGCGGCGGTCGCTGGACGAACGTGCCGCGACCCTGCTCGCGGCGAATGTAGCCAAGGTGCGACAGGTCACGCAGGGCCTGGCGGACGGTCACCTTGCTGACCTTGAACCGGGCGCTGAGCTCGTCCTCGGTCGGCAGCCGGCTGTCGGGTCGCCAGTGTCCTGCCTGGATCTCCTTGAGGAGCTGGGACTTGACCTGATGGTACAGCGGCGTGGGGGCGCTGCGGTCGACAATCATGCTGTTGTTAGGTCATTACAATCACCTCGCAGCTCGACCATGTCAAGCCCTTCGAGGTGATCACCCGGACCTTGTAGCGTCGGCGCCGGTCACCGTCCACGCCAGGGCGACCTCCCTCGGGACATGCGCCGCCCTCAGGGAAGGCGGAGGCGGGCGAGGTAGATGGACGTCCGTTCCTCGTGGGACGAGTAGTAGCTCACCCAGAGCATCCCGTCGTGCCAGACGAGTCCGGGGTAGCTGGTGTCGCCGCCGGACGGCAGCGTGATGACGGGCTCGTAGCGCCCCTCGGGCGTCAGCGTGGCCACCACCGTCGTCGGCTGCGCCCCGTACCCGCGGCCGGACGCCCACAGGCGGCCGTCTGGCAGCCGGATGAAGTTCGGCCCGCCGATTCTGTGTGCTGTCGGGCCCCAGTGCCACGTCGTGTAGGGCGCGCGGCTGCGGCCAAGCCACGCCACACGGTCGCCGCCCTCGCGCCGGATCAGGACGAGCATCTCGCCGTCCGGCATCACGCGCAGCGTCGCCTCGTTGGGCCTGCCGGGCACCTGGAGCGTCGCATGCCGCCGCCAGGCGATGCCGTCGCGTGACGCGACGAGCGTCACCGTCCAGTCTGGCTCCGTCGAGGCGTTGTAGCTCACGCCCCAGGCGACGCCGTCGTGCCACGTGACGCGCCACAGCCACTCGCCTTCCGAGAGCACCCGTGCAGGCGCGCTCCACGTCCGGCCATCCGGCGAGAACGCCACGCGCGGCTGGCACCCGAGCAGGCGCGTGCCCTCGTACACCGAGCCGCCCGCGACGATCATGAGGCGATCGTCCGGGGTGATCGACAGCTTCGGGTCGCGCAGGTCCACGCCGTCCTCGCCGATGAGCGCCGCCGACGCCCACGAACGCCCGTCGTCGGACACGAGCACGCGAATGCGCCCGTCACCGCCGACATGGTCGTCGCCTTCGCGGAACGTCAGGTACCAGCGGTCGCGCCAGCGGACCAGGTCGGTGAAGGCGTTGTGGCGGCCGGCGTCCCACACGCGTACGACGTCGACGGTGGCGGGCGTGCCCGGTGAGGGCTGGGCGGTCATGGCCATGGCGGCGGTGGCGAGCGTGGTGATGAGGAGCATGGGCGTCATTCCCAGGTGACGCGGCCGGTGTCGTTGTCGATCGTCACCACCGCGCCGGCTCGCGCGTGGCGTGCGAGGCGACGGCCCACGCCGAGCCAGTAGGCGAGCTGGTATCCCAGCACGAGGCCACCGGCCGCCAGCGAGCCGGGCACACCCGCGGCGCGCAGCCAGGTGTCGTCGGCACCTGTCGTCCACGCACTCCAGGCACGCCAGAAACCGTACAGCAGCCTGGCGGCAACGGCCACCGTGACCGCGAGAACGAGCCATCGGTTCGGGGTGACGTGCAGGTCGCGCGGCGTCGCTTCCCACCGGCTCGTCGCCAGGCCGACGAGGCCGAGTACGACACCGCCCCCGAGGCCCGCGAGCGCGCCGGGCAGGGCCAGCGGCACCCAGAGGCTCATGGGCGTCGCGAACAGGACCAGCATCGCCGACGACAGCGCGGCGACACTCACGTTCAGCACGATCACCCAGCGCCGCACGCGCCGCCGTGACGTGCCGGCGCGATAGCGCTGCACGATGGTCACCGGCATCAGCAGCAGGGCGAGCAGCGGCGTCAGCAGGACCAGCGCGAGCAGGAGGAGGGGCACAGTTCAGCGTACGCTGGTCGGCGGCATACTGACCGCTGACACCCGAGATGACCTCGAGACGAACCCTTCTCGCCATCGCGTCGTCCCTGCTCGCGACGTCCGCGCGCGTCGCGTGGGCGGCCGCCGCACCCGCCTCGCAGCAGCCGCCTCCACGCCTGATCCGCCGGCTCGGACGGCTCGACCTGCTCCGCTATCTCGATGCCTCCGGCCAGGAGCGTCCCGTCGTCACCGCCGGCGACTGGCGGCATCGACGCCGGACGATCCTCGAGGCCATGCAGCACGTCATGGGACCAGTGCCCGCCGGCGACGTACCGCGCGGCGATGTTCCAGCAGCGCCGAGGCGGCCGCCGGCCTCGAGGACGCTCGACGAGGCGGACATGGGCACCTACGTGCGCCGGTCGATCGCCTACACGGTTGACGAGGGTCCCGCGACGCCGGCGTACCTGTGCGTGCCGAAGGCCGCCCTGGCGGGCGCACCCGCGCCCGCCGTGCTCTGCCTCCATCCCACCGACAACACGATCGGCGCCGGCGTCGTCATCGGGCTCGGCGGTCGGCCCAACCGGCAGTACGCGGCGGAACTTGCCGAACGCGGCTTCGTCACGCTGGCACCCGCCTACCCGCTGCTCGCCAGCTACCAGCCCGATGTCCTCGCGCTCGGCTACGCGAGCGGGACGATGAAGGCCATCCACGACAACGTGCGCGGACTCGACCTGCTCGACAGCCTGCCGTTCGTCCGCGCCGGGCGCTACGGCGCCATCGGGCACTCCCTCGGCGGACACAACGCGATCTACACGTCGGTCTTCGAGCCCCGGATAGCGGCGGTCGCGTCCAGCTGCGGGTTCGACCTGTTCGTGGACTACTACGACGGGCGTCCGGACGTCTGGCAGCCCGAGAAGGGGTGGTGCCAGGTCCGCTACATGCCGCGCCTGCTCGACTACGCGGGACGTCTCGACGACATCCCGTTCGACTTCGCCGAACTGCTTGCCGCGCTGGCGCCGCGGCCGTGCTTCGTCAACGCGCCCACGGGCGACACAAACTTCCGCTGGCGCAGCGTCGCAACGGCCGCCGAGGCCGCGCGCAAGGTGTATGCGCTGCACGATGCTGCCGACGCGCTCGTCGTCCGGCATCCCGAGGCCGACCACGACTTCCCCGAGCCGATGCGCCGGGAGGCCTATGCGATGTTCGAGCGCGTGCTCCGCTGAGCCGTTTCCGCTAGAGTGAGGCGCCATGCGCCTCCTCATCCTGTTCTCCGTACTGGCCCTGGCGGCCCCGCAGGCACGCGCCCAGGTGGACGATGCCCTCGCGCGCCCCGTGCTGGCACAGGGCCAGACCCGCGTCGACACGCAGGCGTGGCTGGCGTCGAAGGTGCCGCCGCTCACCGTGCCGGCGTCGCCTGGTGCCTGGACGTCCTCCGCCGACGACCTCAGACGGCGCGTGCTCGACGAGGTGATCTACCGCGGCGCGGCGCGCGAGTGGCGGACGCAGACCCCGAAGGTCGAGTACGTCGAGGACCTGCGCGGCGACGGCTACATCGTGCGCAAGTTCACGTTCGAGGTCGTGCCGGGCCTCCACGCGCCAGCGCTCCTCTATGCCCCGACGCCTGCTCCCGCAAGGCCGACGCCTGTCATCGTCAACGTCAACGGCCACGAAGGGAACGGCAACGCGAACCCCTATATCCAGGCGCGCTGCATCAACCTCGCGAAGAAGGGGCTGTACGCCCTGAACGTCGAGTGGGTCGGACGCGGTCAGCTGGCCACCGAGGGGCTGGTGCACTACCGGATGAACCAGCTGGACCTCGTGGGCACGCCGGGACTGGCCGTCTTCTACGAGCAGCTGCGCCGATCGATCGACATCGCGCTCGACCTGCCCAACGCCGACCCGGCGCGCATCGGCGTCACGGGACTCTCGGGCGGCGGGTGGCAGACAATCGTCATCAGCGCGCTCGACACGCGCGTCGCGCTGGCCAACCCCGTCGCGGGCTTCTCGAGCTACGTGACCCGCGCGGAACGCGACACCGACCTCGGCGACTCCGAGCAGACGCCGTCAGACTTTGCTGCCGTCGTCGACTACACCCACCTCGCCGCGCTGATGGCGCCGCGACCGCTGCTGCTCACGCACAACGCCAAGGACAACTGCTGCTACCGCGCCGACTACGCGCTCGGGCCACTGCTCCAGCAGGTGGCGCCGGTGTACCGGCTGCTCGGCGCGAGCGACAGGTTCGGCTACTACGTCAACCACGACGAGGGCCACAACTACGAGCAGGACAACCGCGAGGCGTTCTACCGGTTCGTGCACGAGCACTTCTTCGGCGGCGGAGCCGGTTTCGACCCGGTCGAGATCGACGTATCGAAGGAGATTCGCGACGAGGCCCAGCTGGCTCTCCCGCTGCCCGACGACAACGCCGACTTCAGGTCGCTTGCGCGCACCCTGGCGGCGGGGATGCCGCGGAAGCCGTCCCCCTCGGCGGCCCGCCTCCGCGAGCTGCTCCGGGTGCCGCGGTTCGACGTGCGGCCGGTGCGGAGCGCCGGCGTTGGCGCGCCGCCGCCTGCCGATCGCACGGCCCCGCCTGTCGCGGGACAGGTTGCACACTGGAAGCTGCACATGCAGCACTGGACGGTGCCCGCCGCGGAGCTCGTCCCGTCGGCCACGCCACGGGCGACGACGATTCTTCTGGGCGACGAAGGCAAGGCGGCGCTGAGTGGCCAGGCGAAGGCCCTGCTCGACGGAGGTGTCCGTGTGGTGGCGGTCGATCCGTTCTACTTCGGCGAGTCGGCGCTCGGGAACCGCGACTACCTGTTCGGGATCCTCGTCTCGTCGCTCGGCGAGCGGCCGCTCGGCATCCAGGCAGGTCAGGTCGCCGCCGCGGCCCGCTGGCTGCGCCAGCGCGACGGCGCCCCTGTGGAGCTCGAGGCCCACGGCCCACGCACGAGCCTCATCGCGCTGGTCGCGGCCGCCATCGAGCCCGACGCCATCGCCGGGGTCCGGACACACGGTGCGTGGGCATCGCTCCGCGCGGTGTTCGACCAGAACCTCTCGGCTCAGGACATGCCCGAGATGTTCCCCTTCGGCCTGCTCGCCGAGTTTGACATCCCCGAGATCGCCGCGCTCGGCGCCCGCAGCGCGCTCGCTGGCCGCTGACCGGGAACCGCTGGCCGCTGGCCGCGGGCCGCGGTCAGCGGTTAGCGGCCAGCGGCTGGTCCGCGGTCCGCCGGACTACCTGTACACGTCTCGTCCCCCGTACGCGCCGAAGTCACGCTCGAGCTGCTCGGCCTGGCTGAGGTCGCGCGCCCTTGTCCCGAGGACGACGCCGCCTTCGCTGATGCCGCGTTCGTAGATGACCGCGCGCTCCTCCGGGATGCCGGCGCCGACGAGCGCACCGATGAGCCCGCCCGTCGCGCCGCCGGCGCCCGCCCCTGCCAGCGCCGCCGCGACCGGGCCCGCGACGACCAGCCCGATGCCCGGAATGACCATGGAGCTACCCACGGCGAACAGGGCGCCCAGCGCGGCGCCTACCGTGCCGCCGATGGCGCTGCCCGCCCCGAGCCCTTCGGCGGCCTTCGTGCCGCCCGTCGGCTCGGTCTCGGCCTCGCCGTTACCGTAGTGCTGGCGGCGCGTCTCGTCCGACATCAGCACGTCGATGTCGCCATCGTCGTAGCCGTACGTATCGCGTAGGTGCTGATACGCGCGATCGGCTTCGGCCGGTGACGCGTACAACCCGCTCACGTACACCTCGTCGTCGCTGCTCCGGCGCGCGCGCGCATCCGCGTCCCCGAACACCTGTGCCGTATCGCGCCGAAGCGCGTCTCGTCCCGTGATCGCCATGATTGCGTTCTCCAGTGGGGTGCGCGCAGCCGGAGGGTTCCGGCCGGGCTGTAGCACCCATCCACAGCGAGTCGATGCAACCCGCGATCCACGCGCCAGCCGGACAGCGGACAAGCTGCGGAGACCGGCACGCGGCGTGCAGTGCGCGGTGCGCAATGGGCGGTCAGCGGTCAGCGGCAGACGGTCCGCGGTCAGCTGTCCGCGGTTCGCGGGTCCCCTACCTCTCGTGCCTGAGGTACGCGACCAGGTTCACGACTTCCTCATCGGTGAGCTGGTCGAGCAGACCGGGCGGCATCATCGACACCGGCGCCACCTCGCGCGACTGGATGTCGGCGATCGGCACCACGACAGGCTCCTGCCCGACGACGCGCAGTGTGAGGTGGCGGTCGGTTTCGGCGGCTACCGTCCCCGCGTGCGTGCGGCCGTCACGCGTGGTGACAACCACCATGCGGTAGTCGTCCTGCACCTCGCCTGAGGGATCGAGGACGTTGAAGAGCAGGTAGTCGACGTTCGTGCGGTTCGACCCCGTCAGGTCGGGGCCGAGATCGCCGCCCTCGCCGTGCAGCTTGTGGCACGGGCCGCACGTCCTGTCGTAGAGCTGGCGGCCCGCGGCAAGATCCGCCCTGCGCATGGCCTCGTCGCTGAGCAGGCGGCGGTAGCGCGAGTACGTGCGGGCGTCGTTGGCGCTTTCCTCGATCGGGCCCCACACCTCGATGAAGCCGCTGCCCACGACGCGCAGCAGCTGCCGCGCGACGTGCGGCGGCACGTCCCGCTTCGGGACGGCGCCTTTCGCGATCGCCTGAGTGAGCATCCACCCGTAGGCCGGCCGCGACGCCAGCGAACGGATGGCCTCGGCACGTTCCTCCGGCGCCCACCCGTCGTAGCGCGACAGCAGCGTCTCGCCGAGCGAGCGATCGTCGAACGCGGCGACGGCCCGGATGGCCTCGACGCGCACGGCGTCCACGTCGAGCAGCTCCGGCAGCAACGGCTTCAGGTCGGGCCGCTGTTGCGTGGCGAGGCGGCGGATCGCGCGACGCCGCTCCGTCGCCTCGGCACCCTCCGACAACGCGAGCTCCAGGTCGCGCCGCGCGGCCTCGGCATCGCCGAACAGCTGGCTCACGTCGCGGACGGCTTTCGCGATGCCGTCGCCGCGCGCCTCGAGCCTCGCAGCCGTCACCGTCCACGCGTCCGGCGCCTTCACGCCCGTGCGTCCCTCGAGGCCGTCCCGCAGCCCGCCGAGCAGGTGGGGGGTGGCCGACGCCGTGTCGGGCAGCGCGGCAATCAGCCGCTCGAGCCGGTCGGCATCGACGAGCCGGCGCGCGATGAAGCGCGTCACCTGCGGGATGCGGCTCCGGGAGGCGAGCGCGATCGCACGAGCCGGATCCTCCGGAACCAATGGCTCGACGCCGAGCCAGATCATCGTCGGCAGGTTGTGATCGTTCGCGTCTTCCCCGTGCGCAACGAGTGCCTCCGCGATCGGCCACCGCCGGGCAGAGGGGAGGCGCTGGAGGGCAGACGCCAGGTAGAGGCGCACGACGGGCGAGTCGTCGGTCCTGGCCATCGCCACCAGCCGCGCGTGCGTGTCGCCCGAGATGCTGCGCGGCTCGGTCAGCAGCTGGACGGCCCACGCGCGCACATAGGGGTCGGCATCGTGCGTGGCCTCGCGGAGGGCCTCGGGTGTCCAGCCGTCCGTCACGTGCAGCGCCCACATTGCGCGCAGGCGCCAGTCCGGTTGCGACCCGTCGTCGAACAGCGCGCGCAGCGCGGCATGCGTGCCGGCGTCGAGGCGTCCCGCCACGGCGCGCATCTGCAGCTGGAGCCGCGCACGCCTGGCATGCCACGCGCTGCGCCGCGTCTGCATCGACACGAGCTCCGCGTCGGGCAGGCTCGCCACGTCGGCATACCTCGTGGGCCACGACTCGGCGGCAGAACGTTCGGGCGCGACGCGGAAGATGCGCCCCGTCTCCTTGTGCAGTACGTCCTGCCCGCAGATGTCCGCGTCGTGCCAGTCGAGCACGTACAGCGCGCCGTCGGGCCCGATCTCGAGGCTGAAGCCCACAAACTGCGCGTTGTTGGCGAGCAGGAAGTCGTCGCCGTGCGACGCGGTAAAGCCCGACCCCTTGCGCTCGAGCACGTCCGAGAGCACCGCGTGCTCGTGGATGTTGGCCATGAAGATGCGCCCGTGGTGCTCCGGCGGGAAGGCATCCGACAGGTACACGCGCGCGCCGCCGTGAGCCGAGCGGTGGCGGTGGTCGGCGATCGTCGTGAGGTCCCTGTAGACGTACGGGTTGAAGTGCTGCCCGCCCTGGCGGTGGTAGATGCCGCCCGGCACCACGTGCCAGAGATGCGGGATGACACACGCGCTGATGAGCAGCTGACCCTTCGCGTCGTAGTCGATGCCCCAGGGATTGCTGAAGCCGTGCGCCACGACCTCGAACGTGCGGCGCGTCGGGTGGTAGCGCCACACGCCGCCGTTGATGTCCACGCCCTCACCCTCGAGCACGTCCTCCGGGAACGGATCGCGATGCCTGTACAGCCGCCCGCGCCCCTGTGGCGCGCGCACCTTCGACGGCGTCGCGTAGCCCTGGAGGCCATACAGCCACCCGTCGGGCCCCCAGTGCAGGCTGTTGAGCGTCTCGTGCCTGTCGCGGATGCCCCAGCCGGTCAGCAGCACTTCGATGTCGGTCTCGTCGGCCCTGTCGTCGTGATCGCGGTCGGGAATGAAGAGCAGGTTCGGCGGGGCGCCGACGAACACGCCGTCGAAGCCCACGGCCAGCGCCGCCGGGAAGGCCAGCCCCTCCATGAACACGGTGCGCTTGTCGGCGACGCCGTCGCGATCGGTGTCCTCGAGGATCAGGATGCGGCTGTCGCCGGCGTTCGAGAACCCGTCGCCCCGCGACTCGTAGTCGCGGTTCTCCGCCACCCAGAGCCGGCCGCGGTCGTCCCACGTGAAAGCCATCGGCTGCGTGAGCATCGGCTCGGCGGCCCACACTCCCACGGTGAACCCGTCCATCGTCGTCATCTGCGCCGCCGCGCGCTCGGGCGTCAGGAACTCGGCCTCGCGCCCCTCGCGCTGCGCAATGGCCCACAGGACGGACGTGGACCTGACCCCGGTGTAGGCCATCCAGTCGTCGGTCAGCGCGACGTCGTCGAGCTCGCCCGTGTAGACGATGAAGCGATGGCGGATTGCTTCGCTCTCGCCGGCGGCAATCGACCAGTCGGCCTCGCGCGAACGCGCCGCACCGACGCCCAGCTGGCCGTCCACGCGCCAGTGCTGCGGGTAGCCGCCGTTGTCGGGATGGTCGAAGATCGCGATGTGGGCCAGGTCGTCGCGGCCCTCCACCTGCATGCCGACGTCCACCCACATGGCGCGCTGCCCCTCGGCCCTGCCGTTGCGCTGGCGCGCCGCGTTGACCACCTCGCCGCGGACGCCCTCGCGCCACGGCATGCGCAGGAACAGGCCGCCGTAGTCGTAGCGGCCGATCGTGACGTCGGTGTGCGCGGTGCCCGTCCATTCGAGATCGAGCACGTAGCGCCCGCCGGTCTCGCGCATCGACCACTGCTGGCGTTCGGTAAGCACTACCTCACCCGTCTCGCCGAGCAGCTCGTACGTCGTCTGCCAGCGGACGATGGTCCCGGTGCGTTCGAGCGCCTCCAGGCGGGTACGCCGCCAGTAGCCGGCGCCCGGATTGTGGAAGTAGTCGCGCCCGTTGAGCCGCGTGAAGCCCCAGTAGAGTCCCGTCTGGTGCAGGTGATGCCCGGGGCGATCCTCCGTCAGGACACCGCGCCCGTCGGGCGCCACGATGGGATGCAGGTACGGACGATGGTCGGGGCGGGCCTGTTGCGTGACAAGCGGCGCGGCGTCCTGCGTCCGCAGCACGCGCAGTACTCCCGAGGCTTCGTCGACCTCGATGCGCAACGGCACGTCGGCGCCGGGCTCCGGCGCCTGGGCCCGGGGCGACGCGCACGCCGCGGTGATCGCCAGCGCCGCGACGACGCACGACGCTGCGCGCAGCCGGCATCGAGGTCTCATCGGTTCCCTCCGCTCTCCTGGATGCGGCGAAGGGTACTACAGGGAAGGGCAGGGAGTGGTCAGTCGAGGCGGACGAGGCCGCGGCGCGTGGCGACCTTCACGGCCTCGGTACGGCTGCTCACCGAGAGCTTCTCGAACAGGTGCCCGACGTGGGTCTTCACCGTGCGCTCGGTGATGCGCAGCTGCTGGGCGATCTCCTTGTTGGAGCGGCCGTCGGCCATGAGGCGCAGCGTCACGAGCTCCCGGGGAGTGAGCTGCACGCGCGCGACCCGCTCGGCGAGCTTCGCCGCCGCGGCGGGCGCGAGGTAGGTGCGCCCGGCGAGCACCGCGCGGATGCACGACACCAGATCCTCGGCCGTGATGTCCTTGAGGATGTAGGCCTTCGCGCCGGCCTTGAGCGCCAGGGCGATGTCCTCGTCGGCGTCGTAGGTCGTCAGGATGATGATGCGCGCCGCCGGGTCGATATCGCGGATGCGGCGGACGGCCTCCACGCCCTCCATGCCGGGCATCCGCAGGTCGAGCACCGTGACATCCGGACGGTAGGCCTCGAACGCGGCGACGGCCTCCTCGCCGTTGCCCGCCTCGGCGACGACGGTGAGGTCCGGCTCCTGGTTGACGATGTTGGCGACGCCCGTGCGCAGCAGCGCGTGGTCGTCGGCAAGGAGGACGCGGGCCGGACGCGGCGCCGCCTCTGCCGTCGTGTCGTCAGCTTGCCACATCGGCCATGGCCGGCGGCGTCAGGGCCGCCCCCCGGGGCCGCCATGCCAGCACGACTTCCGTGCCGCGCCGGGCGGCCGTGACGATGGTCAGCGACGCGCCGATGTGGTCGGCGCGCTCCTGCATGCTGGTGAGGCCGAAGCCGTCGCCCGAGCGGACGCGCGGCATGCCGCGGCCGTCGTCGCGCACCGACACGCGCAGCCCCCCCTCCGACAGCGCCGACGCCTGGAGCGTGATGCGCCGCGCGCGGGCGTGACGCACGGCGTTGTGCAGCGCCTCGGTCACCACGTTGACGATCTCGCGCATCACGTCGGCGTCGACGTCGGGAAGCTCGCCGAGCTCGAGATCGATGGGGACGTCGCTCGCGCGCCCCACCATCGCCGCGACCCTGCGCAGCGCCGCCGCGGCGGTCTCGCCGTCGCTCCCCGGCCGCAGCGCGCCGACCGAGCGCCGCGCCTCGATCATGTGCGTACGCGCGAGCTCGACGGCCGTGTCGAGGCTGGCCGCGACGTTGGGCGGCAGCGCGCCGGCCTCCCGCTGCGCGGCCTGCAGCTGCATCAGGATGGCGGCAAAGCCCTGAGCCAGCGAGTCGTGGATGTCGCGTGCGAGGCGATTGCGCTCCTCGAGTGCGGCCTTGCGGCGTTCCTCGAGCAGGTGCTGCTCGGCGAGCCGGCTCTGGTAGAGGGCAAGCGTCGCCTGCCGCGCGCTCGCCTCGAGCAGCGCCACGCGCCACGTGCACTCGCACGCGTCTTCGTCAAGGCTCGACAGCGCGAACCACCCGAGGGTGCGCGAGCCGAGCACGAGCGGTGCGATGGCGACGCCCTTCACGCCCTCGCGCTGGTTGAACGCCTGCACCGCCGGAGGAAGCCGCGGGTCGTCGCCCCTGTACTGGATCGTCTGGCGCCACCCCGGCTGGTAGGCGAACAGGTGCGCGGACATGCTGCTGCGCGGCAGCGACAGCTGCGCCCAGTCGGGCGAGTCGGCCGTGTACATGCGGTGGTCCACGTAGGCCATCCACAGGTCGCAGCCCCGCCCGTCCTCGTCGAGCAGCCACACGCCGCACGCGTGGCTGCCGCACTCCTCGACGAGCGCGCGCGTGAACACCTTGAAGAACCCGGCGATGTCCGGCTCGGTGACGAGCAGGTCAAGCGCCAGCTCGACCGCATTGCACTGCACCTTCGCGAGGCATTCCGCCCGCTGGCGCGCGAGGAACTCCTCACGCACCCGGGCCCGCAGGTTCTTCACCTCCGCGGCAAGGTCGGCGATGGTCTGGCCGCGACGGTACGCCCGCGCCGCGGCGGGACGCGGCAACCGCACCGCAGGAGCCTGAGCAGTCCCGGTCTGGGGTTCCATGGTTTTCGATTATCGACCACTCGGGCAGCCCGCGCATCGGACGAAAGTCGGAGATCGCGATTGCCCTCCCGGCCGAGGCGAAACCCGCACGCGCGAAGGAGATCAGGATCGCGCATCAGTCCAATTGCGCGGCGCCTCCCGGAGCGGGACCATGCACGGGTGGCCGCTGTCGATTTCTCCGCGGCCTGCACGACTCGATCACGTAGGACCGGCGCGCTCCCCAGCGTCGAGACAACGACAACAAGGCAGCACGTCACAGGCACCCATCCAGAGGAGCCGCATTCATGTTTGTCGCCTCTTCGTCACCCCGCCGTCCCACCTTGCGTGAAGCGCCGCGCCGGCAGGCTGGCTGGCTGCGCGGCCGCTGGCGCGTGGGCATGCTCAGCGTCATCGCCGCGCTGCCACCCGCGTGCGCGCAGACCTCGGCACAGCCGGCGCCACCGGCGGCGCCCTCGGTCGTCGTGGCGCCGGCGATCGCGCGCGAGGTCGTCGAGTGGGACGAGTTCACCGGTCGTATCGAGCCCGTCCGCACTGTCGAGGTACGGCCGCGCGTCTCGGGCTACGTCGAACGCGTGTCCTTTACCGAGGGCAGCCTGGTGCGCGCGGGCCAGGAGCTCTTCCGTATCGACGCGCGGCCCTTCCAGGCCGAGGTCGATCGCCTGCGCGCAGAGGTCGCCAGGGCCCGCGTCGCCGTGGAGCAGGCCGACGTCGAGCGGGCGCGCGCCGAGCGGCTCCGCGAGCACGACGCCATCGCCATCGAGGCGTACGAGAGCCGCGTCGCGCTGTCACGCGAGACGCATGCGGCGCTGTCGGCGGCAGAAGCCGCGCTGCGCGCCGCGGAGCTCCAGCTCGAGTTCACGCGCGTGACGGCGCCCATCGCGGGACGCGTCAGCCGCGCGCTCGTCACCGAGGGCAACCTCGTGTCGTCCGGCCCCGGCGACGCGACGCTGCTCACCACGGTCGTCTCCGTCGATCCCGTCTACGCGTACTTCCGCGCGGATGAACGCATCCTGCTCCGCTATCTCGACGGCGCGGAGACGGAGGGCGGCCGCGGCCAGGCCCGCCAGGGCCTGACGACCCGGCCCATCCGGATGGCCATCGCGAGCGACGAGGGCTTCCCGCGTGAAGGCCGGCTCGACTTCTTCGACAACCAGCTGAGCGCCGACACCGGGAGCATCGTCGGGCGCGCCGTGTTCGACAACCCCGACGGCGACCTCGTCCCCGGCCTCTTCGTGCGGCTGCGGATTGCCGGCACGCGCGCGCAGACCCGCGTGCTGATCCGCGACGAAGCCGTCGGGACGGACCTCGACAAGTCCTTCGTCTACGTCGTCGGCCCCGACGACACCGTGGAGTACCGCGCCGTGTCGCTCGGCCCGGTCGTGGACGGCCTCCGCGTGGTGCGCGGCGGCCTCGAGCCCGGCGAGCGCGTGGTGGTGTCGGGCCTCCAGCGCGTACGTCCCGGCATCGGCGTGACGCCGGAGGTCGTGGCCATGGACAGGACGGACGCGACCGCCACGTCCGTCACAGAGGAATGAGGCTGCCGTGAGACTCGCGCACTTCTTCATCGATCGGCCGATCTTTGCCGCCGTCGTCTCGCTGCTCATCGTGATCGGCGGCGGGCTCGCGGTGTTCCGGCTGCCGGTCACCGAGTACCCCGAGGTGGCGCCGCCCACGGTCGTCGTGCGCGCCGTGTACCCCGGGGCCAACCCGCGCGTCATCGCCGACACGGTGGCCTCGCCGCTCGAGCAGCAGCTCAACGGCGTCGACGGCATGCTCTACATGTCGTCGCAGGCCACCTCGGACGGCGTGATGACGCTCACCGTCACGTTCGCGCTCGGCACCGACCTCGACAACGCGCAGGTGCAGGTGCAGAACCGCGTCGCCCAGGCGCTGCCGCGCCTGCCCGCGGTGGTGCAGCAGATTGGCGTCACCACCGAGAAGGCGTCGCCCGACTTCGTGATGGTGGTGCACATCGTGTCGCCCGACGAGCGATACGACCAGCTGTACCTGTCGAACTTCGCGTACCTGCGGGTGCGTGACGAGATCAGGCGCATCGCCGGTGTCGGCGATGCCATCGTCTTCGGCGCCGGCGAGTACAGCATGCGCGTGTGGCTCGACCCCGACAAGCTGGCCGCGCGCCGCCTGACGGCCACTGACGTCGTCGGGGCGATCCGCGAGCAGAACGTGCAGGTGGCGGCCGGCGTGCTCGGCGCGCCGCCCGCGCCACTCGACACGGCGTTCCAGCTGTCGATCAACGCGCAGGGCCGGCTCAGCGAACCCGAGGAGTTTGCCGACATCGTCGTGCGCGCGAGCCCCGACGGCGAGGTGACCCGCGTGCGCGACGTGGGCCGTGTGGAACTCGGCGCGTCGAGCTACGCGCTGCGCAGCCTGCTCGACAACCAGCCCGCGGCCGCCGTGGGCGTGTTCCAGCGGCCGGGCTCGAATGCCATCGAGACGGCCAACGAGGTGCGCGCCACGATGGAGCGCCTTGCGGCGTCGTTCCCGGAGGGCATCGAGTACCGTATCGCGTACGACCCGACGTTGTTCGTCCGCGAGTCGATCCGATCGGTCGTCCGCACGCTGCTCGAGGCGACGGTGCTGGTCGTGCTGGTGGTGATGGTCTTCCTCCAGACCTGGCGCGCCACGATCATCCCGCTGCTTGCCGTGCCCGTGTCGATCGTCGGCACGTTCGCGGTCATGCTCGCCGCAGGCTTCTCGCTCAACACGCTGTCGCTCTTCGGCCTCGTCCTCGCCATCGGCATCGTCGTCGACGATGCGATCGTGGTCGTGGAGAACGTGGAGCGGCACATCGAGATGGGCGAAGACCCGATGACCGCGACCCGTCGCGCGATGGACGAGGTCTCGGGACCGATCATCGCCATCGGCGCGGTGCTTGCCGCCGTGTTCGTCCCGACGGCGTTCATCAGCGGCCTCACCGGGCAGTTCTACCAGCAGTTCGCGCTGACGATCGTCATCGCGACGCTGATCTCGGCGTTCAACTCGCTGTCGCTCAGCCCGGCGCTGGCTTCGCGCCTGCTGCGGTCGCCGCACGCCCCGAAGGATGTGCTCCAGCGCGCGGCCGATCGCCTGTTCGGCTGGTTCTTCCGCTGGTTCAACCGGGCGTTCGGACGGGCCTCCGAGATGTACGGCCGCGGCGTCGCGCGCGTGCTGCGCGTCTCGGCCGTCGCGATGGTGCTCTACGTCGCGCTGAACGGCGTCACCGTGGCGGGGTTTGCCGCGGTGCCGCGCGGGTTCATCCCCGAGCAGGACAAGGACTACCTGATCGCGTTCGCCCAGCTGCCCGACGCGGCGACGCTCGACCGCACCGACGCCGTCGTCCGCGAGATGTCGGCCATCGCGCTCGAGCAGCCCGGCGTGGCGCACACGATCGCGTTTCCGGGGCTGTCGATCAACGGCTTCGTCAACGCGTCCAACACGGGCATCGTGTTTGTGACCCTCGACCCGTCGGACCAGCGCAGCGGCAAGGGCCTCTCGGCCGCCGAGATCGTCGGCGCCCTGAACGGCCGGTTCGCCGCCATCGACGAGGCGTTTGTCGCGATCTTCCCGCCCCCGCCCGTGATGGGCCTGAGCACGACCGGCGGCTTCAAGCTCTTCGTGCAGGACCGCGGCGGGGCGGGCTTCGAGTCGCTCTACCAGGAGGTGCAGGGCGCCGTCGCCGAGGGCTGGCAGACGCCGTCGCTGGCCGGCGTGTTCTCGAGCTTCCAGGTCAACGTGCCGCAGATTGACGCCGACGTCGACCGCGAGCGCGCCAAGACGTACGGCGTCGCGCTCACCGACGTGTTCGACACGCTCCAGGTCTACCTCGGGTCGCTGTATGTCAACGACTTCAACCGGTTCGGACGCACCTACCAGGTGAACGTGCAGGCGGAGGCCGACTTCCGCCTGACGCCGGAGCAGATCCGGCGGCTCGAGACGCGCAACGCGCGCGGCGAGATGGTGCCGCTCGGCTCGCTGGTCAGCGTGACGCGCAGCCACGGGCCCGACCAGGTGATGCACTACAACGGCTACCCCGCCGCCGAGATCAACGGCGGCCCGGCTCCCGGCTACAGCTCGGGACAGGCCCAGGAGGCGATGGCCGACATCCTCGAGCGTCGCCTCCCCGGCGGGATGTCCTACGAGTGGACCGAGCTGGCCTACCAGGAGAAGCTCGCCGGCAACACGATGATCTTCGTGTTCCCGCTGTGCGTGCTGCTCGTCTACGTCGCGCTCGCGGCCCAGTACGAGAGCTGGTCGCTGCCGCTCGCGATCATCCTCATCGTCCCGATGACGCTGTTCTCGGCGATCGTCGGCGTCTGGATCACCGGCGGCGTGAACGACGTCTTCACGCAGATCAGCTTCCTGGTGCTGGCGGGCCTGGCGTGCAAGAACGCCATCCTGATCGTCGAGTTCGCCAAGCAGCGCGAGGACGCCGGCCTCGGCACCGTCGAGGCCGCGCTCGAGGCCTGCCGCGTGCGGCTGCGGCCGGTGCTGATGACCTCGGTAACGTTCCTCATGGCCGTCGTGCCGTTGATCCTGTCGTCGGGCGCGGGCTTCGAGCTGCGTCGCACGATGGGCATCGCGGTGTTTGCCGGGATGTTCGGCGTCACGGCGTTCGGCCTCTTCCTGACGCCGCTCTTCTACGTGCTCGTGCAGGGCACCGTCGCGTGGGTCTCGCGAAAGACGACGCCCGCGGTGCGTGTCGACCTGCCGCCGTCGGATGCGGCTACCCCGGAGGGCGCATGATGCTGCCACGACTCATCGCTGCGATTGCCGGCATGCTGGTGCTCGTCGGTTGCGCGAGCCGCGTGCCCTACACCGCGCCGGAGCCGGCGCCCTACAGGGCACCTTCCGTGGACGGCGTCGCGCTCGCCGGCGACGACTTCGACACCACGTGGTGGCGCCAGTTCGAGGACCCGGTCCTCGACGAGCTGGTGGAGCAGGCGATTGCCGCCAACCACGACATCCGCCTCGGCATGGCCCGCGTGGCGCAGGCGCGGGCGGTCTTCGACGACGTGGAGCGCGATCGCTATCCGATCGTGACGACGAGCGCCAGCGTTGACCGGCGCAGCCAGACGATCCCCGGGTTCAGCGAGGGCCCGGTGGACATCTCGAGCTACCAGGCGGGCTTCGACGCGGCCTGGGAGATCGACCTCTTCGGCCGTGTGCGCTCCGCGATCGACGCGGCGGCGGCCACGGCCGAGAGCGAGCAGGAACTGCTCGCCGCCGTCCGCGTGCGCGTGGTGGCTGACGTGGCACGCGAATACTTCGAACTGCGCGGGCTCCAGCAGCAGCTCGGCGTCGCCGAGCGCAACCTCGTCAACGTCCGCGACACGCTGCGGCTGACGCAGATTCGCCGCGATGCCGGCTTCGGCGAGACGCAGGACGTCGCGAGCGCCGCTGCGCGCGTGGCGGCCATCGAGGCGAGCATCCCGCCAATCCGGACGGCGATCGCGGCGCGGCAGCATCGGCTCGCCGTGTTGACGGGCGTGCGTCCGGGCGACCTCGACGCGAAACTCCAGCCGCGGCCGTACCCCGAGCTGAAGACGGCGCTGGCGCTTGGCGATCCGGCGCGCCTGTTCGAGCGCCGCCCCGACGTGCGGGCCGCCGAGCGGCGCCTGGCGGCCGCAACGGCCCGACAGGGCGTGGCAGCCGCGGAGCTGTACCCACGCGTGACGCTTACCGGCTTTCTCGGCTTCCTCGCCGGGCGAGGCACGACGTTCGGCAGCGCCGACTCGCGGGCGTGGGCGGTGACCCCGGCCCTCGGGTGGGCTGCCTTCGACCTTGGCAGCGCCCGCGCGCGGCTCCGCGGCGCGAGCGCGGCGACCGAAGAAGCGCTCGTCGCATTCGAGCAGACCGTGCTCGCGGCGCTCGAGGAGGCACAGAACGCCCTCGTCGCGTACGCCGAGCACCAGCAGCGGCTCGTGCACCTGCGCGAGCAGGCGCGCGAGAGCACGCGCGCCGCCGAGATCGCGCGGCTCCGGTACCGCGAGGGCGTGAGCGACTTCCTGACGCTGCTCGACGCCGAGCGGGAACAGCTGCAGGCGGAAGACGCGGTGGCCTCGGCCGAGGCCGAGGCATTCACGCGGGTGGCCGCCATCTACAAGGCGTTCGGCGGCGTGTGATCAGCGGTTGACGGCCTTCATGCCGGCCTCGGGATAGCGCGTGCCGGCGGCCGCGTCCGGCGGCGCTATCCTGTCGATCTCGGCCAGCTCGTCCTCGCTCAGCGTGATGTCCGCCGCGGCGGCGTTCTCCTCGAGCCGCCTGATGCTGCGCGTCCCCGGGATGGCCATCACGTGCTCGCCGCGCGAGAGTACCCACGCGAGCGCCAGCTGCGGCGCCGTGCAGCCCCGCGCGGCGGCCATCTGCTCGATGGCGCGGACGAGGTCCAGGTTCTTCTGGAAGTTCTCGCCCTGGAAGCGCGGGTTCTGCCGTCGCCAGTCGTCGGGCGCGAGGTCGTCGGGGCTCTTGATGGCGCCGGTGAGGAAGCCGCGGCCGAGCGGGCTGTAGGCGACGAAGGTGATGCCGAGCTCACGGCAGAGGCCCAGCAGCTCCGCCTCGGGATCGCGTGTCCACAGCGACAGCTCCGTCTGGAGCGCCGTGATGGGGTGGACGGCATGCGCGCGGCGGATCGTCGAGGGCGCCGCCTCCGACAGCCCAAGGTACCGTACCTTGCCCGCGGCCACCAGCTCCGACATCGCGCCGACGGTGTCCTCGATGGGCACGTTCGGGTCGACGCG